>NZ_CP193666.1:205000-514211 GCF_051106275.1 Streptococcus sp. KHUD_014 | reverse complement strand
CCCAACGTGGGTATTCACCGATTGTTTCGTAATCGTAGATGTAGCCATTTTCGTCACGGATTGGTTTAACTGTAGCGTACTTGATAGCTGACAATGTATCAACAGTGTTAGCAAATCCACAGATACCGAATCCCATGTTAGCACGTTGTTTAGTTGGCAAGAAGGCCATTTGAACAGCTTCGTAGTTGTACTTATCAGTCATGTAGTGGATGATGTTCAAAGCATCTACGTAAGTATCAGTCAACCAGTCAAGAGATTTTTCAAAGTTTGCTTTAACTGATTCGAATTCAAGAACTTCGTCGCGGATTGGTTCGATGTCAAATACTTTATAGTCTTTATGAACATCGTCGTAACCACCGTTCAAACCAGTAAGAAGAGCTTTAAGAACGTTAACGCGAGCACCGAAGTACTGGATGTTGTGGCGTTGTTCTTCGTTTTCTGGGTCAAGTGGAGACACACAACATGAGATACAGCTCATTTCACCGTATCCATCTTTAGCCATTGTTGTAACACCTTCGTATTGGATTGAAGAGTGTTTGTGGCTCATGTGCATACAGTAGCGACGGAAGTTGTATGGCAATTTGTCAGTCCAAAGAACTGTCAAGTTTGGTTCTGGAGAGTTACCGATATTATCAAGAGTGTTCAAGAAACGGTAGTCCATCTTAGTAACACGGTGACGACCGTCGTTACCCATACCAGCCATAGAAGTTGTGATGAAGGTTGGGTCACCTGAGTACAATTGGTCGTAAGCTTTTGTACGAGCAAACTTAACTGTACGAAGTTTCATAACGAAATCATCAACAAATTCTTGGATTTCTGATTCAGTAAATGTACCACGAGCAAGGTCACGTTCTGCGTAGATATCCAATACGATTGGCACACGTCCTAGAGATGTAGCTGCACCGTTGATAACACGGCAGACAGCCATGAAGGCAATGTTTACCCATTGGATAGCTTCTTTAACGTTCATCGCTGGTTTGCGAACGTCAACTCCGTAAAGATCACCCAAGCGTACAACTTGTTGCAATGCTTGATATTGAAGGTTGATTTCTTCACGAAGACGGATTGTTTCTTCATCGATTTCTTCGATTGAGTTCCAATCGTTCACTTTTTCTTGCATCAAGTAGTCTGCACCGTAAAGAGCAAGACGCGCATAAACACCGATGATACGTCCACGTGAGTATGCATCTGGAAGACCAGTTACAGTGTGAGCGTGGCGAGCACGACGGATGTTTGAAGTGTAAGCACGGAAGATACCGTCGTTAACAGTTGTTACATATTTTGTGAAAATTTCGTGAACAGCTGGATCTGGCTCGTATCCATTTTCTTTCAAAGTAGTTTCAGCCATACGGATACCACCTTTTGGCATGAAGTTCAATTTGAAGAGTTCGTCATTTTGGATACCAAAGATAACTTCGTTTTCTTTGTCGATAAATCCTGCAGGGATATCAGCGATAGATGTTGGACGAGTGTCCATTGGGAAACGAGTTTCTTCGTAATGTGCTTTAGTTTCTTCTACGATTTTTTTGATGTGAAGTGAACGTTCTGTTGGTCCTGCAAGGAAGCTTTCATCTCCATCGTAAGGTGTGTAGTTTGCTTGAACGAAACGAGATACACTTGCTTTTTCTTTCCAGTCAACACCTTTAAAGCCTTCCCAGGCTTTGTCAAAAATGTCTTGTGCTTCAACAACTGTCTTAACAACCATGTTAATGTCCTCTTTTTTCTTTCTAGTAACAGTCATCTGTTACATTCATGTACTCAGTATAACATACAGTAAACGATTTCAACAAGTAGAAAATCTCTTTTTTAGCACTTTCTTTTCTAATACAGTTTCAAAAATAAATAAAACTGTATTATAGTTTTGAAAAGAATTACTTGGTTTTCATTTTTTCAGAAAAAGAGTATAATGGAAAATAAGAACACCCTAGCAAAGGAGATAGCATGCTGATTTTTCCTTTAATGAATGACACATCAAGAAAGATCATCCATATTGACATGGATGCCTTTTTTGCTGCGGTAGAAATCAGAGATAATCCAAATCTCCGAGGGAAGCCAGTCATTATTGGAAATGACCCTCGAAAAACAGGGGGTCGAGGCGTTGTTTCAACCTGTAGCTACGAGGCAAGAGCTTTTGGAATCCACTCTGCTATGAGCTCTAAAGAAGCTTACGATCGTTGCCCTCAGGCTATCTTTATTTCTGGAAATTACGACAAGTATCTGGCAGTTGGCCAGCAAATCCGTTCTATCTTCAGACGCTATACAGACATCATTGAACCCATGAGTATTGATGAAGCCTATCTGGATGTCACCCAAAACAAACTGGGGATCAAGTCTGCAGTCAAAATAGCTCGCTTAATCCAAAATGATATCTGGCAAGAACTTCATCTAACTGCTTCTGCTGGTGTTTCCTACAATAAATTCCTAGCTAAAATGGCTAGTGATTATCAAAAACCACGTGGCTTGACAGTTATTGTCCCTGATGAGGCTGAAAATTTTCTCAAGCAGATGGATATTGCCAAATTTCATGGTGTCGGTAAAAAAACAGTAGAAAAACTCCATCAGATGGGCGTTTTTACAGGGGGAGACCTACTTGAAATTCCAGAAATCACTCTCATTGATCGTTTCGGCCGACTAGGCTTTGACCTTTATCGAAAGGCTCGTGGTATTCATAATTCTCCTGTCAAGTCCAGTCGCATTCGCAAGTCGATTGGCAAAGAAAAAACCTATCGGAAAAGTCTCCAGTTAGATGAAGATATCAAAAAAGAGCTGACCATTCTCTCTAGAAAAGTCGCTCTCAGTCTCCAAAAACACGAAAAGTCCGGTAAAATAGTTATTCTGAAAATCCGCTATCATGACTTTTCTACCCTTACCAAACGGAAAAGCTTGTCGGAAAGCACGCAGGATGAGGAAATCATTGCTCAAACTGCTATCCAGCTTTATGAATCTCTAGCCGATAAAGATAAGGGAACCCGCTTATTGGGAGTCACTGTGACTGGATTTTAAAAGAGCTTGGACAAAAACTCAATTTCAGGAGTAAATGAAGTAAATCTTCCCACAATAAAACGCATAGTATCAAGGTTTTTCAACATCTGATATTATGCGTTTTTTGATTTTAAAGACTTTTTGCCCCGCCTCTTTTTTCTTATACAAATAATCGAACGAAGCTATAAAGTAGTAATACACTACCTAGGACAATACGGTATTTACCAAACATCGTAAAGTCGTGTTTTTTCACATAGCTAGTTAAGAAACGGATAGCAACCATGCTGACTGCAAAGGCTACTACCATAGCAACTAGAAGTAAGAAGAATTGACCAAAACTCAACACTTCTCCCGCTTTGATGAATTTAAAAATTTTCAAAGCACTGGCTCCAAACATAACTGGAATTCCTAGATAGAAGGTAAACTCTGTCACCACTGAACGACTAGTACCATTTAACAAACCACCGACGATAGTAGCACCTGAACGGCTAGTTCCTGGTAAAAGAGCTAAGACTTGGAAAAGACCGATATAAAGGGCTGTTTTATAAGGTAATTTGTCCAACTCAGTAACTGTTGGCTCAATAGCTTGCGCTTTGTTACGTTTTTCAAGATAGATAAAGGCAACCCCATAAACAATCAACATAATAGCCACTGACACCATATTATGAAAATGAGTATCAAACCAGTCATCGAACTTAAAGACAAGGAGAAGAGGTAGAGTCGCTACAAAAACCTTGGACCATAACTGCCAAGTTTTACGGACTTGTAGCTTATCCTTACCAGGTTTGAAGGGATTAAGCTTGTTAAAGTAGATAACCATAACCGCTAAAATAGCTCCAAGTTGAATAACTACGTTAAACATAGACATGAAGGCTTCACTCTGGTCTTTATACTGGACAAACTCTTCTGCTAGGATCAAGTGACCTGTACTTGAGATCGGTAACCATTCCGTAATTCCTTCAACAATACCAAAAAAGATAGATTTTAAAATTTCAATAAGATACATAGATAACTCCTTTTTCTATCCTCCATTATATCATACTTTTATAAACTGTGTTTAGTTTTCTTTAAAAGGCGCCGATACTACCGCCACCGCCACCGCCTGAGAAGCCGCCTCCAGAACTTCCATTACTAGAAGATACTGAGTAAGTACTTGCCGTATTTGCGACACTGGCATAATGGCTCATTTGCGCTGTTGAATGGTAAAACATGCTATGCCAGCCATAGGCTACATAGAGATTGATATCTGGATTTTCAACTTGGATCTGGTGAACCTTCATCAAATGGCTAACCTTGTCAGCATATCCAAACAAAGTTGCATACACTAATAGACGATTCCAAACAACAATACTTTCCAATTCAGCCTGATCCAGTCGTGCAATCTCACGTAACATATTTTCAAAACTCGTCCAAAGATAATAGACCTCCGCTCCTACTTCATTTAGAACACCATCACGATTATCTAGTCGAATCTTCCAATAATAGAAAGCAGCCAAAACTAAACCTAGTAAGCCAAGTATGGGCAAGGGCAGGTAAAGATAGCCATGAACGTCCAAACTGTACAAGAACAAACCAAATCCGATGATTAGTGGGAAAATAGTAGAAACACCCATGCTCACTTGCAAGACCTTTTCCCCGCTAGTCAAGGGGCGATAATAATTTGGCAGCCCCAAGAAAGCGACTCGGTCCTTGACCCCTTCTTGCATCTCTTTCAATGCTCTTTCAAAAGAATATTTGAGCTTACGGCCTTTTGTTTGAATCCGTTTTTCATCAGTAGCTTTCGCTCCACGGTAAAGGCTCTCAGAGACCTTATAATCCGCAAACAAATCAGAAACAGCAACTTCTTTTTTACCTGAAAAGGCCAGATTTAGACAGGTCCTCTCAAAGCTTGCCAAGCCATCTTCTTTTACCAACCTTAAAGTAACTGCATCTCCTTCTGAAATAATAGAGACATTCCCACGGTCGATTACATCTAGTAAGGTAGCCTGAATAAGCTGGTTGAAGTCGAATTTTCCTGCTCCTTTAATTAGAGGACTCACTTCCTCCAAGGAAGTAGAGTAAACAGCTTCAGATAAAACCATAGGCTCTAATTCCATCGGCGGTTCATAGAGACGATGATTTTTGGCATATTTGACTGAAGGACTTGTCTTTCTTTTATAAATAAAATAGAAGCAGATACTTAATAACAAGGAAAGTGAAGAAATCAAAGGAACCACCAAAGTAACTAGATATTTACTCTGCTCTTTTTCTCTTACAATCGAGTCTTCTATCTTGTTAAACTCTTCTAAACGATTTCCTTTTAAGCCCTGATCCATAGCGCTAGCAAAATCGGTTCGCGGCCAGTAAGCATGCAACTCGACTCCACGCTGAGACGGAAGATTATCTAAACGAATAGTATAGTCAGGACCACTCTGCTCAATCCTTCCCTCTCTAAAAAGTTGCCCTGTGTGGAAAAAGAGTTTTTCGGCCCCCTTATCTCCCCTTACATGAAACTCAAACTTTTCAATAGATTCTGAACTGTCGGTTAAGGGTTGCCAATTTAATTCAGCGATATCATCATATAAGAAAAGAAGATTTTTCAATTGCCAGGTAAGTTCCACTTCGACCCTGTCCCCTTCCTGACCTGGATTATAGACTTTAACAGTATAACCATTCGTTTCTTCTGTCACTTCGCTAGTAAAATTTTCGATTTTATGACCATTTTTAAAGGCCTCAACCTTTGGCTGAGGATCAATATAAAATCCGCTAGGCATCTTGCCTGCACGACCAAGACCCACGATTTGGCCATTAAAATCATCCTCGAACTGGTAAACTATCTTCTGCCTAAATTCCGCTGTATTATCTGCATGAATATACAGTTCTCCTTTATAGGATGGAATGCTAAACTCCACTGCAAAAACCGGTTTGGGAACAATTATCAGACAAGTAAATATAAGTACTATTAACCATCTTTTTTTCATAATATAGCCTCTTTTGACCTTTTTCTCATTATATCATTTTTTTCCAAGTAAGGGTTTACTAGGATTGAAAAACTTGCTAATTTTCGATACAATAGAGAGAAGTCATTTTGAGACTAGAAATAGGAGAACACATGAAGAAATTATTCTTATCTATATTTACAGGTCTAGCATTAACCCTAGGCCTGATGAATACTGTCCAAGCTGATGAATATTTACGCATCGGGATGGAAGCAGCATACGCTCCCTTCAACTGGACACAAGACGACGATAGCAACGGTGCTGTCAAGATTGACGGAACCAACCAGTACGCCAATGGTTATGACGTTCAGATTGCCAAGAAAATTGCTAAGGATTTAGGAAAAGAACCCCTCATTGTTAAGACAAAATGGGAAGGTCTGGTTCCAGCCCTTACTTCTGGAAAGATCGACATGATCATCGCTGGTATGAGTCCCACTGCTGAGCGTAAGCAAGAAATTGCTTTTTCAAGTAGCTACTACACTAGTGAACCCGTTCTTTTAGTTAAGAAAGACTCTACCTACGCCAACGCTACAACCTTAAACGATTTTGATGGTGCTAAAATCACCTCTCAGCAAGGGGTTTACCTTTATGATTTGATTTCACAAATCCCAGGTGCTAAGAAAGAAACAGCCATGGGTGATTTTGCTCAGATGCGTCAAGCTCTTGAAGCTGGTGTTATTGATGCCTATGTTTCTGAACGACCAGAGGCTCTAACTGCCGAGTCAGCGAACGCTAAGTTCAAAATGATTCAGCCTGAACCTGGTTTTAAAACTGGAGAAGAAGACACTTCTATCGCTATCGGTCTTCGCAAAGAGGATAGCCGTATTGACCAAATCAATGCCAGCATCGAAACCATCACTAAAGATGAGCAAGTTGCCCTAATGGATCGTATGATTAAGGAGCAACCTGTTGAAGCTACCAGTAGCGAAGAACAAAGCAGTTTCTTTGCTCAAGTGGCAAAAATTCTTGCAGAAAACTGGCAACAACTCTTGCGAGGAGCTGGTATCACACTTTTGATTTCCATCATCGGTACTATCACAGGTTTGGTTATTGGTCTAGCAATCGGTGTCTTCCGTACTGCCCCACTCTCTGAAAACAACTTTATAGCAGTCTTGCAAAAAGCACTTGGCTGGTTACTCAGTGTCTATATTGAAATCTTCCGTGGTACACCGATGATCGTACAATCTATGGTTATCTACTATGGAACTGCCCAAGCTTTCGGAATCAATCTCGACCGTACACTTGCTGCAATCTTTATCGTTTCTATCAACACTGGTGCCTACATGACGGAAATCGTCCGTGGTGGTATTCTAGCCGTTGACAAGGGACAATTCGAAGCAGCGACTGCACTTGGTATGACCCACAATCAAACCATGCGTAAGGTTGTCCTACCACAGGTCGTTCGCAACATCCTACCTGCAACTGGTAATGAATTTGTCATCAACATAAAGGATACTTCTGTACTGAATGTTATCTCTGTTGTAGAGCTTTACTTCTCAGGAAATACGGTAGCAACCCAAACCTACCAATACTTCCAAACCTTTACCATCATCGCAGTTATCTACTTTGTCCTCACCTTTACCGTAACCCGTATCTTACGCTTTATCGAACGTCGTATGGATATGGATACCTATACGACAGGTGCTAACCAAATGCAAACGGAGGATTTGAAATAATGAGTCAACCAATCCTTGAAATCAAAAACCTCAAAAAATCCTACGGACAAAATGAGGTCCTAAAAGATATCTCTCTCACTGTTCACAAGGGAGAAGTTATTTCTATCATCGGAAGTTCGGGTAGTGGTAAATCAACTTTCCTACGTTCTATCAACCTACTAGAAACACCAACCGAGGGAGAAATCCTCTATCACGGTGATAACGTCCTAGAAAAAGGCTACGACCTCACTCACTACCGTGAAAAACTAGGGATGGTTTTCCAATCCTTTAATCTCTTTGAAAACCTCAACGTTCTTGAAAATACCATTGTCGCTCAGACAACTGTCCTCAAGCGTGAACGTGCAGAAGCTGAAAAAATTGCTAAAGAAAATCTCGATAAAGTTGGTATGGGAGAACGCTACTGGCAGGCTAAACCTAAACAGCTTTCCGGCGGTCAAAAACAACGTGTTGCCATTGCCCGCGCTCTTTCTATGAATCCAGATGCCATTCTCTTTGACGAACCTACATCCGCTCTTGACCCTGAAATGGTCGGTGAAGTTCTTAAAATCATGCAAGATTTAGCTCAAGAAGGCTTGACCATGATTGTCGTAACCCACGAGATGGAATTTGCTCGCGATGTTTCTAACCGTGTCATCTTTATGGACAAGGGTGTCATAGCAGAAGAAGGAAAACCGGAAGTCCTCTTTACCAATCCAAAAGAAGAACGAACAAGAGAGTTTTTACAACGTTATTTAGGATAAAAAAAGGCGATGAGCTTTAAATTAGTAGACAAGGTCTCGATTTCCTAGCCCCATCCCTCCAAGACTATAACTATCCACTGGATTCTTGAAAATTGTGAATAAAGATTTGTAAAAAGAATCTTGAAAGTCTCATTGACAAAAAAATCAAAAACTTATTACTCACAAAAATTGAGAGTGGGACAGAAATCGGCAATTCGTTAGAATTCGATTTCGTCGTCCCACCTCCGCACAGTTGAGTAGGGCTGTAAAAGCTGATGAAATCAGCGAAGTAGAGCCCACTCAACCACTGCGTCTTGCTCGACAATCCAAAGACAATCGAGAGGCTAGGACTTTTGTCCCAGCCTCTTTTATGTATTTGAAAACTCACTCTTGTGCTCGCTAGCCTCTGTCTCCTGCTTCCTAATCACGAAATACCTCTAGTTATATTGCTGGTCTTTTCTTAGATTTTTATGGCTAAAATCACTCTGCTCCCTATCAAGCTAGTTCATTCTAACAAATAGACTCGTTGAGCAGATCATAGTAAGGCTATTTTATAGTCTCGTAAATAAAAAGCAGACCCTAAAGTAGAGTCTGCTGGTATCCAAAGATTAATCTTCAAATTTTTCATGATTTTTTTCATAGAAATCAATTAATCCAAGGGCTGTTTCAAAGGAAATATTTTTAACTTTTGCACGTCCTTGAGCCAGAGCAATGATAGACATTTCACGTGCATTCGTTTCTTTAGAAATACGATAACCAGTGATCTTCTTATCACGAACCCAGCTAACAACTGATTCTACTTTTTCAAAGTTAGACTTAGCCATGTTTTTCTCCTATTTTATTCTTTACGATATTTAATTGTATATGTTTTTAAGGGATTTGTCAATAAAAAAACATATAGTCAATCAAATAAAACGTTAAGATTATATTTACTTAGCTTTCAAAGCCGATAATATATGGGTTCGTATATCTTCAACTCCATTAGGATTTGCTGGCAAGAAAATTGTATTATTACCTTCTTTTTCTGCAAAATTATTCAATGTATCTAAATACTGGTTGGTTAATAGGATTGACATAATTTGCTCTTCAGTTAATTCAACATTGGCTCCTTTTAATTCGATAATAGAATCAGCAAGTCCATCAACAATTGCTTTACGTTGCTCTGCGATCCCCACACCGTGTAGGCGATCTTTTTCTGCCTCTGCTTCGGCCGCTGTTACGATCTTAATTTTATCTGCTTCAGCCAATTCTTGTGCTGCCACTCTTTTACGTTGAGCAGCATTGATCTCGTTCATAGATTGTTTGACTTCGGCATCCGGCTCTACTTTGGTAATGAGCGTCTTAACGATAATGTACCCATACGTTGACATTTCTTCTGCTACTTGTTTTTGAACTTCTAATGCAATTTCATCCTTTTTCTCAAACAATTCATCCAAAGTTAACTTAGGAACAGATGAACGCAATGCATCTTCAATATAAGATTTGATTTGAGCTTCAGGTCTCATTAGTTTATAGTAAGCATCAGTAACGTTTTGCTCATTTACACGGTATTGTGTCGCAACATTCATAGTAACGAATACATTATCTTGGGTCTTGGTTTCTACTACGATTTCACTTTGCAAGAGTCGTAATTGTACTCGAGCGGCAATCTTATCAATGCCAAAAGGTGCACGTAGATGAATACCACTGTTGCTCAACTTTTGATACTTACCGAACCGTTCAATAATAGCCACCGACTGTTGTCGAACGACATAGATAGAGCTCACTAAAATAGCTCCAACAATAAGCATTAGAATAAATAGAACAAGTATAACTTGTAAAACCATGGGAATCTCCCCCTTTCTTCACTTACATTATAGCACTCGTAAATAGGTTAGGCAAATAATATGATAAAAATTTCATAGGAAATTAAACAAGCATATTATAAAGAGTTTCATTGCCATTCAAATTAATATAGGCAGGGTCAAAACTTTCCATTCTACGAATAAGGCTAGCATAGTCGTGCTTATCAGATAAAGCAATTCCTATTAAAACTGGTCCTGTTCCCTTACTAGCTCGTTTGATATACTCAAAACGAGTAATATCATCATTTGGTCCTAAGATATCATTTACAAACTCTCGAAGTGCTCCCGGACGTTGTGGGAAATTCACTACAAAGTAATGCTTGATACCATCATAAATCAAGGCACGCTCTTCCATCTCTGGCATACGGTTGATGTCATTATTCCCTCCAGAAATGATACAACAAATGGTTTTATCCTTGATGTAGTCGGACAAAACTTCCAAGGCCGCAATGCTGGCAGCTCCTGCAGGCTCTGCTACAATTCCTTGTTTAGAGTAGAGATCGATTAAGGTTTCAGAAATCAATCCTTCATCTACACCAATAAGCGTTTCAACATGTTTACGTGTCGCTTCATAGGTTAATTCCCCAACCTTCTGAACTGCAATGCCGTCAGCAAATTTGTCAATTTCCTTTAGTTTGACAGGCCCACCTGCTTCAAAGGCCGCCTTCATTGATCGGGCTCCATTGGCTTCTACACCAATGACATCAATCTCTGGATTTGTTTCCTTTATATAAGTAGAAACTCCAGCGATCAAACCACCTCCACCAACAGGTACTAGAACAGTGTCAAAGGCTATAGATTCTTTGCGTGCTACTTCCAAAATTTCATAAGCAACGGTTCCCTGTCCTGCTTGAACATTGGCATCATCAAATGGATCAATAAAAGTACGATTTTCAGCCATAGTAAACTCTTGTGCTGCTTTAGCGGAAGCATCAAAGGTATCTCCAACCAATTTAATAGTTACAAAATCTCCTCCAAAGAAACGGACCTGACCAATTTTTTGTTGCGGTGTTGTAATGGGCATGAAAATTGTTGCAGGAATCTTCATTTCATTACAAGTGTAAGCTACTCCTTGAGCATGATTGCCCGCTGATGCACAAACTACTCCACGTTCACGTTCTTCCTTAGTCAGTTGCGAAATGGCATAATAAGCTCCACGAATCTTAAAAGAACGCACTCGTTGGGCATTTTCTTTTTTAAGATAAATCTTGGCACCATATTTTTCCGACAGATAATGATCATATTCTAGTGGAGTTTCAACCACTACACCATTCAAAACTTTATGGGCTTTCACCACATCTTTTGCACTTATCATATTTTCTCTTTCTTGAAAGGATCAAAATGTGAAAGCGAGCTCGGTCCCCCCAACTCGCCTTCATGTTTACATATTAGTTATAGATTTTAAAGGCATCATCGTCATTTTTGCCGACAAATGGCATTGCTTTACGTAATTCAACACCAACTTTTTCAATCTCAAGGTCAGCTGCTTGTTCACGGTAGGCAGTTAATTTTGGACGACCAGCTTTATAGTCGTTTACGAAGTCGTTTGCAAATTTACCATTTTGGATATCAGCAAGAACAGTCTTCATATTTTCTTTCACTTGGTCAGTGATTACACGTGGACCTGAAACATAGTCCCCATACTCGGCAGTGTTAGAAATTGATTGACGCATTTTCTTGAATCCACCTTCGTAGATCAAGTCAACGATGAGTTTCATTTCGTGAAGGACTTCAAAGTAAGCCAATTCTGGTGCATAACCAGCTTCAGTCAAGATTTCGAATCCTGCTTCCATCAAGGCAGTTAAACCACCACAAAGAACTGCTTGTTCACCAAATAAATCTTCTTCAGTTTCTTCTTTAAAGCTTGTTTCAAGAAGACCAACGCGTGCTGAACCAACACCTTTAGCCCAGTCCATGGCGATATCTTTAGCATTTCCTGTTGCGTCTTGATAAACTGCATAAAGCGCTGGAACACCAAATCCTTCTTCGAAGGTACGACGTACCAAGTGACCTGGCCCTTTAGGAGCACACATGAATACGTCAACACTTTCTGGAGCTTTAATGAATTCGAAGTGGATGTTAAATCCATGTGCAAAACCTAGAGCATTACCAGCTTCCAAGTTAGGAGCCACTTCTTCCGCATAAAGGTCTGCTTGGATTTCATCTGGTGCCAAGATCATGATGACATCAGCCAATTTAGTAGCTTCAGCTACTGTGTAAGTCTCAAAACCATCTTCTTTTGCTTTGTCAAAAGATTTACCTGGGCGCACACCGATGATCACATCATGGCCTGTATCACGCAAGTTTTGAGCGTGAGCATGACCTTGTGAGCCATAACCGATAACGGCGATTTTTTTACCGTCAAGTGCTGCTACTTTTACATCTTTTTCATATTCCATTTGAACTGCCATAGTTTTTCTCTCTTTTCTATTTTTATTGCCTTATAGGCTAGATTAACAAATTTAGGTTGGATTCTTTTACTCAATGAAAATCAAAGAGCAAACTAGGAAGCTAGCTGTAGGTTGCTCAAAGCACTGCTTTGAGGTTGTAAATAAGACTGACGAAGTCAGTAACATATACCTACGGCAAAACGACGCTAACGTAGTTTGAAGAGATTTACGAAGAGTATTAGTCGCGGGTAAATCCAGTTGCACCCGTACGAGCGATATTGCGAATACCATATGGTCGAATCACTCGTAATAAAGCTTCGCTCTTTTCTGCATTTCCAGTCATTTGAATGGTAATAGAACTTGGAGCCACATCCACTACTGTTGCACGGAAAGGCTGGATAATAGCCAGAATCTCTGCACGTTTTTCAGCAGGTGCTGAAACCTTTACGAGTATAACTTCACGTTCCAAGTGGGGTTTATCTGTTATATCACGAATACGAATCACATCAATCTGACGATTGAGTTGTTTGATGATTTGCTCAACTTCATCATGTGAAGCGACATCAATGATCAGGGTAATGCGTGATACATTCGGATCTTCCGTTGCTCCAACAGAGATACTTTCAATATTGACCTGACGGCGAGAAAGAACACCTGTAAAACGGTTTAGAACTCCTGAGCGATTTTGAAGTTTTGCTGTTAACATTCTACGCATTGAACTTCACCCCCAACATCTCATGATTGCTCTTACCAGCTGGAACCATTGGAAGAACATGCTCTTTACGGGAAATATCAACCTCGATGAACATAGGAACATCTTCCAAAATGACTTCTAAATCCTTTGCCAAGGTCTCAGGATTGTCAAATTTATAATTTTGAATACCATAAGCCTGGGCCATAAGCTGAAAATCAGGTAGTGTTTCAAATACAGACTCCGAAGTTCTTCCTTCATAGAAAGACTCCTGCCACTGGCGAACCATCCCAAGCGAATGGTTATTGAGCATAATGACCTTGATTGGAATCTTGTAAACATTCAAGATTGCCAGTTCCTGATTGGTCATCTGGAAACCACCATCTCCAACAAAGAGAACAACTTCCTTATCCGGATTTGCAATCTTGGCTCCGATAGCTGCAGGAACACCGAATCCCATGGTTCCTAGACCACCTGACGTTACCAGTTGACGCTCATTTTGGTAAGGATAGTATTGAGCTGTCCACATTTGATGTTGCCCAACGTCTGTTACGACAATGGCATCGCCTTTGGTCAATTCACCCACACGTTCTATAACTGCTTGTGGTTGCACGACACGTTCCTTCTTATCGTAAGAACGAACACGGTTCTTATCTTGAGTGACTTTCTCAATCCATTTCTCTGTGTTATTATGAACAGTTGGCTCAGAGAGCAAGAGCTCCAGGGCCTTCTTGGCATCTCCAACAACAGGGATATCAACAGAGATTATCTTTCCAATCTCAGCTGGATCGATGTCAATGTGAGCAACTTTAGCATTCTTAGCAAAGGTCTTAGGATTTCCAGTCAAGCGATCATCAAAGCGACAACCAATAGAAATCATAAAGTCAGCTTCAGTCATAGCAATATTTGCTGCAAAGGAACCATGCATTCCGCCCATTCCCAAAAATAATGGATGGCTAGTTGCTATCGTTCCCTGCCCCAAAAGACTTGTAACAACAGGAATTTGATAACGTTCTGCAAATTCATTTAACTCTGCTGCAGCCTCTGCATAGCTAATTCCACCACCAGCTAACAAAACTGGTTTCTTAGCCTTAGACAACTGTTTCAAGATTTTCTTGATTTGCATCTCATTAGGCTCTAGAGTTGGTTGATAACTTGGTAAATCTATCTCCGATGAATAGACGAAATCCGTCTCAAGGGCAGAAACATCTTTTGGTAAGTCAATGACAACCGGACCAGGACGACCTGTAGTTGCAATATGGACAGCTTCCGTAATAATCCGTGGAATATCCGCTGTTTCGCGCACCTGATAGTTATACTTAGTGATTGGCATGGTTATACCAACGATATCTGCTTCTTGGAAAGCATCCTTACCGATTCCCGCTCTTGCGACTTGCCCTGTGAAGACCAAAAGGGGAACACTATCGCTCATGGCATCTGCAATACCTGTAATGGCATTTGTTGCTCCCGGTCCACTTGTGACGACTGCGACACCAAGTTTTCCTGTTGACTTAGCATAACCTTCAGCTTCATGAAGACAACCTTGTTCATGGCGACCTAGAATATGGCGAATACCTTTAAAATTATAAATAGCATCATACAAAGGCAATACAGCTCCGCCTGGATAACCAAAAATCGTATCGATTCCTAAGTCACAAAGTGTTTCCAAAACGAGTTCTGAACCTGACTTTGGTGAGTCTAAAATGATTTTCTCCATTCTACCCCTTTCTCTTCTCTTAAAAATAGCTTGTTACTATGATACCATTTTTTCAAAAATTTTCAATACAAAAGAGCAAATTTTCTGAATTTTCTATCTAGATGTTTTTTCACATACTTTTGCTTGCTTATCTATAAACTAGATTTCTTTATTTTGAGATAAATAAAAAGGTTGAGACAGACTTGTCTTCAACCTTTTGTATTATATTTTGTACTTATTAAAGGGAGTTAACGTCAACCTTGATACCCACACCTTGAGTAGTTGTGATTGTCAAGCTTGTTACGTAAGTTCCTTTAGCAGTAGCTGGTTTAGCTTTTTGGATTGTTTCGTTGAATGCTTTGAAGTTTTCAACCAACTTGTCAGCTTCAAATGAAACTTTACCGATGATAGCTTGTACGATACCTGCACGGTCTGCACGGTAAGTGATCTTACCACCTTTAGACTCTTCAACTGCTTTAGCAACATCCATTGTTACAGTACCAGTTTTAGGGTTTGGCATCAAGTTACGTGGTCCAAGGACACGTCCAAGACGTCCAACAAGAGCCATCATGTCAGGTGTAGCAATAACTACATCGAAGTCCAACCAACCGTCGTTGATTTTAGCAACAAGGTCGTCTTCACCAACAAAGTCTGCACCAGCAGCTTTAGCTTCTTCAGCTTTTGCACCACGTGCAAATACAAGAACGCGAGCTGTTTTACCAGTACCGTTTGGCAATACCATTGCTCCACGGATTTGTTGGTCAGCTTTTTTCACGTCAATGTTCAAGTTGTAAGCAACTTCTACAGTTGCGTCAAATTTTGCAAAGTTAGTTTCTTTTGCAAGAGCTACAGCTTCTTCTACGCTGTATGCTTTTGTGCTGTCGATTTTCTCAAGAGCAGCACGAAGTTGTTTGCTTTTTTTAGCCATTTTCTATTCTCCTTGTAAGTGGTTCAATCGATTTTCATCTCCCACGTCACTTCTCGAAATGATGAAGTCTTGCGGGTTATCTTGGGATGTTATTGATTAGTCAACAACGTTGAATCCCATAGAACGAGCAGTACCTTCGATCATACGCATTGCAGACTCAAGGTTTGCAGCGTTCAAATCTGGCATCTTAGTTTCTGCAATTTCTTGTACTTGCGCACGAGTAACTGAAGCAACTTTTGTTTTGTTAGGTGTACCTGATCCTTTTTCAACACCTGCAGCTTTTTTCAAAAGAACAGCAGCTGGTGGTGTTTTAGTGATGAAAGTAAATGATTTATCTTCGTAAACTGAGATAACAACTGGAATGATCATACCAGCTTGATCAGCTGTACGAGCGTTGAACTCTTTTGTGAATCCCATGATGTTGATACCAGCTTGACCAAGAGCAGGTCCAACCGGTGGAGCTGGTGTAGCTTTACCAGCAGGGATTTGCAATTTTACAAGTTTTTCGACTTTTTTAGCCATTTTTAAATCCTCCTTTGTGGTTTTGGCGGTAATGTAAGATTTTTACCTCCCACAAGTATGCTTTTCGCACACCTTTCTATTATACACTATTCTATTCCAAATGCAAGAGAAAAATTTTATTTTTAGAGAATTTTTATTACTGAATTTGACTATCATTTCTTTCGTGAAAGAGTCCTGAACTACAAACAAAAAACCGCTCTGTTTTGAGCGATTAATAAAAAATAATAAAGTTTAGTAGGAGTCCAGCTTTAAGAGCAGGCTTGTCCCTTTTTCAGTACTTCCGCTCTCCACAAATCCAAGGGACTCAAAACATCGTCTGGAGGCATAATTGAAATCATAGATTTCTTGAACTTTCAATTGTTTCCAACCCTTTTTCCGAGCTAGATCAATCAAAGTCTTCAATACCTTGCGTCCAATTCCTTGATGTTGATAAGTCGGATTGCCAATCACAATAGGAAGATTCTCCTGAGATAAGGTTATATCCCCAATTGGAAGCCACTCTCCCTTTTCTCTAAACTCAATCCAAAACAAATCCCCGTGTTTTTCTAAATAGGAATACATAGCATTCAATTTTTCTACATTATAGGGGCTTCTGACTCCATCTACAAATTCAACCAAGTCCACATCCTGATACCAAGTCAAAGCTATATCACGATGATCCGCTAAAAAATAAGGAACTAGACGTAAGGAATCATCTATCTGAATGATTTTTGTCATCATTTTCTACTCCTAATACTAGCTCCGCTGCTTGATTAAAACCATCACACCAGTTGTACCACTTTGCTTCATACTCATCTTGGGGTAAGATACGATTTTTTAGATCCAGAACAGAGTATATCTTTCTTTTCTCACAAGCTTGCGCATAGAGATGATATAGTTCATCACCTCCATCTCTATCAAACTCAGCAGAAATTGTATCCTGACCTAGCAACAAAGCCTGATAAGCCCTGTGATGCCCGTCTGTAATTAGTAAGTAATCTCCAAATGCAAGAACACTGATTGGATTTATATTAAAAGTTTCTGCTGACTGATAAAGATTCTGGATAGCTTTTAACTTCTTCTCTGATAAGTAAAGTTGAGTTGGATGGAGATTTTTTATGTTGACTTTCATTTTAACTTCCTCAAAAAAGTTTGATTCTCACTTCTGTTTGCCTGTAAAACGCCATTGAAAGCGAAGTTTGTCATAAAAAGGAAATTCAATGAAGATAATTCCAAGACCCAGACAAAGACTAGCAAGAACATCAGACGGATAGTGGACGCCCAGATAGACTCTGGAGACGATTACACTTACTAGATAGATTCCCAGTAAAATCTGGAGAATAAGTCTTACAGTCCTATCTTTCACTCTTTGCCCCACTATGATAATTAGAGAGCCGATTAATAGTGTTACTGCCAGTGAGTGTCCACTTGGGAAAGAAAAGCCCTTCTCCTCTACTAAATGTAAAATATCTGGTCGCGGACGTTGATAGAGGTGTTTTAGAGACACAATTAAAATCCCAGCCAAGCTAAGATTACCTGCTATTAAAAGACTTTCGCTCTTCCACTTTTTCAGATAAAAGATTGCAGTCAATAGAATTGCCCAAGAAATAACGATTGGTAAGTCAATCAGACGAGTAATCCCACGAAAGACAGTTGTCAATGTAGCAGGTAAATCTCCACGGATAGCTGTCTGAATAGACGTATCAAATGGTATCAATTGTTCTGGATAAAATTTAACGACATAACCCAGAATTACAAAAAGCAAAAGGGCAAAAGAGCCCTTTGTTAAATATGTTTGTTTATCTTTCATAATGTTTTAAAGTTGGTTTCAAGAGGACATAAATCAACCAAAATGCAAGAGCAAAGATAATGCCTTCGATTAGATTAAAAGGCAAAACCATAGTCAGCAGATAGTTGCTCAGTCCTAAAATTTTCTCAATATCAAAGTTGGCAAACTTAGCGTATAAAGGGACAGCATAGACGTAGTTCAGAACTAACATGGCCAAAGTTAGACCAAGTGTGCCAGCTACTGAAGCTAGGACAAAACGCATGGTTGTACGCTCTTTTTTCCAAATCAAACCAAAAGCAATTACAAATACTCCTAAAGCAACAATATTCATCGGTAGGCCGATATAAGTGCTGACTCCTTGATTGTTCAACAGTAATTTCAACAAAGAACGAAGGAGGATGACTCCTAAAGCTGCAGGAAAATCCATCACCACCAAGCCCACAAGGACTGGTAAGATACTGAACTCAATCCTTAAGAAGGACGCCGCCGGTAGAAGCGGAAAGTCAAAGTACATCAACACAAATGAAAGTGCTGATAAAATTGCAATGGTCGAAAGTCGACGTGTGTTTGTCATAACAGGTTCCTCCAATTTTCTATAAAATCAGAAGAAGTTGGAAAGTTTCTCTCTATCTACTCTCTTACTCTATCTCAAAAAACAACCTAATCCTATTAAACAGGAGGTTCTAATTTACTATAAAATGAAGCAGAATAGACAAAGCTATCCTTTCGTCTTCTCCCATCCAGACTATACTGTCGGTTGTGGAATCTCACCACATCAGCTTGCGCTCGCGGACTTATTTGGCTAAACTATTTTAGATTTATCTAGACGTCGCAGTCGAAGATAATACTTAAAGTATATCGAGACAAGACAACGAAGAGAAAGCTAAAATAGCTAGTCAAATTCACCGCCGGTCGGGAATTACACCCAGCCCTGAAGACCCTTTTATGATAACAAAAAAAACTTGCGCTTGCAAGCTTTTTGTCGGTTGTAACTATTTTTATTTCAACTTATCCGTTTCGTAGGTATGAATCAATTCCAAACCAGCAAAGTTTTGCTGTCTGAGTGCCTCATAAACAATCATACAAACGGTATTGGAAACATTGAGACTACGAACATGCTCATCATTCATGGGAATGCGGAGAGCCTTTTCTGGATTCTCACGCATAAATTCTTCAGGCAAGCCCTTATCTTCCCTCCCAAAGAGAAAATAGTGGTCCCCTTCTGTCGTAAAGTCTGCATCTGAATAGACCTTTTCTGCAAACTTAGAAATCAAGTAGACCTGGCCATCCATTTTTTCCATAAATTCATCTAAACTATCATAGAAATAAATCTCAAGTTTGTCCCAATAATCCAAACCAGCTCTCTTCATCTTACGGTCATCAATCGGAAAGCCCATTGGTTTGATAATATGAAGGGGCGCATTTGTTGCTGCGCAGGTACGCGCAATATTGCCTGTGTTTTGTGGTATCTGGGGTTCAAATAATACAATGTGATTTGCCATGCCTTGTTTCCTCTCACTAATGCAAAAAAATAGCCACACTGCCCGGAGTCAAGCTCAGCAAACAGTGTGGTTAAGGCATCGTTAACTTACCTCACAACAGGTTTGAAGTAAATCAGCGAAACTACTTTTTTAGTATATCACTTTCAGCTTGATTGTCAATAGAAATGGCTTGATTTTTTTCATTTTTTTTACAAGCATATTTACAAAAGGGGAAAATGCATCAGTCAGATTAAAAAGTCGCAGAAAAACAGTATGAAAATTGTATAAATTTAGACATCTATTCAGTTGCGGGCAAGAAGTTTTTATCAAGTAAAACAAAGAAAACGACAAACTTTTCCTTTTAACAGGGGAAATGGTCGGTTGCCGAGTGCATTTTTTTCTAAAAAAGAGTATGATAGAGACATCTTGAAAAAGTAGGTTATTTAAAAATGAAGATTATTCTTGTCGGAGGGGGAAAAGTTGGATCTGCCCTCTGTCGTTCGCTTGTCGCTGACAATCATGATGTTGTCCTCATTGAACAAAATGAAACTGTTCTTAACTATATGACAAGCCGTTTTGATATTATGGGAATTGCAGGTAATGGAGCTGATTTTGCTATACTAGAAGCAGCTAATGTCCAAGACTGTGATATTTTTATTGCTATGACTCAGTATGATGAAGTCAACATGGTTTCAGCTCTTCTGGCTAAAAAAATGGGGGCTAAAGAAACTATTGTTCGTGTCCGCAATCCTGAATATTCCAACCCCTATTTCAAAGAAAAAAATATTCTAGGTTTCTCTCTGATTGTCAATCCTGAACTCCTTGCAGCTCGTGCTATCGCTAATATTATCGATTTCCCAAATGCTCTATCTGTTGAGCGTTTTGCAGGTGGTTTGGTTAGTCTAATGGAATTTGTTGTCCGTAAGGATAGCAATATCTGTCAAATGTCTATCGCAGACTTCCGGAAAAAGTTTGGCAATGTTATCGTCTGTGCTATCGAGCGAGACCATAAGCTCATGATTCCAAGTGGAGATATGGTCCTCCAAGACAAGGATCGGATCTTTGTTACAGGTGATCGGGTTGACATGATGCTCTTTCATAACTATGTCAAATCTCGTGTTGTTAAGAGCTTACTCATTGTCGGTGCTGGAAAAATCGCTTACTATCTCGTTGGCATTTTAAAGGATAGCCGTATTGATACCAAGGTCATTGAGCTCAATCCAGATCGTGCAGCATTTTTCAGCCAAAAATATCCCAAACTCTATATTGTCCAAGGTGACGGAACGGCAAAAGATATTCTCCTAGAAGAAAGTGCTCAACATTACGATGCTGTCGCAACTCTTACTGGCGTTGACGAAGAAAATATCATTACTTCTATGTTCTTAGATAGTGTAGGTGTTCAGAAAAATATCACTAAGGTCAATCGAACCAGCCTTCTAGAGATTATCCATGCTCCAGAGTTTTCTAGTATCATCACACCAAAAACAATCGCTGTCGATACCATTATGCACTTTATCCATGGTCGTGCTAATGCCCAATATTCAGACCTTCAAGCTATGCACCACCTAGCAAATGGACAGGTTGAGACACTTCAATTTCTCATCAAGGAAGCCAATAAAATGACTGGCAAACCCTTGTCTCAATTGAAATTCAAAAAAGAGTTGTTGATCGCTGCTATTATTCGTAATGGGAAAACAATCTTCCCAACAGGTGAAGATAACCTTCAAGTCGGTGATAAGTTAGTTGTCATCACACTACTATCAAATATCACCAAGATTTATGATCTGTTAGAGAGGTAAGCTATGAATAGAAGTATGATTCGCTTTCTTCTCGCAAAATTGCTCTTGATAGAAGCTGTACTACTCTTAGTTCCTGTTAGTGTTGCTCTCTATTATCGAGAATCTAGCCAAGTTTTCACAGCTCTTTTTTCTACTATTGGTATACTTGTAGTTCTAGGAGTTCTCGGTATCATTAGCAAGCCTAAAAAACAACGTATCTATGCAAAAGAAGGGGTCTTGATTGTTGCTCTATGTTGGATCCTCTGGTCTTTCTTTGGAGCTCTTCCTTTTGTCTTTTCTGGACAAATCCCCAATCTCATAGATGCCTTCTTTGAGATTAGTTCTGGCTTTACAACGACAGGAGCAACTATCCTCAACGATGTTTCTGTCTTAAGCCGTTCTCTTCTATTCTGGCGTAGCTTTACCCATCTCATCGGAGGGATGGGGGTGCTGGTGTTTGCTTTAGCGATTATGGACAACGCTAAAAATAGCCACTTAGAAGTTATGAAGGCAGAGGTTCCTGGCCCAGTATTTGGTAAAGTGGTATCTAGGCTTAAAAACACAGCTCAGATCCTCTACATCCTCTACCTGGCTATGTTCGCCCTCTTTGTGGTTATTTATTACCTTGCTGGGATGCCACTCTACGATAGTTTTGTTATTGCTATGGGAACCGCTGGAACTGGAGGTTTCACTGTCTATAACGACGGTATTGCCCACTATCACAGTTCTCTCATTACCTATCTGACAAGTATCGGGGTTTTGATGTTTGGTGTCAATTTCAACCTCTACTACTATCTCATGCTCCGTCGTATTAAGGAATTCTTTTTTGATGAAGAACTCCGAGCCTATCTCTTGATTGTAGCCATATCAACTGGCTTAATCACGCTTAACACACTCCACCTCTATAGCGGAGTTTCACAAAGCTTTGAGATGGCCTTCTTCCAAGTATCTAACATCATTACCACTACCGGTTTTGGATATGGGGATATCACGAACTGGCCTTTGTTCTCTCAATACATCTTGCTAATGCTGATGGCAATTGGTGGTTCTGCCGGCTCCACTGCAGGTGGTCTCAAGGTTATTCGCGGAGTCATCCTATCTAAAATTGCTAAAAATCAAGTCTTGTCTACCATATCACCTCACCGTGTGTTAACCCTTCAGGTTAATCAAACGGTTATTGATAAGGATACCCAGCACAAGATTCTGAAGTACTTTGTGGTTTATATCATGATTTTACTCAGTTTGATTTTCATCGTCAGTTTAGATACCAATAATTTAATGGTTGTTACGAGTGCTGTTTTCAGTTGTTTTAACAATATCGGTCCTATTTTAGGAACAACTGCAAGTTTCTCAATTTTTAGTCCATTTTCAAAACTTCTACTATCCTTTGCTATGATTGCAGGACGTCTTGAAATCTATCCAATCATACTACTCTTTATGAAGCGAACCTGGTCTAAACGTTAGAACAATCAACTGTACACCCTATCTCCCCTCTTCAAGAAACCCTTGAAGGGGGATTTTTAGGGCTCAAAAGACAAGACAGCTCTAAAAATCGACAATTGGGAATTTAAGGATTTTTCTCTCCTATTTTTTAGCTATAATAAGAAAAAAATATAGGGGATACTTTATGGAAAAAGTCATGAAATCAATTCGACTACTCTTATTCTTTGCCTTAATCCAACTGGCACTTTGTAGTTGTATCTTTTGGTCTGGAACCTCTCTGGCCCTC
Organism: Streptococcus sp. KHUD_014; assembly: GCF_051106275.1. GTDB lineage: Bacteria > Bacillota > Bacilli > Lactobacillales > Streptococcaceae > Streptococcus. The sequence goes on along the minus strand of NZ_CP193666.1, from coordinate 491,029 downwards.
AAACAATCCTGTTTTTATTTTCTACTGGCTTTATTGGGCTTATCTGGGTCTTGTGCCTTTATGCATTATTTGTCTAGTCACAACCTGAAAAGAGATAGACTGATTGATAGGAGTCGCTTTATCTTTTTATTTTATAGTATGATGATTGTGGTCAACCTCTGTGGTGTTGGACTTGTTCTGTCAGAGAGTATCGTCACTGTTAACTTACTTCAAAAAGAAGCTGTAGAACTCATCCTTCCCTCCTTCTTTTTTCTCTTTGGAGTTGATCTCGTTACCTTTCTCCCCTTGAAAAAATGGAGAAGGTTACAAAAAGATTCCAGTAGCAAGGAAGTGAGATTTTCCTTCATCATCATTTCTATTTTAATCTTCCTACGTAATCCAATCACCATTTTATCGATTGCTTTTTATATTGGCCTTGGTGCTCTATTTCTCAGTTTTTTATTCCCAAAAAATTTGAGACAGGAGGTATCATTCTACGGTCATTTGATTCGGGATATTCTATTTGTCGTCTGTACTTTCCTCTTATGGTAACAAATAGAATCCTCTCAGCAATTGTGTTATAATTAGATAAAAATTTTAGGAGACATATCAATGAACTTTTTTAAAGATTTTCGTAAACGACTCGCGTGGTTTGGGATTTTGTTAGTAGCTATCTTTCTCTCTCAAATCCCAATGCAAACTCTAGCTCTGCTAGCAATAAGTCAGATTGATCCTATATGGTCATCACTTATCGTAGCTCTTATTTCGATTCTTGTGATCGCTATCTTTTTATACGGAGCCCATAAGAGCAAGTTACTAGTATTTAAGCCTAAACTCTTAACGATTAATGATCTTCCTCGTATTGTTTTGAGTTATTTGACAATCTTTGTTGGAAATCTTGTAGGTGGCATCTGGTTACAACTCATAAAACAAACAACAACTTCTAATCAGCAAGTAATTAACAACCTTATTTCCGAAAGCTCTCTGATTAGCAGTTTCTTCCTCATCGTTTTAATCGCACCTATTTGTGAAGAAATCATCTGTCGCGGGATTATTCCTACCAAACTCTTCCAAGGCTACGAAAAGTTTGGCTATGTTATTGGTTGGTTGATCTTCCTCCTTGCACACAGACCTTCTAATCTCCCTTCCTTCTTGATTTATGGCTGGATGTCTGCTGTCCTCACTTGGACTGCTTATCGTACACGACGTCTAGAGTTATCCATCTTAGTTCATATGGTACTCAATAGCATCAGTTTCATCTTGCTTGCTCTTGTAACCATTCTTCTCAAAAATGTTGGTATCTAAACAGAACTAATATCCAATTCCCTTTGATTTTTTGCATAATAATCAAAGGGAATTTTTGTTTCTATTTTCCTAGAGCTTATAAAATTTGCCTCTATCTAGCTTCTCTAAAAAATTTTTTTAAAAAATTTAAAAATATTTTTATGCATTAAATTTATAGAATATAAAAATAAGTTAAATTAACATACATGTCTATGAATAATCTTATAAAAAAATGTAAGAAATCCCTTAAAATAGCCTTTTCTAGGACTTTTAGGCTTTATCATTTTCCTTGAAAAGCATATTAAATTGTGTTAATATTAAAATGTAAGCGATACCAAAACAGTTTGGTACACACATGAAAAAAGGAGGATCCACATGTCTTCACATCCAATTCATGTTTTCTCAGAAATTGGAAAACTGAAAAAAGTTATGTTGCACCGTCCAGGCAGGGAGTTGGAAAACTTGTTGCCGGACTATCTTGAAAGGCTTCTTTTTGATGATATTCCTTTCTTGGAAGATGCTCAAAGAGAACATGATGCATTTGCCCAAGCTCTTCGTGATGAAGGAATCGAAGTTCTCTACCTAGAGCAGCTGGCTGCTGAATCATTGACTTCCCCAGAGATCCGCGATCAATTTATCGAGGAATATTTAAACGAAGCCAACATCCGTGGTCGTCAAACCAAGGCTGCTATTCGTGAGTTGCTTCAAGGCATTACAGACAACCAAGAATTGGTTGAAAAAACGATGGCTGGTGTTCAAAAAGCTGAATTGCCAGAAATTCCTGAAGAAGCAAAAGGTTTAACTGACTTGGTTGAGTCAGACTATCCATTTGCTATTGACCCAATGCCAAACCTCTACTTCACTCGCGACCCATTTGCTACAATCGGTAATGCCGTATCCCTCAACCACATGTATGCAGATACTCGTAACCGTGAAACTCTTTATGGTAAATACATTTTCAAACACCATCCAATCTATGGTGGAAAAGTTGAATTGGTTTACAACCGTGAAGAAGATACACGTATCGAAGGTGGAGATGAGTTAGTTCTTTCTAAAGACGTTCTTGCAGTAGGTATCTCTCAACGTACAGATGCAGCTTCTATTGAAAAACTCTTGGTTAACATCTTCAAGAAAAATGTTGGCTTCAAGAAAGTTTTAGCATTCGAATTTGCTAACAACCGTAAATTCATGCACTTGGATACTGTATTCACCATGGTAGACTATGACAAGTTCACTATTCACCCTGAAATCGAAGGTGACCTTCGCGTTTACTCTGTTACTTATGAAGATGAAAAACTCAAGATTGTTGAAGAAAAAGGTGATTTGGCTGAACTTCTTGCTCAAAACCTTGGCATAGAAAAAGTTCATTTGATCCGTTGCGGTGGCGGCAATATCGTAGCAGCTGCTCGTGAACAATGGAATGACGGATCTAACACCTTGACCATCGCACCTGGTGTGGTAGTTGTTTATGCCCGCAATACCGTGACCAATAAGATTTTGGAAGAATACGGACTTCGCTTGATTAAGATTCGCGGAAGTGAATTGGTTCGGGGCCGTGGTGGACCTCGTTGTATGTCTATGCCATTTGAACGCGAAGACATTTAACCCCTCCCTCTCTGTTTAGCGCTTGTTAACAGAATTAAAGCTTGTTAGAAAAGGATTTATAGAATGACACATTCAGTATTTCAAGGAAGAAGTTTTCTTGCTGAAAAAGACTTTACCCGTGCAGAGCTCGAATATTTGATTGGCCTTTCTGCTCATTTGAAAGACCTCAAAAAACGCAACATTGAGCACCACTACCTAGCAGGTAAAAATATTGCTCTTTTATTTGAAAAAACTTCTACCCGTACACGCGCAGCCTTCACAACTGCTGCAATCGATCTTGGAGCACATCCAGAATATTTAGGTGCCAATGATATCCAACTAGGTAAGAAAGAATCTACTGAAGATACAGCAAAAGTTTTGGGACGTATGTTCGATGGTATCGAGTTCCGTGGCTTCAGCCAACGTATGGTTGAAGAATTGGCTGAATTCTCAGGTGTTCCAGTATGGAATGGTCTAACTGACGAATGGCACCCAACTCAAATGCTCGCTGACTATTTGACAGTACAAGAAAACTTCGGACGCCTTGAAGGTTTGACCTTAGTTTACTGTGGCGATGGACGTAACAACGTTGCTAACAGTCTTCTTGTAACAGGAGCTATCCTTGGTGTCAATGTCCACATCTTCTCACCAAAAGAACTCTTCCCAGAAAAAGAAATCGTTGAATTGGCTGAAGGATTTGCTAAAGAAAGTGGCGCTCATGTGCTCATCACTGAAGATGCTGATGAAGCAGTTAAAGGCGCAGATGTTCTTTACACCGACGTTTGGGTATCTATGGGTGAAGAAGATAAATTCGCAGAACGCGTAGCTATGCTTAAACCTTACCAAGTCAATATGGACCTCGTTAAGAAAGCAAATAATGAAAACTTGATCTTCCTACATTGCTTGCCAGCCTTCCACGATACTCACACTGTTTATGGTAAAGACGTTGCTGAAAAATTCGGTGTAGAAGAAATGGAAGTAACAGATGAAGTCTTCCGCAGCAAGTACGCTCGTCAATTCGACCAAGCAGAAAACCGTATGCACACTATCAAAGCCGTCATGGCCGCTACACTAGGAAATCTCTATATTCCTAAAGTGTAATACTAACTTTATACTCAATGAAAATCAAAGAGCAAACTAGGAAGCGAGCCGCAGGTTGCTCAAAACACCGTTTTGAGGTTGTGGATAGAACTGACGAAGTCAGTAACAAATATACGGCAAGGCGAAGCTGACGTGGTTTGAATTTGATTTTCGAAGAGTATTAACAAACAGCTTAGGGGCTGAGACTAGTGTTTTAGTCCAGTCCCTTTTTGTAGTAGAAACGAGAACTGAGTTGGAATTTGAAAACAGTCACATTCAAGCTACTAGCTTAACATTCAACCCAAACCTCATAACAAAAAATTAACTGCCTCCCCAGTTATTTATATGTCTAGAATTCCAACTCTGCTCGTTTGTAGAAAGCCTTCTTTCTCAACTACCAAATCCAATCATTTAACCAAATCTTGGTTTTAGCCCATCTCAAAGAAAGGAGCGCTCATGTCACATCGTAAAATCGTTGTCGCTCTTGGAGGGAATGCTATTCTCTCTACCGATCCATCTGCTCAAGCCCAAGAAGCAGCTCTAGCTGAAACAGCTCGCCATCTGGTAAAACTAATCCAAAATGGTGATGAACTCATCATCACACACGGAAATGGACCGCAAGTCGGTAACTTGCTTCTGCAACATCTAGCAGCCGATTCCGAAAAAAATCCAGCCTTCCCTCTAGACTCACTCGTAGCCATGACTGAAGGTAGTATCGGTTTTTGGCTCCAAAATGCTTTAGATAATGCTTTGCTTGATTTGAAATTGGAAAAACCTGTTGCGTCTGTTGTAACGCAAGTAGTCGTGGACAAAGATGATCCAGCATTTCTTAACCCAAGCAAACCAATCGGTCCTTTCTACTCAGAAGAAGATGCCAAAGCAGAAAGCGAAAGAACTGGAGCCACCTTCAAAGAGGATGCGGGTCGCGGTTGGCGTAAGGTCGTTGCTTCGCCAAAACCTATTCACATCAAAGAAATCGATAGTATCCGAGCATTGCTAAACGCAGGTCAAGTTGTTATCGCTGCAGGCGGTGGAGGTATTCCTGTAATCGAAAATGAAAACGGTTACCTATCAGGGGTAGAAGCCGTTATCGATAAGGACTTTGCATCTCAACGCTTGGCAGAACTGGTTGAAGCCGATCTCTTCATCGTTTTGACTGGCGTAGATTATGCTTATGTCAACTATAACAAACCAAATCAAGAAAAATTGGAGCAGGTAACTGTTAGCCAACTCCAAGAATACATCCAAGAGGGGCAATTTGCTCCTGGTAGTATGCTACCAAAAATCCAAGCTGCCATTGATTTTGTAACCAATCGTCCAGCAGGAAAAGCCGTCATCACTTCCCTCAGCAATTTGGGAGCCTTGATTGAATCTGATAGCGGAACAATCATCGTTAAAGATTAGCTCTTAGTGATACCTTACAAGAAAGTTTAGTCAGCACTCTTGCCACCATCATTCGTTTTTATACTGTGTGACATAGTTTAGGAGGAAAAACAAATGAGTGAAAATAAAAAAAGGTTTCAAATGCCTTCATCATACACTGTTTTGATCATCATCATTGCCATTATGGCATTCTTGACCTGGGTCATCCCTGCAGGTAAGTATGATACCAATGAAGCAGGTAACCTCATCGCGGGTACCTATCAAACTGTTGACTCTAATCCTCAAGGGATTTACGATGTCTTTATGGCACCAATTCGTGCCATGCTCGGTCACGAACCAACTAGCGCAGCAATCGACGTTGCCTTCTTTATCCTTATGGTCGGAGGTTTCCTTGGTGTCGTAAACGCTACTGGTACACTCGATGTAGGGATTGCCTCCATCGTTAAAAAATACAAGGGCCGCGAAAAAATGTTGATTCTCATCCTCATGCCCCTCTTCGCACTTGGAGGAACTACCTATGGTATGGGGGAAGAAACCATGGCCTTCTATCCCCTTCTTGTCCCTGTAATGATGGCAGTTGGTTTTGACAGTATCACTGCCGTAGCCATCATCTTACTAGGTTCCCAAGTTGGTTGTTTGGCATCTACATTGAATCCATTTGCTACTGTTATCGCCTCTGATACTGCGGGAATCTCTTCTATGGATGGGGTTATTCTCCGTGTTATCTTCTGGTTTGTAATGACAGGTATCAGCACTTACTTTGTCTATCGTTATGCAGAAAAGATTCAAAAAGATCCTACTAAATCACTCGTTTACGCTCAACGCGAAGAAGATATCAAACACTTTAATGTTTCAGAAAACGATGATGCACCATCTACCTTGAGCAAGAAACAAAAACATGTCCTCGCTTTATTTGTATTAACCTTTATCATTATGATTGCAAGTTTCATCCCTTGGGTTGATTTGCATGTTACTGTATTTGAAGACTTCAAGAATTGGTTAATCGGACTTCCTGTAATTGGAGGAGTTATCGGTTCATCTGCTCTACCTTTTGGTAGCTGGTACTTCCCAGAAGGCGCTATGCTCTTTGCCGTTATGGGGATTTTGATCGGTGTTGTCTATGGTCTCAAAGAAAGCAAGATTGTCTCAACCTTCCTAAATGGTGCTGCAGATTTGCTTTCAGTAGCCTTGATTTGTGCGGTTGCTCGTGGTATCCAAGTTATCATGAACGATGGTATGATCACTGCAACCATCCTACACTGGGGTGAAATTGGCCTTCAAGGTCTTTCTCCTCAAATCTTCATCGTATTGACCTATATCTTCTACCTACCTATGTCCTTCCTCATTCCTTCTTCATCTGGTCTTGCTAGTGCAACTATGGGTATCATGGCTCCTCTTGGAGAGTTCGTTAATGTTAAAGCAAGCCTTATCGTCACTGCCTACCAATCTGCATCTGGTGTCCTTAACCTTGTGACTCCTACTTCAGGTATTGTTATGGGTGCTCTTGCTCTTGGTCGTGTCAGCCTTGGAACTTGGTGGAAATTTGTCGGAAAACTTGTCATCGTCATTGTCGTTGCAAGTATTCTACTTCTTATCTTAGGTACCTTTGTGCCATTCTTATAATAAAGAGGGAAATACGGATGAAATCCTATATTACAGAATCAATCAAAGAGGATTTTCTTCAAAGTTTGAAAACAATCATCTCTTATCCTTCTGTTCTCAATGAAGGTGAAAATGGCACTCCCTTTGGTCAAGCAATTCAAGATGTCCTGAAAAAAACGCTGGACTTATGTCAAGAACTTGGTTTTAAAACCTACCTTGATCCTCAAGGATATTATGGGTATGCAGAAGTTGGTGAGGGGGATCTCCTTGCCATCCTCTGCCACCTAGATGTAGTTCCTGCAGGCGATTTGACAGACTGGGAAACTCCTCCATTTGAAGCTAGTATCAGAGATGGGCGGATTTATGGTCGGGGAGCCCAGGATGATAAAGGGCCATCTCTTGCAGCCCTTTACGCAGTCAAAAGCCTGCTTGACCAAGGAATTCAATTCAAAAAACGGGTTCGGTTCATATTTGGTACTGATGAAGAAACGCTTTGGCGTTGTATGGCAAGATATAATGCCATTGAAGAACAAGCCAGCATGGGATTTGCTCCTGACTCATCATTCCCATTAACCTATGCAGAAAAAGGACTCCTTCAGGTCAAACTTCATGGACCTGGATCAAAACAACTCGCCTTAGATGTAGGCGGAGCTTTCAATGTCGTTCCTGATAAGGCAACTTATCAAGGACCACTTATGGATCAAATCAAGGCAGGCCTAATAGCTGCTGGCTACGATTATCAACAAAATGATCAGAACCTTACTGTTCTAGGAGTATCTAAGCATGCCAAAGATGCTAGCCAAGGGATTAATGCAGTCATTCGACTAGCCACCGTCCTTGATTCCATTCAATCCCATCCTGCACTTACATTTCTTGCCAAAGAAGTTGGTCAAGATGGTCAAGGAAAAGGAATCTTTGGTGATATCAGCGACCAGCCTTCTGGACACTTATCCTTTAATGTGGCTGCCTTAACCATTACTCCCGAAAGTTCTGAAATTCGAATTGATATTCGAATCCCAGTCCTTGCAGACAAGGATGCCCTGGTTAATCAGCTGATAGAGTGCGCAAAAGCTTACCAACTTAGCTACCATGAATTTGACTACCTGGCACCACTTTACGTTGCAAGAGATAGCACACTCGTCACTACTCTCATGCAGGTTTATGAAGAAAAAACTGGTGACAAGAGTCCCGCTCTATCGTCTGGTGGTGCAACCTTTGCACGTACGATGCCAAACTGTGTCGCTTTTGGCGCCCTCTTCCCAGGAAGAGAGCAAACAGAACACCAAGCAAATGAATATGCTATCTTAGATGATCTCTATCATGCTATGGATATCTATGCTGAAGCTGTTTACCGATTAGCGACCTAAAAGACCTCCTAAACTCCGTCCCACATTGGGGCGGAGTTTTAGGAAAATTCTAAATAGCAAGCTACAACAAAAGCCAAGGAAGGGATTTTCTTGGCTTTTTGCAATAGTTTTAAGGTAAGTTACAAACTCAGATACTCTTTTTCACTACGACACGGAGTTTGGCAAATCGATTCTATTTGCCAAACGAAGTTAGTGAGACAGTCAGCTAGACCACTTCTAAATGTTACGACACGAAGAGGCGAAAACGATTATTTTTCGTCGATGAGTTAGTAAAGCAGGTAGCTAGTTCGCTTCCTTTCTGTTGCGACGTAAAGTTTTACGAATCGATAATATTCATAAAACTTTACTAGTGGAGCGCCTAGCCAAGTTCCATAGAAACTTGGCGTTAGTTACTTAGATTGTTACACAATCAAGTAACTTTGGCGATCTACATTTTTTCCTCTAACTCTACGTCTGGATACTTATCTGCAAACCAGCGGAGGGCAAAGTCATTTTCGAAGAGGAAGACAGGTTGATCAAAGCGGTCCTTGGCCAAGATATTACGACTTGAAGACATCCGTTCATCTAAATCTTCAGGTTTAATCCAACGAACTGTCTTTTTACCCATTGGAGTCATGACAACTTCCGCGTTATATTCACCTTCCATACGGTGCTTAAAGACTTCAAACTGGAGTTGTCCAACAGCACCTAGCATGTACTCACCTGTTTGGTAATTCTTATAAAGCTGGACGGCTCCTTCTTGTACCAACTGTTCCATTCCCTTGTGGAAGGATTTTTGTTTCATAACGTTCTTAGGCGAAACCTTCATGAAAATCTCAGGAGTAAAGGTTGGTAGTGGTTCAAACTCAAACTTATTTTTCCCAACAGTTAGCGTATCTCCAACCTGATAAGTACCGGTATCGTAAACCCCGATGATATCTCCAGCTACGGCATTAGTGACATTCTCACGACTTTCTGCCATAAACTGAGTAACATTTGACAGCTTAGCTCCCTTACCAGTACGAGGGAGATTAACACTCATACCACGCTCGAATTCACCCGATACGATTCGGACAAAGGCGATACGGTCACGGTGACGAGGGTCCATGTTGGCTTGAATTTTAAAGACAAATCCTGAGAAGTCTTTGTCATAAGGATCAACAAGTTCTCCGTCTGTTTTCTTGTGTCCATGAGGTTCTGGAGCAAACTTGAGGAAGGTTTCAAGGAAGGTCTGCACCCCAAAATTAGTCAAGGCTGATCCAAAGAATACCGGAGTCAATTCACCCGCAAGGATGGCTTCTTCTGAGAATTCATTTCCAGCTTCTTGCAAGAGTTCGATGTCATCCTTGACTTGCTCGTAGAATGGGTTGCTAGCAAATAGCTTGTCCCCATCTTCCAGACTAGCAAAGCGTTCATCCCCTTTGTAAAGTTCCAAGCGTTGGTTATAGAGGTCATACAAGCCTTCAAAGGCTTTCCCCATCCCGATTGGCCAGTTCATCGGGTAGCTCGCAATACCTAGAACTTCTTCCAATTCTTGCAAGAGATCCAGTGGCTCACGACCGTCACGGTCTAACTTGTTCATAAAGGTAAAGACTGGAATCCCGCGGTGTTTGACAACCTCAAATAATTTCTTGGTTTGGGCCTCAATACCCTTGGCAGAGTCCACTACCATGACCGCAGCATCCACCGCCATCAAGGTACGATAAGTATCTTCTGAAAAGTCCTCGTGCCCTGGTGTATCTAGGATATTCACGCGCTTGCCATCATAGTCAAACTGCATAACAGATGATGTTACCGAAATCCCACGTTGTTTCTCGATATCCATCCAGTCTGACTTAGCAAAGTTTCCTGTTTTCTTCCCTTTTACAGTACCTGCCTCACGAATCTCGCCCCCAAAGTAGAGCAATTGCTCAGTAATGGTTGTCTTCCCCGCGTCCGGGTGAGAGATGATAGCAAAAGTACGGCGTTTCTTAATTTCTTCTTGAATGTTCATAAGTTCTCTTTCTTTCTACTTTTTTAATAATTTCAATTTATAATCGTTCTTTGTTACATCGGACTCTAACATTCCTTTCAACACTCCATTATATCGGATTTTAGAGAGTTTTTCAATTGCTTACACAAGAAAAAGCAGGTCAAGATACTTGGCCTGCTTATAAGATTCTTTTATTCAATATTTATTTTGTATCGCTAGTTACAATCTCTTCAAAATTTAATTTTTTCTAGAGCAATTTTCTTTTGCCAGCGTTTCTTAAACAAGATATCAAAGAGCACTAAGGTTGAAGAAAGAATGATTGAAACCAGAAGATACTTGATCCATATAGGGGCATCTGGGATAAAAGGCGTGGTATTCAAAAGCCCGTAATTTCCACCTGTGACTTGGTTGACTTTATCCTGATTAGTATGATGAAAAGGCTTTACAAAAAATCTCGATAGGCATATAATAAGGGGTAGGAGGTGAGTGGGTTGAAGATGGTAAAACAAAACCTCAGACGGTGTCTATTTTGGACACTAACTTTTGTAATATATATCTGTTTTGGTATTTACTGTGTTTGTACGAATTTCGGGAATACGATTGGACAGATATTATTGTCGCCATTCATCATCGCTTCTTTGCCTTTATATGGATATGGATTATTAGGTGTTTTTATATGGGCAATGATGTCTATGGCTTTTGATAATTATAAGAAATTAAAATAAGAAAAGTCCGCAAGGGCTTTTTTATTAACTTTGAGTGTATCTTTTGAGATAAAAGAAGGAACAATATAGCAGGTGGTGCAGTCGATTCAGTTGTAAAAAAATGATGCATAAAGTCTCCTTAAGGTAACGAATTCAGTTGTATATTAACTATTCTTATGTTTATATTTGACGAGTTGATTGATAAGGACGAGAATACCTGTCATCAAACTGGTTACTATCAAATAGTTAAGCAAACTACCATGATCCCCAATCACAGGGGGGTTGCTCATAAAGCCATAATTTCCTCCTGTCAAGAGGTTGGCTAGAAAAATGATAGCATTGATGCCAAAGGTCATCTGGCAAATCTTCCAAATATCCCTATTTTCAACTTGATAGTATCTGACAAGATAAATCAAGCAGTTTGCTAAGAGGGCCCAGTGGCCGAAAACATTGTTAACCGAGGAAACATGCGGAAAAGGAAAAGGATAGAAGACTGGATAAACTAAAGCCATAATAGAACCAAATACTCCAACCAGGGCAAAATATTGTTTGAAAAAGGTCTTGTTAGGAGCAAAAAGAATCATCCACATAGCCATGCGACTATGGTAAAAAGGGAGGGAATCAGATAGGGGCAGACGTGCAGCAATATACCAAGCGTTGATAATCAGCAATTGAATCAATTGTCCCCAATACCAAAAGTTTCTGTAACCTTTAGATGATGCGAAACGAATCGATAAAACAGCTATGATTACCAAAGAAGTGGGTAATAAGAAGTACCAGGCTCCCAAATGAGGAGGGACTGTTTTTTTACTGGTAAAAAGTAAATCCCAAATTATCATGTTTCACCCCTAATGTGTTTTAATTTTGTCAATCATCAATCTTACTTGCCAACTTAAAACGACTGTTAGTCTTTCCTCTAATTTCAACCATTATATCGAATTAAAAACCATTTTTCAATTTCTGTTTCTTTTTAGCTTAGCTCACCTTATTTATAGGAAAATATGGTAAAATAGAACAGATAAATAATCATCATTTCACGAAAGGATACCAGATGAAAATTACGCAAGAAGAGGTAACTCATGTTGCCAATCTTTCAAAATTAAAATTCTCAGAAGAAGAAACTGCTGAGTTTGCAACAACCTTGTCTAAGATTGTTGATATGGTCGAATTACTCGGCGAAGTCGACACTACTGGTGTTGAACCAACGACTACCATGGCAGATCGTAAGACCGTTCTTCGCCCAGACGTAGCCGAAGAAGGAACTGACCGTGATCGCTTATTTAAAAATGTACCTGAAAAAGATAACTACTATATCAAGGTGCCAGCTATCCTAGACGACGGAGGAGATGCCTAATGACTTTTAATCATAAAACCATTGAAGAGTTGCACAACCTCCTTGTTTCTAAGGAAATTTCTGCAACAGAACTAACACAAGCAACGCTTGAAGATATCAAATCTCGTGAGGAAGCCCTCAATTCTTTTGTTACAATTGCTGAATATCAAGCTCTTGCGCAAGCTAAAGCTATTGACGAAACTGGAATCGACGCTGACAATATCCTTTCAGGAATTCCGCTAGCTGTTAAGGATAATATCTCTACAGACGGTCTCTTAACAACTGCAGCCTCAAAAATGCTCTATAACTACGAGCCAATCTTTGATGCGACAGCTGTTGCCAATGCAAAATCTAAGGGCATGATCGTTGTTGGAAAGACTAACATGGACGAGTTTGCCATGGGTGGATCAGGTGAGACTTCTCACTACGGTGCGACTAAAAACGCTTGGGATCACAGCAAGGTTCCTGGTGGATCATCAAGTGGTTCAGCTGCAGCAGTAGCTTCTGGACAAGTCCGTTTATCACTTGGTTCTGATACTGGTGGTTCTATCCGCCAACCTGCTGCCTTCAACGGAATTGTTGGTCTCAAACCAACCTACGGAACGGTTTCTCGTTTCGGTCTCATTGCCTTTGGTAGCTCATTAGACCAGATTGGACCTTTTGCACCAACTGTTAAGGAAAATGCCCTCTTGCTCAATGCTATTGCCAGCGAAGATGCCAAAGACTCTACTTCTGCTCCTGTCCGCATTGCCGACTTTACTTCAAAAATCGGTCAAGACATCAAGGGCATGAAAATCGCTTTGCCTAAAGAATATCTTGGTGAAGGGATTGACCCAGAGGTTAAGGAAACCATTCTAAATGCAGTCAAACACTTTGAAAAATTGGGCGCTATCGTCGAAGAAGTCAGCCTGCCTCACTCTAAATACGGTGTGGCAGTCTACTACATCATCGCTTCATCAGAAGCTTCATCAAACTTACAACGTTTTGACGGTATCCGCTATGGTTTCCGTGCTGAAGACGCTAAAAACCTGGACGAGATTTACGTTAATACTCGCAGCCAAGGATTTGGTGATGAAGTGAAACGTCGTATCATGCTTGGAACTTTCAGCCTTTCATCAGGTTATTACGATGCCTACTACAAGAAGGCTGGTCAAGTTCGTACCCTCATCATCCAAGATTTTGAAAAAGTCTTTGCAGATTACGATCTCATCCTTGGTCCAACAGCTCCAAGCGTGGCCTTTGATTTGGATTCACTCAATCACGATCCAGTTGCCATGTACTTGGCTGACCTCTTGACCATCCCAGTCAACTTGGCTGGACTTCCAGGAATTTCAATTCCTGCAGGATTTGCCCAAGGTTTACCTGTCGGGCTCCAATTGATTGGTCCTAAATACTCAGAAGAGACTATCTACCAAGCTGCTGCTGCTTTTGAAGCAACAACAGACTACCACAAACAACAACCCGTGATTTTTGGAGGTGATAACTAATGAACTTTGAAACAGTCATTGGACTTGAAGTCCACGTAGAGCTCAACACCAATTCAAAAATCTTCTCACCTACTTCTGCCCACTTTGGGAATGACCAAAATGCCAACACTAACGTGATTGACTGGTCTTTCCCAGGCGTACTACCAGTTCTCAATAAAGGTGTTGTCGATGCTGGTATCAAGGCTGCACTCGCTCTTAACATGGACATCCATAAGAAGATGCACTTTGACCGCAAGAACTACTTCTACCCTGATAATCCTAAAGCCTACCAAATTTCTCAGTTTGATGAGCCAATCGGTTACAACGGCTGGATTGAAGTGGAGCTAGAAGATGGTACGACTAAGAAAATCGGTATCGAACGTGCTCACTTGGAAGAAGACGCCGGTAAAAACACCCATGGTACAGATGGTTACTCTTATGTTGACCTCAACCGTCAAGGGGTGCCTTTGATTGAGATTGTATCTGAAGCAGACATGCGTTCACCAGAAGAAGCTTATGCTTATCTAACAGCCCTCAAGGAAGTTATCCAATACGCTGGCATTTCTGACGTTAAGATGGAGGAAGGTTCGATGCGCGTGGATGCCAACATCTCGCTTCGTCCTTATGGTCAAGAGAAATTCGGTACCAAGACTGAATTGAAGAACCTCAACTCCTTCTCAAACGTGCGTAAGGGTCTTGAATACGAAGTCCAACGTCAGGCTGAAATCCTTCGCTCAGGTGGTCAAATCCGCCAAGAAACACGCCGTTACGATGAAGCCAACAAAGCAACCATCCTCATGCGTGTCAAGGAAGGTGCTGCAGACTACCGCTACTTCCCAGAACCAGACCTACCACTCTTTGAAATCTCTGATGAGTGGATTGAAGAAATGCGTACAGAGTTGCCAGAGTTTCCGAAAGAACGTCGTGCTCGCTACGTATCTGACCTTGGTTTATCAGACTACGATGCTAGTCAGTTGACTGCTAATAAAGTCACTTCTGACTTCTTTGAGAAAGCTGTTGCCCTCGGTGGTGATGCCAAACAAGTCTCTAACTGGCTCCAAGGTGAAGTCGCTCAGTTCTTGAATGCCGAAGGTAAGACACTGGAACAAATCGAATTAACTCCAGAAAACTTGGTAGAAATGATCGCCATCATCGAAGACGGTACTATTTCTTCTAAGATCGCCAAGAAAGTCTTTGTCCACCTAGCTAAAAATGGCGGTGGCGCGCGTGAATACGTGGAGAAAGCAGGTATGGTTCAAATCTCAGATCCTGATGTCTTGATTCCAATCATCCACCAAGTCTTTGCAGATAACGAAGCTGCAGTTGCCGACTTCAAGTCAGGTAAACGTAACGCTGACAAATCCTTCACAGGATTCCTCATGAAAGCAACCAAAGGCCAAGCCAATCCACAGGTTGCCCTTAAACTCCTTGCGCAAGAATTGGCGAAGTTGAAAGAAGATTAATATGTAAAAGAAACCAGCCCTGAGGTTGGTTTTTCTTGATAAATACAAGGAAAGCGTTTACAATATTACATGTGAAGTTTCCTAAAAGGAAAACTAAAAATCGCAACAATAAGGAGTTATTCATATGGCTACAATGAAAGCAGCTCGCTAGCATGCAGCAAAAGATGTTCGTATTCAAGAAGTAGAAGTCCCTGAGGTACTTCCGCACCAAGTAAAAGTTGCTGTTAAATTCACAGGAATTTGTGGTACTGACCTCCACGAATTTTTAGATGGCCCTATCTTCATCCCAACAGAAGAACATGTCTATTCTGGTCAAAAAGCACCAGTAACACTGGGACATGAATTTTCTGGTGAAATTGTAGAAGTCGGAAGCGATGTTACTCGTGTTAAAGTTGGTGATCGTGTTGCTGTAGAACCAATTCTAGCTAAGAATAACTTAGTTGGTAATTATAATTTGGATCCAAACCTTAATTTTGTCGGTTTGGCTGCAGACGGTGGATTTGCCAAATATTGTGTTTTAGACGGTGACTTAGTACATGTCATTCCAGATAGCTTAAGCTATGAGCAAGCTGCTCTCACTGAGCCAGCTGCTGTTGCAGTTTATGCAGTTCGTCAATCAGCACTAAAAACTGGTGATACTGCTGCTGTCTTTGGCTTAGGTCCGATTGGTCTCTTAATTGTAGAAGCCCTTCGTGCAGCGGGTGCTTCTAAGATTTATGCTGTTGAACTATCACCTGAACGTCAAGCAAAAGCTGAAGAGTTAGGAGCTATCGTTGTCCGTCCGAAAGAAGGTGAAACAGCTGTTGAAGCTATTCATCGTTTAACAAACGGTGGGGTAGATGTTTCTTATGAAGTAACGGGTGTGCCAGTAGTTTTAGGACAAGCCTTAGCTGCCGTACATAAAGCAGGTGAGTGCATGGTGGTCTCTATCTGGGAACGAGAAGCAAATATTAATCCGAATGAATTTGCAATCCAAGAAAAGACACTAAAAGGAATCATTGCTTATCGTCATATCTTCCCTAAAGTATTAGAATTGATGGAACAAGGCTACTTCTCTGCTGAAAAATTAGTTACTAAGAAAATTAAATTGGAAAATATCGTCGAAGAAGGCTTTATCGAATTAACTCAAGATAAGTCACAAATTAAAATTTTGGTAGAACCAGAATAAAAATCAATCTTTTTAAGACAATACTAACAGGTCGGAGTAAGCTTACTTCGGCCTTTTGAAATATAATACTCTTCGAAAATCTCTTCAAACCACGTCAGCGTCACATTACCGTATATATGGTTACTAACTTCGTCAGTTCTATCCACAACCTCAAAACAGTGTTTTGAGCAGCCTGCGGCTTGCTTCCTAGTTTGCTCTTTGATTTCCATTGAGTATAAGAAGAAATATAGTGGATACTCTTTAACATTAACCCCTCCACCTGACTAGGCAATATTCTTTTTCTCCTCTACCATCTCCCAATAACTATTTTGGCTTTATTTCCAGAAGATTTTATGGTAAAATGAAGAGTAATAATATTTATAAAAGAGGTAAAAACATGATTGAAGCAAGTAAACTAAAGGCTGGTATGACCTTTGAAACAGCAGAAGGAAAATTGATCCGCGTTTTGGAAGCTAGCCACCACAAACCAGGTAAAGGAAACACTATCATGCGTATGAAATTGCGTGATGTCCGTACTGGTTCAACTTTTGAAACAAGCTACCGCCCAGAAGAAAAATTTGAGCAAGCGATCATTGAAACAGTTCCAGCTCAATACTTGTACAAAATGGACGACACAGCTTACTTCATGAACACAGAAACGTACGACCAATACGAAATTCCTGTTGTGAATGTTGAAAACGAATTGCTTTACATCCTTGAAAACTCAGATGTAAAAATCCAATTCTACGGAACTGAAGTAATCGGTGTGACTGTACCAACTACTGTTGAATTGACAGTTGCTGAAACACAACCATCTATCAAAGGTGCTACTGTTACCGGTTCTGGTAAACCAGCAACAATGGAAACTGGTCTTGTCGTGAACGTTCCAGACTTCATTGAAGCAGGTCAAAAATTGATTATCAACACTGCAGAAGGAACTTACGTTTCTCGCGCCTAATCTCTAGAAACTAGAAAGAGGTCATTCTATGGGAATTGAAGAACAACTTGGCGAAATCGTCATCGCCCCACGTGTACTTGAAAAAATCATTGCTATTGCAACTGCGAAAGTTGAAGGCGTACACTCTTTTTCAAACAAATCAGTATCTGACACCCTTTCAAAACTTTCTCTTGGTCGTGGCGTATATCTAAAAGAAGCAAACGATGAGCTCACAGCTGATATCTATCTCTACCTAGAGTACGGTGTCAAAGTTCCTAAGGTTGCTATGGCTATCCAGAAAGCTGTTAAGGATGCTGTCCGCAATATGGCTGATGTTGAAATCTCTGCTGTCAACATTCACGTTGCAGGTATCGTTCCAGATAAAACACCAAAACCAGAATTGAAAGACTTATTCGACGAGGACTTCCTCAATGACTAGTCCATTATTAGAATCAAGACGTGAGCTACGTAAATGTGCTTTCCAAGCTTTGATGAGTCTTGAATTTGGTTCAGATCTAGAAACTGCTTGTCGCTTCGCCTACACACATGATCGCGAAGATACAGATGTGCAACTTCCTAACTTCCTTGTGGAGCTCGTTTCTGGTGTCCAAGCTAAAAAGGATGATCTGGATAAACAAATCACTCAACATTTGAAAACTGGTTGGACCATCGATCGTCTGACTTTGGTAGAAAAGAATTTACTACGCCTAGGAGTTTTTGAAATTACTTCATTTGACACTCCTCAACTCGTAGCTGTTAACGAAGCCATTGAGCTTGCTAAAAGCTTTTCAGATCAAAAATCAGCCCGTTTTATCAACGGACTCCTCAGTCAATTTGTGACAGAAGAAGATTAAGTATAAAAAAAGTGTTTGATTTGAGTCAAACACTTTTTTATTTTCTTATTACTAGCACTATCTAAAAAACCGATAATAGATAAAATTATAAACAAAAATCCAAATAGGTTTAGCGTGGTTGAAAAAGTTGAACAAACAATGACAAAGAATGGTCAATCGTAGATTAGATGTATAACGATAGACAATAGCGAAAAAGAGACCGAAAAAACTAAAATATAATAAACTAATCGGATCTCGATGAGATAGTATCAAATGACTGAATCCAAATATAAGAGCTGAGAAGATAACATCCAGATAATACTTGGACTGGGGAAAAAAGGTATTCATAAAATACCCACGATCAAGCGTCTCTTCCAGAATAGGACCAATAAAGACTGCTAAGATAAAACCAAGAACAGTCGATAAAAAAGTTGGTCGTCCATTAGAAAGCACCATTGTATAAAGGTAATCATGAATATTCTTGTAATCAATCAAATGAGCATAGCGTTCCCAAAAGCGACCTAAAACTTGATTCACCACATAGCATGCAAGCAAGTAAAATATCGTTGACCAGTTCCAACTCTTTTTTTCAAAGATAAAGAGCATCTTTTTCCTTTGTAACCACCAAACTAAAAGAAAGAGACTCAGCACTAACTCCATTGTTAAAATAATAGAATAGCTATCTATACCTAGACCTAAAATGATCGTCACATACAAAGCAATTGTTTGTGGTAAATAGGTAGATAGGAAACTAATCAGCAAAAACATTCCAAATTGTCTTAGTTTTTTCATCATTACTTCTTTCTAATCAACAAAATTACCAAATCTACAGATCTTCTCAATGACTAGTCAACTCTCCAATTTACTACTATACCTCAATAACGCTTTTAAAGTAGTAGAATAGGGCATCTGAAATTTTTCATTCTTTCTTCCTAGCCTAGTGACTAGTCCATCAGATTATCATTTCTTATTATATAATATACATCTTTTTTGATCACACTTACATCTATTTCCTCAACTGTCAATTCTTAATCCCGAAATGTATACCTTACTGTTGAAGCATCTCTTAATCACTTAAAAGAGAGAGCTAACTTTCTTTGGGGAAGAATCAAAAGAGTGCTTGACTTCTGCCAAACACTTTTCTTATTACTACTATCTTAAAAAATGATAATAGACATAATTATAAACAAAAATCCAGATGGGCTTTGCATAAATGAGAAAGTTGAAAAAACTATGGCATAGGATTGTAATTTTCAGGTTCTTTGTCCAACGGTAAACCAGGGCATAGAAGAGACCGCCTAAACTATAAATGATCAAACTGATAGGATCTCGGTGAGTTAGGATCAAATGACAAAGTCCAAAGATAAGAGCAGATAGGATAACATCCAGATAGTACTTGGACTGGGGGAAAAAGTATTCATAAAGTACCCTCTATGAATCAGTTCCTCCAATATAGGTCCGACGACTACTGTTAAACTAAAACTGAGAACAGTTGATAGAAAAGTTGGTTGCCTATTGGAGTATAGGACCGAAAGAAGGTCTTGAAAGATATACTTGTTATCAATTAGATGATGAAACTGTAACTGAAAAGTATCCACCAATTGACGATCAAAATAAGTAGCCACTAAACCAACTACAAGGTAAAAAAATCTTGACTTCTTTGAACCCTTATTTTCAAAAATATAGAGCATCTCTTTCTTTTTGAGCCAGTAGATAAATAATAGCAAAAGAGCTGTTACTTCAACTGTTAAAAAGATAGAATAGCCATCTATCCCCCATCCTAAAAACTTAGTCAGATGCATAATCCCTAACTCTGGTAGATAAACCGATAGAAATACTAGTAAGACAAAAACTCCCAAATGCCCTAGTTTTTTCATACTCACTCCTTTAAGTTAATTACCAAGAATGAAGACCGTAACGATATTTCTCCATATTTGAAGATATCGTAATCCAATCACCTGCTAAACTATAAGAGTTAGGTGAAGTCCAAATCCAATCATCAACCAGCCAAGTCATTCTACCGCCTGAAGCTTGTTCTAAGTCCTCCATTGAAAGAACTGTAAATGTATCTGTACCTGTCATTTCAAGTACCTCCTTAAAAATAAATTTTTGTAAGCTTACATCTATAATATACATCTTTTTCATGACTCTCAGTTCCATTTCCTCAACTGTTAATTTTTAATCCTGAAATGTCTTTTTTATAGAATCCAAAAAGAGGCTGGGACAAAAGTCCTGGCCTCTCAATTATCTTTGGATTTTCGAGCAAGACGCAGTGGTTGAGTGGGCTCTACTACGCTGATTTCATCAGCTTTTACAGCCCTACTCAACTGTGCGGAGGTGGGACGACGAAATCGAATTCTAACGAATTACCGATTTCTGTCCCACTCTCTTTCTTTTTAATATTTTCTAAAGCGTTGGTAACGTTCCTCAATGAGCTGTTCTAGTGGCAGTTTACCAAGTTCATCAAGTTCTGCTTGGAGTTGTTCCTTCACTTGCTTGATTAAATCTTTGCTTGAAAGACCAACTTCAGAAATGACCTTATCTACAACTTGCATATCCAACAACTCATACGAGGTGATTTTCATCAACTCAGCTGCTTCCATGGCACGAGTTCCATCTTTCCATAAGATAGAAGCAAATCCTTCAGGACTCAGTACCGCATAGATGGAATTTTCAAGCATCCAAACACGGTCTGCTACAGCAAGGGCAAGGGCACCACCAGAACCACCTTCACCGATAATAATCGCAATGATGGGAACTTTTAAATCACTCATTTCAAAGAGGTTACGGGCAATAGCTTCACCTTGACCCCGTTCTTCTGCTCCTACACCAGGATAGGCTCCCGCAGTGTTGATAAAAGTTACAACTGGCCGGCCAAATTTTTCAGCTTGCTTCATCAAACGGAGGGCCTTGCGATAGCCTTCTGGATGGGGTTGTCCAAAGTTACGGTTAAGATTATCTTGTAAACTTTTACCTTTTTGGATTCCAACTACAGTTACTGCTTGGTCTCCCAACCATCCGATACCACCAATAACAGCACCATCATCTCTGAATGAGCGATCCCCATGTAGTTCTACAAAGTCATCAAAAATTCCTGTTGCGAAGTCCAAGGCAGTTAAGCGGGTTTGTTCACGTGCTTCTCTGACGATTTTCGCTATATTCATCAACAATCCCCCTTATGCAACCTTACTAATCGAGCAATCATATCTGGCAATTCTCGCCGTTTTACAATTGCATCTACAAAGCCATGCTCTAGAAGAAACTCTGCCTTCTGGAAATCCTCTGGTAAGTCTTCCCTTACCGTATTTTCAATCACACGGCGTCCAGCAAAACCAACAAGACTTTGAGGTTCCGCTAAGATGATATCCCCTTCCATAGCAAAGGAAGCTGTAACACCTCCAGTTGTTGGATCCGTAAGGATTGTCAGATAAAAGAGACCTGCATTAGAATGGCGTTTAACTGCAGCAGAGATTTTAGCCATCTGCATCAAGCTCATGATTCCTTCTTGCATACGGGCACCACCAGAAGCCGTAAACAAGACGACTGGCAATTTCTCATCTGTGGCAAATTCAAATAAGCGAGTAATTTTTTCACCAACAACTGTTCCCATTGATGCCATGATAAAGTTTGAATCCATGATGCCAAGAGCAACCTTCTCTCCCTTAATCAAAGCTGTTCCTGTTACAACAGCCTCATCAAGACCTGTCTTTTCACGCATCAAAGTCAATTTTTTACGATAGCCTGGAAAATTCAAAGGATCCTGAGTCTCAATCCCTTTAAACATTTCCAAAAACGTACCCATATCAATGGTTAAAGCTAAACGCTCTTGAGCTGAAATACGAAAGGTATAGCCACAGTGAGGGCATATGCGCTCACTCCCCAAGTCCTTTTGGTAAATCGTATATTTGCAACCTGGACATTGGGAGAAGAGTTCATCTGGAACCTCTGGCTTGATCTGAGGTTGATTTACAGTCGAACGATTGGGATTGATTCGAATATATTTATCTTTTTTACTAAATAGAGCCATACATCCCCCTTTTCGGTCTCATAGTCTTTTTACATTATTCTTTTTCTTGATAGTGTGGTAAGAAAGTTTCCATCAAGAAGGAAGTATCGTAATCTCCAGCTATCACTCGCCGATCAGAGATTAGATCCAGTTGGAAATCAGCATTGGTGACGACCCCTTCAATTTCGAGTTCATATAGAGCTCGTTGCATTTTCATAAGAGCATCAAAACGATTTTCACCATGAACGATAATCTTAGCAATCATACTATCATAGTATGGTGGAATAGTGTAACCTGGATAAACTGCAGAATCAACGCGCAAGCCAACACCACCGCTTGGTAGATAAAGATTAGTAATCTTACCAGGACTTGGTGCAAAATTAAAGGCTGGATTTTCTGCGTTGATACGGCACTCAATAGCATGTCCTTTTAGAACAATATCTTCTTGTTTCAGAGTCAAAGGTTGACCTGCCGCAATACGGATTTGTTCCTTGACAATATCCACACCAGAAACAAATTCGGTTACTGGATGTTCTACTTGGACACGCGTATTCATCTCCATAAAGTAGAATTTCCCAGTTGCTTCATCTAGTAGGAATTCAATAGTACCAGCATTTTCATAACCAACAGACTCCGCTGCACGGACTGCTGCAGCACCAATTTCATTACGCAGTGTCTTCCCAATAGCAATTGAAGGACTTTCTTCTAAAACTTTTTGGTTATTCCGTTGAAGCGAACAGTCACGCTCACCTAGGTGAATAACATGACCCATCTGGTCAGCAAGAATCTGTACCTCAATGTGGCGAGCAGGATAAATCACACGCTCGAGGTACATAGCCCCATTTCCAAAGTTTGCTTTAGCTTCACTAGAGGCTGTTTCAAAGGCTGATACAAGATCTTCTGCTTTTTCAACCTTACGAATTCCTTTACCACCACCTCCAGCTGAAGCTTTCAGCATAACTGGATAACCAATTTTTTCGGCAACAGCAAGCGCTTCTTCTGCAGTATGGACTTCTCCATCTGATCCTGGAATGACAGGTACCTTAGCCTTAATCATTTGAGCACGGGCGTTAATTTTATCTCCCATGACATCCATGACACGAGCTGATGGCCCAATAAATTTGATACCGACTTCTTCACACATAGTTGCAAATTTGGAGTTTTCACTTAAAAAACCAAATCCAGGGTGAATAGCTTCAGCTTCAGTCAAGACCGCAGCTGATAGGATAGCATTGATGTTCAGATAAGATTCTGTAGCCTTCCCAGGGCCGATACAGATAGTCTCATCAGCCAAAAGCGTGTGGAGAGCTTCCTTGTCAGCAGTCGAATAGACAGCGACTGTTGCAATTCCTAATTCTCGTGCCGCACGAATAATACGAACAGCAATTTCACCACGATTGGCAATTAAAATCTTACGAAACATGGAAAACCTCCCTAGTTTCCAATAGCAAAGGTCAGAGTCCCGCATGCTGCAAGCTTACCATCTACTTCTGCCTTTGCTTCTACTACGGCGATTGTGCCACGACGTTTGACAAAAGTTGCTGTCATGACAAGCTGATCACCAGGAACAACTTGTTTCTTAAACTTAACCTTATCCATACCAGCATAGAAGACAAGTTTCCCTTTGTTTTCATGTTTAGACAATTCCAAAACACCTGCTGTCTGAGCCAAGGCTTCCATAATGAGGACTCCAGGCATAACTGGGTATTGAGGAAAATGACCATTGAAGAAAGGTTCGTTAATCGTCACATTTTTAATGGCAACAATTGTATCTTCACTAACTTCTAAGACACGATCTACTAAGAGCATGGGATAACGGTGTGGCAAAGCTTCTTTAATTCCTTGAATATCAATCATTTGATACGTACCAAGCCTTTCCCGAACTCAACCATTTCTTCATTAGCAACAAGAACTTCTGTTACGACACCATCTTTAGGTGCTGGAATTTCGTTCATGACCTTCATAGCTTCGATGATGACCAGAGTTTGGCCTTTTTTAACAGTATCACCGACTGAAACAAAATTAGGTTTGTCTGGTCCAGCAGCCAAGTAAGCAACTCCGACAAGTGGACTTTCTACAAGGTCCCCTTCAGCTTCAGATTCACTAGCACCTGATTCTGAAACTGCTTCTACAACTGGTGTTGTAGTTGGAGTTTGTGGTGCAAGTGTAGATTCACTTACTGAAACCGCTGGTTGAGGTGCTGGACTTGTTTCTGAGATAAGTTTTGCTTCATTTTTACTGAAAAGCAACTCATCCGTTCCATTTTTATAAGAAAATTCTCTCAAGCTTGACTGGTCAAATTGCGCCATCAAGTCTTTGATTTCATTTAAATTCATCTTTACTTATTCTCCCAACGTTTGAAAGCAAGAACTGCGTTATGCCCACCAAATCCAAAAGTATTTGAGATAGCATAAGGAATTTCACGTCCCAATCCTTGTCCATAAATAACATTTGCTTCAATATAGTCTGATAATTCTATCGTTCCAGCTGTCATTGGAACATAGCTTTGACGAATAGCTTCAATAGTAGCGATTGCTTCAACAGCTCCTGCCGCTCCTAGCAAGTGGCCTGTAAATGACTTAGTTGAAGATACAGGTACTTCCTTACCAAGAACAGCTACGATTGCTCCACTTTCTCCTTTTTCATTAGCAGGAGTTGAAGTACCGTGAGCATTGACATAAGCTACTTGGTCTGGTGTGATTTCAGCTTCCTCCAAGGCAAGTTTGATGGCTTTAATAGCTCCTTGACCTTCTGGATGTGGTGAAGTCATATGGTAGGCATCACAAGTATTCCCGTAGCCAACAACTTCTGCTAAGATAGTCGCTCCCCGTTTTTCAGCATGCTCTAAACTTTCAAGAACCAACATTCCTGATCCTTCTCCCATGACAAAACCATTACGGTTTTTATCAAAAGGAATCGAGGCACGACTTGGATCTTCAGTTGTTGAAAGAGCTGTCAAGGCTTGGAAACCAGCAATGGCAAATGGAGTGATAGAAGCCTCAGAACCACCAACTAGCATAACATCTTGGTAACCAAACTTGATGGAACGAAAGGCATCCCCAATTGCATCATTTGAAGAAGCACAAGCAGTATTGATAGATTTACAAATACCATTAGCACCAAAGCGCATAGCAACATTTCCTGAGGCCATATTTGGTAAAGCTTTTGGAAGGGTCATCGGTTTCACACGTTTTGGACCTTTTTCATGAAGGCGAATGACTTGATCTTCGATTTCCTTGATTCCACCGATACCTGAAGCAACGATAACACCAAAGCGATCCTTATCCAGAGCTTCTACATCAAGACCTGCATGATTAACGGCTTCTTGTGCTGCATATAGCGCATACAAAGAATAAGCATCAAAACGGTTGGTATCTTTTTTTACAAAATATTTGTCAAAAGGAAAATCTTTGATTTCTGCCGCATTATGCACTGCAAATTCACTATGATCAAACTTAGTTATTTCACCAATTCCAATCTTACCAGTTTTTAAGCTGTTCCAAAATTCTTCTGGTGTGTTTCCGATTGGAGATGTCACTCCATAACCTGTCACTACTACTCGATTCAGTTTCATTCTTCTACCTCTATTTTAACTCTTATTGCATGGTTAGTCCACCATCAATTGCAATTACTTGTCCTGTTAGATAATCTTGACTAGCAAGAAAGGCTGTCACATCAGCCACCTGCTCTGCTTGTCCAAACTGTTTCATCGGAATTTGCGCCAACATGGCATCCTTTACTTTATCTGTCAAGACAGCGGTCATATCCGATTCAATCATCCCTGGCGCAATAGCATTTACTCTCACATTGCGATTGGCAACCTCACGTGCTACAGACTTGGTAAAACCAATCAATCCTGCCTTTGAAGCAGCATAGTTCGCTTGACCGATATTTCCCATCAAACCAACAACACTCGACATGTTGATAATGGCACCCTCACGAGCTTTTAGCATCTGTTTCAAGACTGCTTGTGTCATATTGAAGGCACCTGTTAGATTGACTTTTAAGACCTTCTCAAAGTCTACTTCTGTCATCTTGAGCAGGAGAGTGTCTTGGGTAATCCCAGCATTGTTGACTAAAACATCAACTGAACCCAGCTCTTCAATGGCTTGGTCCACCATACGCTTTGCGTCCGCAAAATCAGAAACGTCACCAGAAATAGCAAAGACCTTCACTCCGTATGGTTTAAATTCGGCTAGAAGCTCCTCGGAGATTTCACCACGACTATTCAAGACAACATTGGCTCCCAAGCTGGCAAATTTATGAGCAATGGCAAGACCAATTCCTCGACTTGAGCCTGTGATAAAGACATTTTTATTTTCTAGTTTCATGTTTCTCCTTTCAGAACTTCTACCATTTTGGTCTAATTTTCTAAGAGTGCTAGTAAACTTGCTTGATCTTCCACATTAGCAAGTTGAGCTGTTTTATCAATCTTTTTGACAAATCCAGACAAAACTTTACCAGGTCCAATCTCGATAAAACGAGTGACACCCGCTTCTTGCATGACTGCAATACTTTCATAAAAGCGAACGGGTTCCTTAACTTGACGAGTCAGGAGTTCAGCAATTCGTTCTTTTTCCACGACCTTTGCTTCTGTATTGCCAACAAGTGGACAAGCAAAGTCACTAAACTCAACATCTTCTAGGGCTTGAGCTAATTTTTGACTAGCAGGTTCCAATAAAGCTGTATGGAAAGGACCAGAAACATTGAGCGGAATCAAGCGTTTTGCTCCGACCTCTTGCAAAAGTTCAACTGTACGATCTACCGCTACTACCTCACCACCAATAACAATTTGACTCGGCGTATTGTAGTTAGCTGGAGTTACAACACCAAGTTTAGAGGCTTCTTGACAAGCTTTTTCAATTACTTCAACCGGTGTATTAAGCACAGCTACCATTTTACCAGACCCTGCAGGTGCTGCTTCTTCCATATAAGCCCCACGTTTAGCAACTAGAGCCACCGCATCTTCAAAATCCAAGGCGCCACTAGCTACAAGGGCAGAATATTCACCAAGAGACAGGCCTGCCACCATATCTGGTTGGTAACCTTTCTCCTTTAGTAATCGGTAAATGGCAACGGATGTAGCTAGAATAGCTGGTTGCGTGTAACGAGTCTGATTTAGTTTCGTTTCATCGTTGTCAATCAAGTCCCGAAGGTCATAACCTAAGACTTGACTCGCTTTGTCGATTGTTTCCTTGACGATAGCATATTGGTCGTATAGCTCACGTCCCATTCCTAGGTACTGGGCTCCTTGACCTGCAAATAGAAAGGCTGTTTTAGTCATTTCTTGTAACTCCTGCCCAACGAGCGGCTTCTTTTTGAATTGTCTCAGCTGCACCATAGTAGATATCTTTTAAGATTTCTTTAACTGTTTCTTCTTTCGAAACCAGACCTGCAATCTGACCAGCCATCACTGAACCGCCATCCACATCACCATGGACAACAGCCTTAGCTAAGGCTCCTGCACCCATCTGTTCAAAGATTTCTAAATCTGGATTTTCTTGTTTGAAGGCATCTTTTTCAGCTTGCTCGAAATCACGAGTCAATTTGTTTTTAATGGCACGAACTGCGTGTCCAAAATGTTGTGCTGATATTGTTGTGTCTATATCACGAGCTTTTAAAATTTTAGCCTTATAGTTTGGATGAGCATTTGATTCTTTAGCAACTACAAAACGAGTTCCTACTTGCACAGCTTCTGCACCAAGCATAAATCCAGCTGCAGCTCCCTCACCGTCTGCAATACCACCAGCAGCGATAACAGGAATTGAAACAGCAGCTACAACTTGACGAACCAAGGTCATGGTTGTTAACTTGCCAATATGTCCCCCAGCTTCCATACCTTCAGCAATGACGGCATCCGCACCAATTTTTTCCATGCGTTTTGCCAAAGCCACACTTGGGACAACTGGAATAACAGTAATCCCTGCCTCATGGAATCGTTCCATGTATTTACTTGGATTCCCTGCGCCAGTTGTAACAACCTTAACCCCTTCTTCAATCACAAGATCAACGATATCTTCAACAAATGGAGACAAAAGCATAATGTTGACACCAAATGGCTTGTCTGTTAATGATTTAATCTTATCGATATTGGCCTTAACCACTTCCTTGGGAGCATTTCCTCCACCAATGATACCCAGACCACCTGCCTTTGAAACAGCACCCGCCAGGTCACCATCAGCGACCCAGGCCATTCCTCCTTGAAAGATAGGATATTTAATATTCAATAATTCTGTAATACATGTTTTCATAGCGCCTCCATGAGTCTTGCTTAGGTAATAGTTCGACCACATTATACTTTGACTGTCAAACTATTACCTGAACAAGAGGGAGCGGGTTTCCCTACTCCTTCTCCATTTATTTAAATTATTTTGTTTGCTCTTCAACGTAAGCAACCAAGTCGCCAACTGTTTTCAAGTCATCCTCTGCTTCGATTTGGATATCAAAAGCATCTTCGATTTCAGAGATTACTTGGAACAAGTCCAATGAATCTGCATCCAAATCATCAAAAGTAGATTCAAGCGTTACTTCTGATGCGTCTTTTCCAAGTTCTTCAACGATAATTTCTTGTACTTTTTCAAATACTGCCATGATAGACTCCTTTAAAATAAATAGTTTTTATAACAATGTGTTCACCACATAATTACCTAAATTGTAACAACAAGTGTGCCCCATGTCAAACCTCCACCGAAGCCTGATAAGAGTATTTTTTGGCTACCATCCAAATGGATTAGCCCTTCTTCTACACACTCTGAAAGCAAAATCGGAATACTTGCCGCACTAGTATTTCCATACTTGGTCATATTTGCGGGAAGCTTATCACGATCTACACCGATTTTTCTAGCCATCTTATCCAAGATACGGTTATTGGCCTGATGAAGCAGGAGATAGTCTAGTTCTTCTGCAGATACAGGACTCATCTCTATGGTCTCTTTGATAGACTTAGCAACATCTCGAATTGCAAAGTCAAAAACTGCTCGGCCATCCATTTTCAAGAAAGCATCTGGCTTTTCTTGAACTGAAAATGGTGACGTCAAGCCTGTCTGCCCATAGGTCAAGCACTCACTACGTGAACCATCGCTATTGAGACTCTCCGCTAGGAAATGTTGCTTATCGCTTGCTTCTAACAAGACGCCACCAGCTCCATCTCCAAATAGGACAGCTGTTGAACGATCTGTCCAGTCCAAGGTTTTGGACATAGTTTCACTACCGATAACTAGACCCTTACGATAAGCTCCTGAAGAGATAAACTTCTCTGCAGTTGAAAGGGCAAAGGTGAAACCACTACAAGCGGCGGTTAGATCAAATGCAAAGGCCTTACGAGCACCTATACGAGCCTGTACACGTGTTGCAGTAGATGGCATCATCGAGTCAGGGGTCATCGTAGCTAAGATGATGAAATCCAACTCTTCAGCAGAAATCCCTGACTTCTCTAAAAGCTGTTTGGCAACTTCAGTAGCCAAATCTCCTGTTGATTCTGTCTTAGAAATGCGACGTTCCTTAATTCCAGTTCGACTTGAAATCCATTCATCACTCGTATCCATAACCTGAGCCAAATCTTCATTTGTGACAATCTGCTCTGGAACATAATGAGCAACCTGGCTTATTTTCGCAAAAGCCATTATTTCAAATCCTCCAAAAATTGATAAAGATTGGTCAAACCTTTACTCATGACATCCATTTCCTCTGGGCTCATGCCTTCGATGATCCTTTCGACCATGGCCTTGTGAAAACGTCTATGGAGCCGATGTACCAAGCGACCTTTCTTTGTCAAATGCAGATGTACTACACGACGATCCTGATCTGATCGCAAGCGCTCGATATAACCTTTTCGTTCCAAGTTGTTCAAGCTAGTTGTCACGGTTCCTAGAGTTACCATCAACTCTTTGGACACTTGACTTGGAGTCACATCTGGAAACTTGCCAATCACATCGATCGTGTGCATTTCCTTGATGGAGATATCCTTGAAACGACTACCTCTCAAACTCACTTCCTCAATCACAAGGACGTTATTAAAAATAGATGTTAAATAGTCATTGATCCGTTGGTAGTCCAATTTTCTTCCCTCCCTCATCAAAAAAGTTTAACTATCAAAACATTTGACAAAAAAAGTATATCAAACTTCAAAGAATTGCGCAAGTATTTTATTATTTCCCCAAAAATTTTGGACGTCTTTTTTCAGAATGTGCACGAACACCTTCTTTGAAATCCTCCGTATAAGATAGAGATTTTTGCAATTCCAATTCTAGCTGTGCGTACTCGTGCCACTGCTTAAATTCGCTCTCCCAGACTAACTTCTTAACAGCAGCATAAGAGTTAGAAGAGCCTCGTCTCAACTTCTTCAATAGTTGCTCTCTTGTCTTTTCCAGTTGATCACTAGCACACAGACGATAGACAGCTCCAGCTTCAAGTGCTTTTTCTGCTGTGAAAGCTTCGCCAGTCATAGCTAATTGCGTTGCCCGAGTTGCACCAAGTGATCGTGTAAGCAAGAATAAACCTCCCGCGTCTGGAGCCAAGCCCACACCTACAAAGGCCTGGATGAATTTAGCCTTGTCAGAAGCAATACAGAAATCAACTGCCAAAGCCATATTAGCCGCCGCCCCAGCAACTGCTCCATCTACTTCCATGATGACAGGCTTAGAAATTTGCTTAATTTTATAAGAAATGGCATTGACTAATTCTGCAATCTGAGCCAAGGAGGCAATATCATCCTCATCGACAGCACGTTTCATTTCTACTAGATCGCCCCCAACAGAGAAGACTTTGCCGGCAGCATTAATGAGAATAAACGAAACCGAAGCATCTTTTTCAGCTAATTCTAATGCTTCTAGAATTTCTTGACACATAGGAATATGAAAACCATTGGCTACCTCTGGACGATTCAGAGTAAGCATCGCTAGATCGTCCTGAACTTGATAGAGGATATGATCCATAACCACTCCTTTCAATTTACAACGAAGATTAAATTATTTTATTTTCAAATTATATCTTTTTCCAGCTTATTAGACAAGAGAAAAATCGACCGAAAGTGTATCGGCCGATTTTAAAAACTTAGTTTGGTATCTAAAAATACAGGAAAACCAGTACTTGTATCATCCATGAAATCATAAATCACTTCAAGCATTCGTCCTCCTTCTCTCTGATAAAGCTGTTCTTGGTTTGATCCCTTATGGTAGAATTCTCCTGAAACCATGTAAAAAACACGATTTGGATCTTCTAGGTAGGCAAAAAGATTTCCTGCAAAAGGAGCTTCCTTATTTCCGTCCTTGTTGACCAGACTTGTAGCTAAGAGTTTCGTGATTCCTCTAAATTGTCCACTTTCATCTGTTCGACAATAAAACTTGACTCTAGCTTCATAGTTAGGATTGACGATAATCTTTTCAGAGAGAATTCGATAGGTCCTTTCCTTACTATCTGACAAGCCGATAGATAAGATAATTTTAGCCCTCTCAACTGAAATCTGACGCTCCTGAGCATACTCCATTGCTAATTCTTCTCCCGTCAAACGACCACTGGGAAGAGGTTGAGAACTTGCTCCGATATTTGTAGGAATCATCACGAAGGTAATGACTAGTAAGATTAAACAAACTACTCTTTTAATCATCTTCCCCCAACTCCTTTCATTAGAAGAGTCTTTCCTCCTACACCTTTATTATAAGCTTTTATGATGAGACTTTCAAACAATTGTATAGAATATTTTCCAGATTGAAAAAAGCCCCTCTTTCTGCTATAATCGTATAAAATACTTACTTTAGGAGTTCTTATGAAGGTTGTAAAATTTGGTGGAAGCTCTCTCGCCTCTGCTAGTCAGTTAGAAAAAGTTCTAAACATTGTAAAAAGTGATCCAGAACGTCGTTTTGTGGTTGTATCTGCACCTGGTAAACGCAATTCCGAGGATACAAAAGTGACAGATGCCTTAATTAAATACTACCGTGACT
Source organism: Streptococcus sp. KHUD_014 (assembly GCF_051106275.1). Classification (GTDB taxonomy): domain Bacteria; phylum Bacillota; class Bacilli; order Lactobacillales; family Streptococcaceae; genus Streptococcus. The sequence goes on along the minus strand of NZ_CP193666.1, from coordinate 458,972 downwards.
ATGTAGCTGGTAACGATATCAGTAAACGTCAAAACTGGATTATTGATCGTTATGCTGCCATGGTTAGTGAGCTAAAACTCAAACCCACAGTTCTAGAAAAAATCTCAAAAAGCATCCGTGCTCTTGCAACTCTTCCAATTGAAGACAATGAATTTCTCTACGATACCTTCTTAGCAGCGGGAGAAAATAATAACGCCAAGTTGATTGCAGCCTACTTCAACCAAAATGGCTTGGAAGCACGTTATGTTCATCCTAGAGAAGCTGGTATCGTCGTTACGAGCGAACCAGGAAATGCGCGAATCATCCCATCAAGTTATGATAAAATCGAGGAATTGACAAATTCAACTGAAGTTCTTGTTATCCCTGGTTTCTTCGGTGTGACTAAAGAAGATCAAATTTGTACCTTCTCACGTGGGGGATCCGATATCACTGGTTCAATCATCGCTGCTGGTGTTAAGGCTGACCTTTATGAAAACTTCACTGATGTTGACGGAATTTTTGCTGCCCATCCTGGTATCATCCACCAACCGCACTCGATTCCAGAATTAACCTACCGTGAGATGCGTGAGTTAGCCTATGCAGGATTCTCTGTCCTTCATGACGAAGCCCTTCTTCCTGCCTACCGTGGTAAAATTCCTCTCGTTATCAAAAATACTAACAATCCTGACCATCCAGGTACCCGCATTGTTCTCAAACATAGCAGTGATAAATTCCCAGTTGTTGGGATTGCTGGGGATTCTGGCTTTGTCAGCATTAATATGTCTAAGTATTTGATGAACCGCGAAATCGGTTTTGGTCGTAAAGCCCTTCAAATCTTGGAAGACCTTAATATCGGCTGGGAACACATGCCTACAGGTATCGATGATCTCTCTATCATCCTTCGTGAACGTGAGCTGACTCCTATCAAAGAGGAAGAAATTCTCCGCCAACTTGTCCAAAAGGCTGAAGTCGACCATGCCGAAATCGAACACGGCCTCTCTATCATCATGATTGTAGGGGAAAAAATGAAGAGCCACATCGGGGTAACTGCTACAGCCACTCGTGCCCTATCTGAAAACAACATCAACATCCAAATGATGTCCCAAGGTTCTAGTGAGGTTTCTATCATGTTCGTTGTCCAAAAAGACCAAGAAAAAGCTGCTATCAAGGCGCTCTACCATGCCTTTTTCGGAGAAAGTAAGGAAGACTAAGTATGGCACATTCTCTCAATAAAGCCATTGAACTTCAAACTACTGGAACTTCTTACCTCTCTATACAAGGTAAAGTTGGAAAATTTCTGGTAGGAGATCATGCCTTAGAATTTTACGCAGACCGTAATGTCGAGGACTATATTCAAATTCCATGGTCCAGCGTTAACCAAATTGGAGCCAATGTTTCAGGTCGCAAGGTTAGTCGTCATTTTGAAGTCTTTACAGATCAAGGAAAATTTCTCTTCGCCTCAAAAGACTCTGGAAAAATCCTTAAGATTGCTCGAGAAAAAATCGGAAACGACAAGGTAGTCAAACTTCCTACCTTACTCCAAGTCATTGGCAAAAAAATAAAAAATCTATTTGCAAAAAAATAGAAAGTTTAGTATAATCATAGCAACGGATAAGTAGGTTGCTTCCTTCTTTCAGAAAGTCTGCGGATGCTGCGAGCAGATAGGAGGGGTAGGTGAAATTCTACCGTTATTTTAAATCAAATACAGAATCAAGTGCACACCAGTGAAGTTGGATGGAACCGTGGCCCTGCCACTCCAACGCTTTGTCAGGTGTGCTTTTTTCATAAAGGAGTTTATATGTTAGATATCAAACGTATTCGTACAGACTTTGATGCTGTCGCTGAAAAACTAGCTACACGTGGTGTAGATGCTGCTATCTTGAATGAGATGAAAGAAATCGACGCAAAACGTCGTGACATCTTGGTTAAGGTTGAAACCCTCAAGGCAGAGCGTAACACGGTTTCTGCTGAAATTGCTCAAGCTAAGCGTAACAAGGAAAATGCCGATGATAAGATTGCTGCCATGCAAACCCTATCTGCCGAAGTCAAAGCACTCGATGCAGAATTAGCTGAAATCGATGCTAAATTGACAGAATTTACCACTACTCTTCCAAACATCCCTTCTGACAGTGTTCCTATTGGGGCAGACGAAGACGATAACGTAGAAGTTCGCCGTTGGGGAACTCCTCGTGAGTTTGACTTTGAACCAAAAGCCCACTGGGATCTCGGAGAAGACCTTGGTATTCTTGACTGGGAACGTGGTGGAAAAGTCACTGGAGCTCGTTTCCTCTTCTATAAAGGCCTGGGAGCTCGTTTGGAACGTGCCATCTACAACTTTATGCTAGATGAGCATGGTAAGGAAGGTTATACTGAAGTCATCACCCCTTACATGGTTAACCATGATTCTATGTTTGGTACTGGCCAATATCCAAAATTCAAGGAAGATACTTTTGAGATCAGCGATACCAACTATGTCCTCATTCCTACAGCTGAAGTACCTTTGACTAACTACTACCGTGATGAAATCATTGATGGTAAGGAACTGCCAATCTACTTTACTGCTATGAGTCCATCATTCCGTTCTGAAGCTGGTTCTGCTGGTCGCGATACTCGCGGTTTGATTCGTTTGCACCAATTCCACAAGGTAGAAATGGTGAAATTTGCCAAGCCTGAAGAGTCATATGAAGAACTAGAAAAGATGACCGCCAACGCTGAAAACATTCTTCAAAAACTAAACTTGCCATACCGTGTAGTTGCTCTTTCTACAGGAGATATGGGCTTCTCAGCTGCTAAGACTTACGACTTGGAAGTTTGGATCCCAGCACAAAATACCTACCGAGAAATCTCAAGCTGTTCAAATACAGAAGATTTCCAAGCACGTCGTGCCCAAATCCGTTACCGTGATGAAGCAGATGGTAAAGTTAAACTTCTTCACACCTTGAACGGTTCTGGACTTGCTGTTGGACGTACCGTCGCTGCTATTCTTGAAAACTATCAAAATGCTGATGGTTCTGTAACTATTCCTGAAGTTCTTCGTCCATACATGGGTGGAGCTGAAGTCATCAAACCATAAAATTTTCATATAAAAAAGAAACAGGTAGAAATCTTTCATTCTACCTGTTGTTTTTATTTCTTAGTAACCACCCATCATTGATGGATCCATTGCTGGAGCTGGGGCCACTGGTTCTGGTTTATTAACTACGACTGCTTCCGTAGTCAAAATCAAGCTAGCTACAGATGCTGCATTTTGTAGAGCTGAACGACTCACTTTAACTGGGTCAATAATCCCTTGATCAATCATGTTGACCCACTCGCCAGTTGCTGCATTGAAACCTGTACCAAGCTCTGCATTTTTCAAACGATCAATAACGATTGAACCTTCATAGCCTGCATTGTAGGCAATTTGGCGAACCGGCTCTTCCAAGGCACGAAGAACAATGCTACGTCCTGTTGCTTCATCACCTGTCAATTCTAAAGCTTCAACAGCTGGAATGACATTCACTAAGGCAGTACCACCACCTGCAACGATACCTTCTTCAACTGCTGCACGGGTAGCGTTAAGGGCATCTTCGATGCGGAGTTTCATTTCTTTCAATTCAGTTTCAGTTGCAGCACCGACCTTGATAACTGCTACTCCACCTGATAATTTAGCCAAGCGTTCTTGGAGTTTTTCACGGTCAAATTCTGAAGTTGTTGTTTCGATTTGAGACTTGATGACAGCTACACGGTTAGCAATCGCTTCAGGATTTCCTGCACCTTCTACAATGACAGTACTATCTTTATCAACAGACACTTTAGCTGCTTGACCTAAAGCTTCGATGGTAGCATCTTTCAATTCAAGACCAAGGTCTTCAGTGATAACAGTTCCACCTGTCAAGATTGCAATGTCTTCAAGCATAGCTTTACGACGATCACCGAAACCAGGAGCTTTAACAGCAACTACGTTGAAAGTACCACGAATCTTGTTCAAAACAAGAGTTGGCAGAGCTTCACCATCAACATCATCTGCAATAATCAAGAGCGGACGACTGCTTTGAAGAATACTTTCTAGAAGTGGCAAGATTTCTTGGATATTTGAAATCTTCTTGTCAGTGATTAAAATGTATGGATTTTCAAGGTCTGCAACCATTTTTTCATTATCAGTAACCATGTATTGTGAGAGGTAACCACGGTCAAACTGCATTCCTTCTACGACTTCAAGTTCTGTTTCCATACCACGTGATTCTTCAATAGTGATAACTCCGTCTTTACCAACTTTTTCCATGGCTTCAGAGATGTATTCACCAACTTTTTCAGAACGAGATGAAACGGCGGCAACCTGCGCAATCGCTTCTTTGTTAGCAACAGGGATGGCATTCTTCTTCAAGGCTTCAACAGCTGCAGCAACTGCAGCTTCAATCCCACGACGAATACCGATTGGGTTTGCTCCTGCTGTAACGTTTTTGATTCCTTCACGAACGATTGCCTGAGTCAATACTGTTGCAGTAGTTGTCCCGTCACCTGCAATATCATTGGTTTTAGAAGCTACTTCTGATACCAATTTGGCACCCATATTTTCAAAATGGTCTTCTAGTTCAATTTCTTTAGCGATTGTCACACCGTCGTTGGTAATCAATGGTGAACCGAATGATTTTTCAAGAACAACGTTACGTCCTTTAGGACCCAAGGTTACTTTAACAGTATCTGCTAGAATATCAACGCCACGAACCATAGCTGAACGAGCGTCTGATGAAAATTTAATGTCTTTTGCCATACTTACTTTCTCCTATTATTCTTCAACGATTGCCAAGATACTAGCTTCACCCACGATGAGGTATTTTTCATCCCCATCTTTAACATCAATACCTGCATGAGCTTCAACTAAAACATGATCTCCAGCTTTTACACTTGGAGCGACTAACTCACCGCTCAAGGTACGAACACCTTGTCCAGTAGCCACTACTGTAGCTGTTTTCGTTTCTTCTTGGGCTGATTTTGCGAGGACAAAGCCTCCAACAGTTTGTTCTTTTTCTTCAATTTTCAAGACCACACGGTCTCCTAATGGTTTCAACATCTGTTTTCCTCCATAATTCAATCATATTATTAGCACTCTTTGTATACGAGTGCTAAACCATAGTTCTATTGTATCACTTGGTCAAAAATAGTCAAGAAAAAAGTCTGATTTATAGCATAAAAAAGAGAGTGGGACAGAAATCGGTAATTCGTTAGAATTCGATTTCGTCGTCCCACCTCCGCACAGTTGAGTAGGGCTGTAAAAGCTGATGAAATCAGCGTAGTAGAGCCCACTCAACCACTGCGTCTTGCTCGACAATCCAAAGACAATTGAGAGGCTAGGACTTTTGTCCCAGCCTCCTATCATTTTAGAAGGGAAGTTCCTCCTCTTCCAAAACAAGATCTGCTAAGTCTTGGCCTGCATTATTTTCACGCATAGCACGTTGGGCACGACTTTCCAAAAGTTGGAAGCCTGTAGCGAGAACCTCGGTCACATAGTTGGTCTGACCATTCTTCTCGAACTTACGGGTACGAAGTTCTCCATCCACAGAAATGAGACTACCCTTGCTTCCATAACTAGCCAAGGTTTCAGCCAATTTGCCCCAGACAACAATGTTAATGAAGTCAGCTTCACGTTCCCCATTTTGATCTTTATAACGGCGATTCACTGCAATAGTTGCTCGTGCAACGGACTTGTCATTGTTGGTTTTGTGCAATTCTGGTGTAGACGTCAGGCGTCCAATCATAATAACTTTATTATACATTTTTCATCCTCCTACTTATCTATTCGAAGGTAAAAGAAAAAAGTTACAGAATTTGTAACTTTTTTAAAAATAATGTTATTCTCTATGAATCATAAATCCAGTGGCCTGTTGATTAGCCATGATGGTCATATCTGTGATTTGTACACGTCGTGGTTGACTGGTCACATAAACTACAGTATCAGCGATATCTTGCGCCTGCAAGGCTTCAAGTCCCTGATAGACTGTCACAGCCCGTGCCTCATCTCCATGAAAACGAACCTTTGAAAAATCAGTTTCTACAATACCAGGTTGAATAGTGGTCACTTTGATATCAGTCGCAATGGTGTCAATCCGAAGCCCGTCGGAAAAAGTTTTAACTGCAGCCTTGGTTGCTGAATAGACTGCTGCACCAGCGTAGGCGTAAATACCTGCGGTTGAACCCATATTAATGATATGGCCTTGATTTGCAGTAACCATAGAAGGCAAGAGACAACGAGTAACAGCCATCAAGCCCTTGACATTGGTATCCAGCATGGCCAGCATATCCAACTCTTCATAGTCCTGATAGGGTGCTAAACCAAGAGCCAGCCCAGCATTATTAACTAAAATATCAATCGAACCTACTGCTTCAAGAATTTCTGAACAAACAGTTTTAACCATTGTCATATCGGTCACATCAAGGGGAAAGGTCCAGACTTTTTGATTTGGAAAGGCTTCTGCGAACTCAGTTTTTAGAGTTTTGAGCCTTTCTGTTCGACGCCCTGTGATAACAACATTCTCACCTTTTTCTAGATAGGCACGCGCAATGGCTTCACCGATACCTGATGTTGCACCTGTAATGACTACATTTTTTGCCATCTTATTTCCCTCTGTCAAAGATTAAAGGTAACTTTCATTGATTAAGCAGTCCAGTGTGTAGCTGGGTCAAAGGGTGTTCCAACTACCTGGTCGTCTGATAATTCAATGACACCACGTTTTTGGGGAGCATTTGGCAAGGCAAGTTCACGAGGACTACACATCATCCCAAAACTCTTTTCCCCACGAAGTTCCCCTGGGAAAATGAGATTCCCTTTTGGCATCATAGCTCCTGGAAGAGCAACAATGGTTTTTAAACCGACACGCGCATTAGGAGCTCCTGCAACGATTTGCACTGTCTTATCACTCGCAACTGCCACTTGGCAGATATTGAGGTGATCACTATCTGGATGTGCCACCATCTCTACGATTTCACCAACGACAAATTTCGGTTCCTTGTCATTGATAATCTTTTCGGTAAAATCTTGAGCTTGCAATTCTTGGTTCAAACGAGCTACTTGGTCGTCAGTTAAAAAGACTTGCCCGCGCTCAGCGATTTCAAACATGCTAGAAACTTCAAAAATATTCCAAGCAACAGTTTCACCAGTTTCCTTTAGGAAAACACGTGCCACATTGCCTTTACGTTCAACATCTAGTTTGGCATCGCCACTGTTTTTCACGATGACCATAAGGACATCACCGACATGTTCTTTGTTATATGTAAAAATCATTCTTTCTTTTCTCCTATTTCAAACTTGCTAAAAAGTTATTGATTTGCCCCTTGGTTTTACGGTCACGATTGACAAAGCGTCCAATCTCCTTGTCCTTGTCTAAAACAACAAGACTTGGAATTCCGTATACATCCCAAAGTTTAGCAAGTTCCATGTACTCATCTCGGTCTACCCGTACAAAAGTGAACTCTGGATTTGCCTCTTCAATCTCTGGCAAGGCAGGATAGATATAACGGCAATCGCCACACCAATCCGCAACAAAAAGGAATACCTTCTTGCCATCCTGCTCTACTAGATTTGCTAATTCTTCTATATTTTTAGGAGAAATCATAAGACTTCCTCCTCGTAGATGAGATCTTCATCTTCATAGACAAAGGTATAGTGACGACCATCTTCAAAAATGACACCACCAACAAGACGTTCTAGGCTACTTTCGTATACTTGGACATAGAGAGTCCCAATCTCACCCATTTCTGAGAAATAGTCACGCACAATAGCAGTTAACTCTTCCTGTGTCTTCATGAGTTTGTGATCATCAACTACTTTCTTAGCACCAAAGGCAAGTGCTCCAAGCCCTGCCACGACTAAACCTGTTTTAATAATATTTTTCGTTTTCATGCTAACATTGTAACACAAAAAGGCTCAAGGAACAATGAAAAAGGGAGTCCCACTCCCCTTTCTAATTTCTAAACATTAATAATTTCTCTCGCCAAACAAACCTTCTGGTAAATCATGGAATCCCTTGCCTGCTTTGAAGTTTTCAAATTTACCTAGTAAGAACTGGTAGGCATCCAAGCGACTCTCGTAGCGAATCATGGCATCTTTAGCGCGCTCATCTTGATCTTCTTCATAGACCTTTTGACTTTCCTTAAGAGCCATATCGTTGATCATAATCTGGGTATTAACCCAGGCTTCAAATTCCTTCATAAATTCTTGCTCGTAACTCATTGTTTCTCCTTATTCTAATCCACGGAAAAAGTCGCTATCAATCTCACGGTAGGGTTGGATATCCTGAACATACTCCAATACACCTTGAAATTCTCCATTTTCATCGTGTACGGCAGCATAAGTGATATGGACAAACTTGTCCCGTGACTCGGACTTGAACCACATCTCGTACTTGTCTTTTTTCCCTTCACGAAGACCTTGCATAATCGCTTTGACTTTCTCCAAATATTTTGGTGGATGGCATAGTTCGACATTTCGTCCAACCTGAGACGGTGTCCGTTTGAAAATCATCTCATCCGCTGGCGTATTATCATTGTAATACTGGAAAATGTCATCCTTATTCACAAAGGTAATCTCCATAGGTAGATGATTGAGGATAAGGTTAGCTTGTTCAACTGAAAGATATCCATTTCCAAAAGCTTGTTGGCTATGACGGTCCAGTACTGCTTCCTTTTCCTTAGGGGTAAAGGTGATAGTAAACTGCCCCTCTGGCGTATCAATCACTTGTTGAACCTGTCCATCTGTCCTGTCTAGCTGAACGGACTTCTCTGATTTCTTCCCCTCAACAAAAGGTTGACGTTCTGGGATCCATTTCTCTGACGGACGGATAATAGCATATCCATAGGCATCACTTTCCTCAGCAATCTGAATCCAGTCATCCTGGGTAAAGGATTCAAGCAGAATCATGAGTAGGATTGATTCTTCCTTAAAAATCATACTTTCAAACTCTGTCGCAAAAGCTTCAAAAGCTTCCTTTACGGCGGAAATTGGCACTTCTGGGAGCGACTTAGTTGCCACTAAGGCTGTTTGAAAGAGAGCCCTAATCTGATCATCCACTCCCCACATGACTTTGGGAGGTGAATCATGGCCATAACGTTCCATGATAGGAAAGAAGAGCTCTTCCTTGCGCTGGTAGTGGATATCAAATTGACCAACAAGCCCCATCTGACGCACCAAACCCTTACGCATCTCCGCCAGTATTTCCTCGTCGTCCACAGATTCATAAGTCGAGAGCAATCTACGGACCCGAATCAAGGCAGCACGGAGAGCTAGATTTTCATCCTTAAAGACTCGTACAGGGTGACCAGGATGCTCGGTATCCTCAACTTCTACGCCCTTAACAGCATTTTTAAAAAGATTAGCATGCACATCACAGAGTTCCATGACATCTTCAAAGGTTACGCCTGAGTCAGAGTTCATCAACTCGTGCTCCATGAGGGAAATCTCAATAGCAGATACACCTGTAAAAGTAGCATCAAATCGTTCCTGAACGGACTCCGGAGAGGCTCCATTATGCAATTCTAATAAAATATCCCGTAAGATATGAATACGTTCATCTGTCATTAGTCTAATCCAATCACTTCATAACCATTTGCTTCGAGCGTACGCACAATCTTATCCATAGGAGTCCCCTCAAGTTTTGAACCTTGCTTGAGCGATACTTTTCGTCCGACTGTGTTGCGCATCAAGGGATTTGCAAGAGGTTTAAAACCAAGCTCTACTAAGATTTCCAAAACTTCTGGATGCTTATCTACCACTTCAGCAACTGGAATTGATACATCGATTATATTGTCCATGAGAACCTCCAAGAGTCTATTTCTAATCATTTAACTGTTTTTATTATACCATAAGGACAATAATTAAAAAAACTAGCAGTACAAGTCTTGCTAGTTTATTTCGTATAATTTCATTATTTCCAATTATATAGACTTTTCCTAGTAAAACCTCCAAGTCTTATCCTTACCATGATTATTAGAGAAGTTTGAAAAACCAGTCTAGTAACTTAAAAAGAATCTTGTAAAATAGTAATTGGAAGGCAAAAGAGATGAGGAACCAGAGAATTTTTATCAAACCAACAATTGGTGTTATAAAAAGAAGAGTGAAGAGCCTCCAAAAAGATTTCATTCTTTATCCTCCGGCTTCATCAACCAAGTAGCTGTATCCATAAGCTTATCTACGAGAAATAATTTTCCCAAACTAACTACTGTGTTTTCATCTTTTTTTATGGTTTCTGCAACTTTTAAAGCTTGCCTTGTTAGAAGATAATTACCGTAGGTTTTGGCCAGTACTGTTATGATCCCCATGTCAATCTCCTTCTATGATTTCCACTTCTTTTCGGATAGTGGCAACATCTCTTTGATATTGTGCCTCATCGTAGTTAATCAATTTGGACAATTCTTTTTGCAATCTTTCTCCCATGGGTTTCATGGTCGCAAAGGTTAAGCCACCTGATAGGACTCCACCTAAGATAGGAATAACTTTCCCCATCCCCTTAGCCAATCCTCCCTTGGTCAGATTCACTCCAAAGATTTTCAGAACTTTTTCCAAAATTGGATACCAAAGAGTCTTTGTCAAAGCCTTTTTATTCACGATTTTCATCACTTGCTTAGCAACTGTAACTCCACCAGAACGGAGAAGAGCACCCGCACCATTTACTCCCAACATCACTCCCAGATAGAGCAAGAGGGTGTTTTTTGCTTCTTCGCTCAGCTCATTTCGTGAAGCCCAAAGATCATCGTAGCCATAAATATAGCCTAGCTCCTGAGCTAGTTTCAATGAGAACGCATAAAACTGTGCTACATCTGTTGGAATGGTAACTGCCATGGCAATACCTCCAGGCAAACCTGCTAAAACAGATGTCCCACTTGCCAGTAAAACATTATCTTTAATACAGGCATTGGCTACTCGATCTAAGGTTTCCTGAGGTAACAAAGCTGTCGGCCCCTCCTCTAATAATCTTGGAACATCCTTTGAATTTATTTCTTTAGAAAACTTATCTATTAAAAATTTTGACCGATTCACTTTGACGACAGGTAATTTTACTACCTGCTGCAACACTTGCATCGCCACATCTTCTTTAGCCATCTCTATCTCCGTTTTTCATTCATATCAATCTTTATCTTATCATATTTATGGTATAAATGATATTTTCAAGATTTATTTTATTATCTGGATTTCTATTCATCTAGTCTAGTTAGATAATGCATAGTTATAGATATAAAAAAGAGGGTTGCCCCTCTTTATACTTAGTTTTTATCCAGATTGCGTAGCATTTCGTCAATCTTGTTTCCATATTCGATGGATTCGTCTTTGACGAAGGTCAAATCTGGAATTTTGTACAATTTTAAATTGTGACCAAGTTCACGTTTGATGGTACCAGTTGCTTTTTCAAGTCCGACTTGAGCTTTTTGATTATCTGAAGCAAGGTTACTCAAAATAGTGTAGTAAACCTTAGCCATAGATAAGTCTCCTAGCATCTGAACATCAGTGATGGTCACACCTTGGACACGTGGATCACGGACTTTCTTTTGCAAAATCTCATTGACTTCGCGCTTGATCTCCATGCCCACACGATCCGTACGGAAATGATTTCCCATGCTATTCCTTCCTCTCTATTGAATCAAAAGCTAGGCCAGCAGACCTAGCTTTGTCTAGTAGATAGAGGAACTAGAGCCATTTGAATCTAGGAAACAAGCCTTAGATAGAACTACGGGTTCATCAAGGCGCTGTTGACGACGAGTCAAATCGGCTATCGTTTCTCTATTATCGTTTGATTTCTTCCATGATATAAGCTTCAATCACATCATCCATCTTAAGGTCATTGTAGCCGTCAATCATGAGACCACCTTCACGGCCGTTTGTAACTTCTTTAACGTCATCTTTATAGTGTTTCAAGCTAGCTAGAGCGCCATCGTAAATAACAACACCATCACGGATAACACGGACTTTAGAGTCACGGGTAACTTTACCGCTGGTAACCATGAATCCTCCGATTGTTCCCACTTTAGATACCTTGAAGGTTTCTCGGATGATCGCTTCACCGATAACTTTTTCTTTAAATTCTGGGTCAAGCATCCCTTTCATGGCTTCTTCCATCTCTTCGATCACCTTGTAGATGATGCTGTGGAGACGGATTTCTACATCGTCAGCTTCTGCTTGTTGACGAGCTTGTGGTGTAGGGCGTACATTGAAACCAACGATGAAGGCATTTGAAGCTTCAGCAAGAGTCACGTCAGATTCATTGATGGCACCGACAGCCGCATGGACGATGGTCACTTTGACACCTTCCACATCAATCTTTTGAAGTGAGGCAGAAAGGGCTTCAACAGAACCTTGTACATCGGCTTTGATGATGACGTTAACAGACTTGAGTTCACCAGCTTTAAGGGTATCAAAGAGGTTTTCAAGGCTGACACGTTGGGTAGCTTGACGTTGTTTCATAAGGGCACGTTTGGCACGTTCTTCACCAGCTGCACGCGCAGATTTTTCATCCTCGTAAACAGCAAAGTGGTCACCCGCCATTGGCGCTTCGTTCAAACCAGTGATAGATACTGGTGTTGATGGTCCTGCAACCTTAACACGACGTCCAAGGTCGTTAGTCATGGCACGGACACGTCCGAAAGTATTTCCGACAACGATTGGGTCTTGAACATTCAAAGTACCTTGTTGAACAAGAAGGGTTGCAACCGCACCTTTACCTTTATCCAAACGAGCTTCGATAACAGTACCGATGGCACGAACTGTTGGGTCTGCTTTGAGTTCTTGGATTTCAGCCACAAGAAGGACAGTTTCCAAGAGTTCATCGATATTTTGGTTGAACTTGGCTGAGATTTCTACAAACTCAGAATCTCCACCCCAGGCAGTTGACATAATACCATGTTCAGCCAATTCACCGATAACACGTTCTGGGTTGGCACCTGGTTTATCAATCTTGTTGATGGCTACGATGATTGGAACATTAGCTGCTTTTGAGTGGTTGATGGCTTCGATAGTCTGTGGCATAACCCCATCATCTGCCGCTACGACCAAGATAGTAATATCGGTAACAGAAGCACCACGCGCACGCATAGATGTAAAGGCCGCGTGTCCTGGTGTATCAAGGAAGGTAATCTTCTTGCCATTTTCCACGATTTGGTAGGCACCGATATGCTGAGTGATACCACCTGCTTCACCTGTCGCAACACGAGAGTTACGAAGGGTATCTAGGAGTGTTGTCTTACCATGGTCAACGTGTCCCATGATGGTAACAACTGGTGGACGCTCTACAAGTTCATCTTCATTGAGATAACCATCTTCAGCGAAGAAACGTTCGATATCAGCATTGTCCACTTCAACCTTTTGTTTAGCATCAATACCGTAATCGACCATGAGGAGTTCGATTGTTTCACCGTCCAAGGACTGGTTTTGTGTCGCCATCACGCCCATCATGAAGAGTTTCTTAACAATCTCAGCTGGTTCGCGCTTGATACGTTTTGCAATTTCCGCGACGGTCATACCATCTGTATATTCAAATTCTGTTGGCAATTCATGGAACTTACGCTCTGTAACAGGTTTTGGTGCCTGACTACGGTTGTTTTTGTTATTGCCTTTTTTATTCTTTTTGTTATTGTTCCAGTTACTATTTCTTTGATTTCTCACTTGATTTTGACTACTTCGATTCTTTTGTTGTTTTCTAGGACCATCTTCTTCGTGATCGAAATCATCACGTTCTTTGTCTGGTCGGGCTTGTTTCTTACGACGTGTATCCACTACAGATTCTTTAGCTGCAGGAGCTACTTCAACCACTGGTTGAACTGGCTGTACTTGTTCAGCCAACTTAGCGGCTTCTTCAAAGATTTCCTCAGGCTCCTTGCGTTTATTTGCTTGGGCCAAGGCTTCTTTAGCAGCTTGAGACTGCTTGAAGCGTTCCTCGCTTGAGCGAGCATATTCTGCATTTTGCTCTGCCTTTAGAGCAGCTGCACGGGCTTTAAAGTCAATACGTGGGCCTGCTTGATTTGGACGTTTATCCTCTTGCTGACGGCGATCATTTCCACGATTTTGCTGACCTTGTTGTTTTTTACCTTGATCATTGAATCGGCGGTTGTCGCGATTTCCTTGACCTTGTTTACCACCATTACGGTTATCATTTTTTTGACGATTTCCATTTTGCTGGTGGTCACGGTTATTGCCCTTATTTTGCTTGCGTCGTTCAGCCTGCTCTTTTGCACGAGCTTCACGCTCAGCCTTAAAGTTTCGACTCTGTGGTTTTACTGGTGCCACTTTTTCTTCTTTAGGGGCAACAGTTGCTGCTGATTTTGCCTCTTCCTTTGCTACAGCTGGTTTAACTGACTCAGATTTTTCGGCTTTCTTTTCTGCACTTACTTTGGGTGCTGCTGGCTTTGCTTCTGCTTTCGGGGTAGCAGCCTTAAAGCTGGCAGCGATTTTTACAGCGACAGCTTCCTCCACACTTGATGAGTGGCTTTTCACATCCAAGCCCAACTCTTTTGCACGCGCTACAACTTCCTTACTTTCTTTTCCAAGTTCTTTCGCGATTTCGTACAATCTTTTCTTAGACAAATCATGTCCTCCTCTTCTATTCCATAAGAGACCTCATTTTCTTTGTAAATCCAGCATCTGTGACAGCCAAGACTTTTCTTGATTTTCCGACTGCTATGCTTAATTCCAGTGTTGAAAACACGGTAATAACTTCTACTTGATAATAGTGACTTTTATCTTGAATCTTCTTGGTCAGGTTGGGACCAGCATCATGGGCGAGAAATACCAGTTTTACTTTCTGGTCTTGGATAGCCTTGACGACCATTTCTTCACCCGAGATGATTTTCCCTGCTCTCTGAGCAAGTCCCAAGAGATTACTTATCTTTTGCTTATTCAAGTCCTAACTCTCTTCTTTTTACTTTGTGATCCACGTAAGCGATCAACTCGTCATAAAAGCTTTCTTCCACTTCCATGTTAAAGCTGCGGTTAAAGACCTTCTTCTTTTTCGCCTCTAGGGCTTCTTTATTGTCTAGCTTGATATAAGCGCCACGGCCATTGGCCTTGCCTGTCGGATCGATAAAGACTTGTCCTTCCTTGTTCTTGACAATACGGAGCAAATCACGCTTATCAATCACTTCGTTAGACACAACAGACTTGCGCAAAGGGATTTTTCTAGTTTTCATCCTTCCCTCCTTTGATCAGCTCTTATTCTTCTACCAATTCGTCTGTTTCTACCTGGTCAGCTTCTTCTGCTGCTTCCATGGCTTCAAACTCACTTGCAGACTTGATATCGATACGATAGCCTGTCAAATGAGCTGCCAAACGAACGTTTTGTCCACGGCGACCAATGGCAAGAGAAAGCTTATTATCAGGAACAACCACTAAAGCACGTTTGCTGTCATTTTCATCAAAGATAACTTGGTCAACTTCAGCAGGAGCGATAGCGTTATAGATAAATTCAGCTGGATCAGCTACCCACTCGATAACGTCGATGTTTTCTTCGATTGGGACCATACGATCACTCTTAGCATCGTAGCGAGCTGGGTGGAATTTGCTAGTGATTTTCTTGATGTTAGCACCACCACGTCCGACGATTGTCCCGATCGCATCCACGTTTGGATTGTGGCTACGAACAGCAACCTTGGTACGGTCACCTGCTTCACGAGCTACGCTCATAATCTCAACTGTTCCGTCATAAACTTCAGGAATTTCTTGTTCCATTAAGCGTTTGATCATTTCTGGATGGCTACGGCTTACAAAGACATTCACTCCACGAGGATTGTCTTCAACCTTGTAGACATAAACTTCGATACGATCGTGAGAAGCAAAGACTTCTCCAGGAATTTGGTCTTGTTTTGACAATTGAGCTTCGATGCTGCCAAGGTTGACATAGATAAAGCGATTGTCGAAGCGCTCCACTGTACCTGACATGATTTCTTGTTCATGCTCTTTGTAAGTGTTGTAGGTGATAGCACGTGTTTGCTTGCGCATTTTTTCCATGATGGTTTGTTTTGCAGACTGGGCTGCTACACGTCCAAACTCACCTGGTGCTTCTTCAAATTTAATCTTGTCCCCAAGCTCGTAAGCTGAGTTAATGGCAAGAGCATCTTTCAAGCTGATTTCCAAACGGCTATCAAATACTTCATCAACTACTTCACGAACAGTATAAACTGTAAAGTCACCTGTCTTTTCGTTGAAATCAATGGCTACACTGTCAGACTGCCCATAGCGTCTGCGATAGGCTGAACGAAGTGATTCCACCACTGCATCAATGATGTCTTCTTTTTTGATTCCCTTGTCTTCTTCCAAAATGCGGAAGGCCTCTAGCATTTCTTTACTCATCTTCTATTCACTTTTGAATCTTCAAAAGCTTCCTTTCTTTTACTATAATTTTACTGCTAAACGTGCTTTTGATACCAAACTGTATGGGATTTGGACTGTTTTCTTACGAGTCTTGTCCATATACTCCATAGTCAACTCATCCTCTTCAAAGGCTAGCAAGGTTCCTTCAAAGACCTTTTGCTTATCGATGGCTTGGTAAAGTCCAACATGGATGTATTTCCCAACCGCTCCAGCGACTGCTTCCTTGGTTTTCAAAGGACGCTCCAAGCCTGGACTGGTGATTTCTAGGAAATATTGTTCTGGGAAGGGATCTGGCTTGATAGTATCTAGGACAGGACTGATAATCTCTGTCAAGTCCGCTGTGTCGTTCAAGGTAATTCCCTCTGGTTTATCTACAAAAATACTAAGAATCATGTCACTGCCAATCTTTCCGTACTCGATATCAACGAGTTCAAAGGGAGCTTCAATGACAGGTTCTACGACTTCTCTGACTAATTCTACGATAGTTGCGATTGCGTCCACCTCCTCATAAGCAAGAGGCGAAGATATTTCCTCGCCTCACTTTCTCATATTCTTACTCATAGTATAGCACTTTTGAATACTTATGTAAAGTATAAGCACTCAGAAGGCTTGATTTTAAGCTTTTTCTTAAAATTCTGCACAATTTTATAGAAAGATATCCATTATGGAAAGATATCAGTTTCTTTACCAAGCAATCTGAATTCCTTACAAATCAACTGTTCCGCATCCAAACAGCTGATCCTTTTCTAGCCATCTCCCCTCTTTACTGCAAAGTCCCTAATATACCCAAGTCATATTTCCAAGATAAAATACGTCTCACAGACTCATCAATACGCTCTTCTGTCAGCTCTCCTGAGGAGACTTTCTTTAATAAATAAGGAATTTGAGTTTGGTACGAAGATCCTAAAATCAAATCATTACCCGCTAAAATTGCTTGAAGGGCAGCTTCATCCTGATTGACAAAATCAGCCAATCCTGCCATATCGAGATCATCCGTCATAATAACTCCATTGAAGTGGAGTTCCTTGCGAAGAATATCATTGATTTTTGGTGAGATCGATGACGGAACAGTATCAATCTTGGATAGAATATTGTGCGAAACCAAAACACTATCCGCACCTGCATCTATGCCAGCTTGAAAAGGTAGCAAATCCGCTTGTCTTAGCTCATCCAAGGAGCGATTGTCTTGGATAATGTCGGTATGACTGTCTCCATTATCTCCATATCCCGGAAAATGCTTCAAGGTTGACCCAACCTTAGTCTTTCCAAGTTCTTCTACAACCTCCTCAACATAACTTGCAGTCGTTTGGGCATCTTGTCCAATGGTTCGATCATAGATGAAGGCTGATGGATTGCTGGCAAGATCTGCAACTGGAAAGAGTCCAGCATTGATGCCAACAGATTTTAGTAGCTCTGCCTTCTGCCTAGTATCAGAACGGATTGCCTCCATCCCACCCTTTTGATAAAGTTCCAAAGGAGATTGGAAAGGAGTCTCTAAAATCGAACTGATACGAGTCACGGTTCCGCCTTCTTCATCTGAACCAATCAATAAAGGAATCTTTGAAGCAGCTTGGTAGCGATCTGTCAAAGCCTTCATATCCTCTAGGGTTTGTCCTTGAAAATCTCTCCCAAACAAGAGATAACCTCCAAAATGATAGGACTGAAGGTCTTCTAGCTGATGACTAGAAGGAACCCTAGCCCAGAACAACTGGCCTACTTTTTCTTCCAAAGTCATCGAGACTAATCTTTCTTCAACAACCTTATTCTTCTCTGTTTCACTAGTTTGAGTAGTTTTCTCAGTTTTTTCTACTTGCGACTCCACTTGTCTATGATGTTGATGGTCGGAAAAAATCAAACTACCTATCACAAGGAAAAAGAAAAGATAGACTACAATCGGTTTTATTCTTCTTCTCATAACACCTTCATTATACCACTTATCCGGTTGCAAGTATACACTTACCAAAATCTCCAATGAACTAACATCAAACTAAAAAGGCTTAGCTCTATGTACAGAACTAAACCCTTGATAAAATTATATATCTAACTTTTTAGTTATGACAGAATTTTTGATTGATATATTTTCACATTAAAACTGAGCCTCAACTCGATAGATAACTTGACCTTTACTTGAGAATTTTTCTTCATACTCAGTCATGACATTGCCTTCAAAGTCACTGGCATGCAAATCTAACCAAACTCCATTGAGCTTCATGCCATATTGAGAAAAACTCACTAGGCTATATTCAAACAAGCCACGGTTATCTGTCTTGAAATGAATCTCACCGTGTTCAGGCAAGATACGCTTGAAGGTATCCAAGAAACTCTTATAGGTTAGACGACGCTTTTCATGGCGTTTTTTAGGCCAAGGATCTGAAAAGTTCAGATATAAACGATCAATCTCACCGTCTTCAAAGTAATCAGTCAAATCAGAACCATCTACCCACAAGAGCTTGATGTTAGGCACTCCAACTTCAAGCACCTTGTCCAAAGCGTAGCTCAAAACAGACTTTTGAATATCAATCCCGATATAGTTGATATTAGGGTTTTGCTTGGCCATACCTGACACAAAGGCTCCCTTACCACTACCAACCTCAACATGGATAGGATTGTCATTTCCAAAGAGGTCTCGCCATTTTCCTTTGGCTTCTAAAGGATTTAAGACAACATACTGAGGATTAGCCTCTAGTAATTCTGTTGCCCCTTTACGATTTCTAACTCTCATCTCTTCTTTCCATACTTGTCGCGGAAGATGCGCAAGGCATAAATCTCCCGATTGACATTTTCTAGATCTTCATTTGTATAATATTTGGCAATCTGGCTCAAGAAGGATAACTGAGCATACCAAAATAGTTTGCTGATGACTGTTTGGTTGTATTTATAACCGTAATAAGTCAACCACTCTTTCCACTGATAGTCTGGAATATAGTGACATAGCATATGCGCCACATCAAACATGCGATCCGTTAAACGAACGGAATCCCAATCCACTAAATAAATAAGACCGCTCTCTGTCTCAATCCAATTACTATGTCGTACATCTCCATGAACGATCGTTGCATAATCTTCCCTAAAGTTTGGCAAGCTTCCTCGCAAATCCTCTACTACCATTCTTAGATATTGATTGTTCTTCAAGGATTCTGGAGCATCTTTTAACCAAGCCTGAAGCAAGTCAAAAGGTGTTTCTAAAGAATAGCCCAAACGAGTCAATTGCGTCATCAAAGGACGCGAACGATGCAAGCGACTCAAAATATTGATAATCTGCTTGCGATTCATATCATAAGGGGTCAAAATTTTACCATTCAACCATTCTTGGGCGCACATATCACGCCCATCCGATAAACGGCGAGTCCATAATAATTGAGGAGCGATTTGTTCCTTGGCTAAACCAGGTAGGATTGGAGAGGTGTTCATTTTAATAAAGACGCGCTTCCCATCAGGGTAGCTTCCCATATAAGCTTTTCCGCTTTTCCCAGGTATAGGGGTCAGCGTTAGCTCAATATCACCCAAGTCCATTTCTTTCCTCCGTATAAAGTTTCCTTACTATTCTACTAGTTTTTAGCCTATTCGTCAACCAGTCTTTTAAGTTGGTAAGGTAAATAAAGAAATTGCAAAACGAAACTAACTCCAACAAGTGCTAAAAGGGGCATTTTTTCTTTAAAGATAAGCAAACCCAGTAGGCTTTCAAGTAGTAGTACTAAAAGTCCAATAGCAGTTACTATTTCTTTCAACCCTTTCTCCTTCTCACCCTCGTCTAGCGGGAAAAGTTGGGTCAAATATTGGTAATCAAAGGCATGATAGAGAGCCAATAACTGAAAGAGTAAGAGATAGTTAAATAAAACTACCACTGCTGTTGCAATCCAAGCTTGCTCGATAAAGATCAAAGCCAGCAAGGATAGGAAGAGGAGACGAAGACTGAGGGCAAAGAGGTCTCCATTTCGCAGATAAGAACGAAGATAGAGGTTCTGCCAAATCTTGCTCGGCACCTTCTGAACTGCTTTTAGGATAAAATCTAGATAAGCTCGTCGCTTGACGCTGTTTGAAATCCCCTTGACTTGGGTAAAGAGGGCAAAGAAGCGAAGCAAGAACTGCTTGCGTTTACTTTCTTGGGCAATCACATAGTCCCAGTCCAGATGATTTGCACTAAAAAACTTGCCAGCCTTTTTCTGAAACAGGAAATATTTCACGACTCCCAAAAGAAGAACATAAACACCAAAAACCACTAAGCCCAAGCCCATGGCTAAAAATAGAGGGGCAAAAAGAAGCAAGAAGAGAGTCTGTACACTAACCCAAAAGATGAAGGAAACTAGGTTTTGCTTTTGGATATGTTCTCTCACTTCTTCTTCAGCTACTAAGAGAAAGAGCTTATCAGGAGCTTCCACATAAGTCGCTATCCCTCCCCAAAGCAAGAGTAAAACAGAGACAATCCCAATTAAACCTAGGATTGGTAAGTGATTCTCAGGAAAATGCTGGAGCAGTTGACTATACTGATAGGTTAGAAAGCCTACCAAGACCAGTAAAAACAAGACAAAGTGGTCATTGAGCACATAGCGCAGATAACCGACACATTCTTTACGAAAAGCCTGCTTTCGCTTTAGAAACAAGTCTTTCATCGGTCCTCCTCTTTGGTCAAAGCCAGGTAAATATCGTTTAGACTTGCTTGAGGCATAGCAAAAGCTTGTCTCAGCTCTTCAAGATCCCCTTTAGCCCTCACTTGGCCTTTATGGAGAATGACAAAAGAGTCACACATTTTTTCAGCAGAGTCAAGAACGTGGGTACTCATGAGGATAGACTTGCCTTTTTTCTTTTCAAGGTCCAAAAGCTGGATCAAGTCAGAAATTGCCAAGGGATCAAGACCAAGGAAGGGTTCATCGACGATAAAGAGACTCGGATCCACGACAAAGGCACAGATAATCATAACCTTCTGTTTCATCCCTTTTGAAAAATGAACAGGAAACCAATCTAATTTCTGATCCAAACGAAAAATTTTTAAAAGAGGTTCTACACGTTCAAAAGCTAGGTTTTGCTCAATACCATAGGCCATAGCAACCGTCTCGATATGTTCTCTGAGAGTCAATTCCTCGTACAAACTAGGAGTTTCAGGAATGTAACCAATCTGCTGACGATATTCTCGAGGATTGTCACGTAAAGTTAGTCCGTCGATGTTTATTTCTCCACTATAAGGTGTCAACAAACCGATAATTTCATTGATGGTCGTTGATTTTCCTGCACCATTGAGCCCAATCAAACCGACCAACTGTCCACTCTCGACTGTAAAGGACACATCTTTCAAGACAGGAACATGAACATAGCCCCCTGTCAGGTTTTTAATTTCTAACATATTTTCTCCAAATCTGGTATAATGTAGCTATATTATATCAAAATTCAATACAGTAGAGGTGGTTTTTATGTCAGATTGTATTTTTTGTAAAATTATCGCAGGAGAAATTCCTGCAGCCAAAGTTTATGAGGATGAACAAGTTCTTGCCTTCCTTGATATTTCCCAAGTAACATCAGGACATACCTTGGTCGTACCAAAAGAACACTACCGTAACCTTTTGGAAATGGATGCAGCAAGCGCCAGCCAACTTTTCGCCCAAGTACCAAAGATTGCTCAAAAAGTCATGAAAGCTACCGAAGCTGAAGGTATGAATATCATCGCCAACTGTGAAGAAGTTGCTGGACAAACCGTTTTCCATACCCATGTCCACCTCCTTCCTCGCTATAGTGCAGATGACGACCTAAAAATTGACTTTATTGCACATGAACCAGACTTCGACAAACTTGCTCAAGTTGCTGAAACAATCAAAAACGCTTAAGGAGTCACTATGAAACTATCAAATTTACTACTTTTTGCAGGCTCTGCAGTCGGTTCATACCTCCTCGTTAAGAATCGCCAAGCTATCACTGAAGAAGTTCTAGATACTACTGATCGTGTTGAAGCCATTAAGGATGACTTGGATATCATCCAAGATAGCCTGCAAATTATCAACCAACAAAAAGAACTCATCAAGGAATATCAAAAAGATTTAACCTACAAGTTTAAAGTCTTGGAAAAAGACGTTCAAACAAGATTAGCTGTACTAAAAGAATTGCAGGAAGCTGAAGAAAACTAAGGAAAAGAAAATCTCCAACTTTCCTTATTCCCCTTTAAAGCCATTTTGGGGCAGCAGATCCTAACAGACCAGGGAGGGCATGAAAATGAAACAGTTTTTTAAAGTTTTGACGCGGATCATCCTGATTATTTGTGGTGGCCTCTGCCTTCTTGCAGCTCTGGCATTTCTAATACTGGCCAATCTTTTCAAGGCCTCACCAAGTGACATCCGAGAAGGAAATGAATCCTTAAAACAAATCTTTATCTCCCTTGACCTGCCTCCTGAAAAAGTAGAATCAAATGGAAGCTATCAATTCGAGGGTGGGGGCTTAGATTTTTATGTGACATTCTCTGATGAAGTCGTCAATAGCCACCCAGTCCTAAAAGAAAGTCCAAACCTCACTAAAAATCAACTCAAAGTTTATGTCTTAAACACAGAAGAGATTTCCTACTATTCAGTAGAAGATAACTTATTCAATCATGGTTTATTCCAATTTTTAGAGGAGGAAAGCAGGAAGTATTTCCAAGAAATCGGAAAGAAATCAAATCCTTCTTACTTTATTCTCTCTTGGAGGGATCCAGAAAGCATGAAAAAGGGAATCGCATTCTATGAAAAAGCTTTGACCTTGGTGGATATTCAGGATAATTCGGCGATTAATCACATTGATACCGTCACCGTTAAGCCTGGCAAGGAAGCAGAACTCAAGCAACTCATCCAAGATATGGATGAGGCTGGCTTACTCACTCAAAGATCTGAATAGCAGACCAGCCAGAGATTCTTTCTCCCATGCTAAAAGTCTAAAGATTGCACGAAAAAGAGCCCGAAGGCTCTTTTTACTTTATGCTTTATTCTCCTTCAAAGGCATCCTTAATATGGTCAAAGAAGCCTTTTTTCTTTGGACTGACTTTTAGATCACCTGCAGCTGCGAATTCCTTCAAAGCTGCTTTTTGGCGGTCATTCAAACCTGTTGGAGTCACGACATTGACAGTAACGTATTGGTCACCAAGGGCACCACCACGAAGGCTAGGCGCACCTTTACCACGTAGACGGAATCGTTTACCAGTCTGAGTTCCTTCTGGAATGATTAATTCTACATCACCATGAACTGTAGGGATGTCTACTGTATCACCAAGTGCTGCTTGAACAAAATTGAGGTTCAAATTGTAGAAGATAGTGGTTCCTTCACGTTCAAACTTATCACTAGCTTCAACTGAAACCACCACGTACAAGTCACCATATGGTCCACCGTTAAATCCTGCTTCACCTTGACCAGCTAGGCGGATCTGTTGACCTGTTTCCACACCAGCAGGGATTTTTACGTGTACGCTATGGGCTTGCTTTTCATGACCAGTTCCATGACAGGTTGTACATGGATCTTTGATTTCTTGACCACGGCCATGACAGACATCACAGGTTACTTGGCGACGCATCATACCGAGAGGTGTTTGGGTATCAACATTGATCACACCTGAACCATGACAGCGTCCACAAGTAACTGGACTTGTTCCAGGTTTAGCACCAGACCCATTACAAGTACGACAGCTTGCTTCACGATTGTATTTGACTTCCTTTTCTGTACCAAAAATAGCTTCTTCAAAAGTCAAATGAACGCGATACTGGAGGTCGTCACCTTGACGAGGGGCGTTTGGATTACGTGATGCACCGCCACCACCAAAGAAGCTTGAGAAGATATCTTCAAATCCGCCAAAGCCACCTGCTCCATCAAAGCCACCGAAACCGCCAGCACCACCAAAACCACCGTTGGCTCCAGCCGCACCATATTGGTCATAGGCAGCACGTTTCTGTTCATCACTTAAGGTCTCATAAGCTTCTTGAACTTCCTTGTACTTGTCCTCAGCACCAGGATCCTTGTTGATATCTGGGTGATATTTTTTAGATAATTTCCGATAGGCTCTCTTAATCTCATCTTGAGATGCATTCTTTGAAACGCCCAAACGGTCGTAAAATTCAGTATTGTTCATACAAGATACTAAGAGCGGACAGAAAGCGACTGAAATTTAGGAAACCGACAAGAAATACTGATTTCTTAGGCGGTTTATCTAATTTCCAAGCTTTCCGCTCGGGTTCAATTCCCCGAACACTCTTTGTCCTTTCTATTGATGTTGTGAATTAAACCTCGATGTAGGTCGGGTTCAATTCCTTTCTTTTATATTGAGTAAGAATCTTCAGAGCTCGAGTTCAATTCCCCGAACACTCTTTATTCCTTTCTATAATTTTCATGTAAATCTTTAGAGGGTGTTTTCTATACTTCGCTTCACTTGATCAAACTCTTCATCTGATAGAGTAAATATCAAATCCTCTTCAGAGCACTCGTTTTTTTCTTTAAAATAGTTGTCCGTATTCTCTGCCAACCCTAGACTTAGAATCACTTTCCTTGCAAACTCTTGATGTGCGAATCCTATAGCCGTAATGATCTGTTTATCTTGCACAAGAACTTTCGGTTGGAAATTCTCACGAGGAAGAAATTCAAAATAGTCAAAGAAGTTTTGCCAAATTCCACCTGTAAATTTCGTGTCCTTCAACAAGCCTGCTTTGGCTAATAAAAGAGGGGCTGAAGAAATGGCTGCAATTAAGATATCTTGCTCACCAAGCTCCCTCAAAAACGAGATCAATTTCTCATCTTGTAGAGCAGGTCCAATGTTAACCATTCCTGGCAAAATCACACAAGAATAATCTTCTATACGGATTTGATCAAATGTTTTCGTCGGTTGACAGGGCAAACCATCCTCAGAGACCACTATCGAATGTTCTGAAGCCACATAATCAATTGTTACGTCAAAAGACAGGGCTAAAGTACTTGTTAAAGTGGTTATCTCATAAAGAGAAAAATTAGGATAAATGATACAAAGTACTTTTTTCATATGCAACATCCTCTATTTTACCGAAAAACAGAGGCTGGGTTGCAACCTCTGGATTTCTTCCTATAATTATTAACATTCTTAACGAGTTAGGCTTAATTGAGTTTCGGATTAAAGGAGTCCTAAAATCTCGGAACCTTTCTTTATTTCAGGAGGTTCCGCTAAAACAATCCACTGGATTGTTTTACTTCTCCGTAAACTCTCCGTCTACGACGTCATCGCCTGCGTTTCCTGTTGCTTGTGCGCCTTCTGCTCCTGCTTGAGCTTGTTGGGCTGCTGCGGCTTGTTCGTAGAGTTTAACAGCAAGGCCTTGAGCTTTTTCGTTCAATGCTTCAAGTTTTGCTTTCATGTCGTCCAAGTTATTGTCTTCTTGCGCTTTCTTAAGATCATCAAGGGCAGCTTGGGCAGCATCACGTTCTGCATCGAAGCCTTTGCCTTCAGTTTCTTTGATTGTCTTTTCAGTCGCAAAGATAGCTTGGTCTACTTCGTTACGAAGGTCTACTTCTTCTTTACGTTTCTTATCTGCTTCAGCGTTAGCTTCTGCATCTTTCATCATGCGGTCGATTTCTTCGTCTGTCAAACCTGAGTTAGATTGGATAACAATTGTTTGTTCTTTTTGAGTTCCAAGATCTTTGGCTTTAACAGATACGATACCGTTCTTATCGATGTCAAATGTTACTTCGATTTGTGGAATACCACGAGGTGCAGCTGGGATATCTGTCAATTGGAAGCGTCCAAGAGTCTTGTTATCTGCTGCCATTGGGCGTTCCCCTTGAAGAACGTGGATATCAACGGCTGGTTGGTTGTCTGCTGCAGTTGAGAAGACTTGTGATTTAGAAGTTGGAATTGTAGTGTTGCGGTCGATGAGTTTTGTGAAGACTCCACCCATTGTTTCGATACCAAGTGACAATGGCGTTACGTCAAGAAGGACAACGTCTTTAACATCACCAGTGATGACACCACCTTGGATCGCAGCTCCCATAGCAACTACTTCATCAGGGTTAACTGATTTGTTTGGTTCTTTACCAGTTTCAGCTTTAACAGCTTCAACAACGGCAGGGATACGAGTTGAACCACCGACAAGGATCACTTCGTCGATTTCTGACAAGCTCAAACCTGCATCTGAGAGGGCTTGACGAACTGGAACTTTTGTACGTTCAACGAGGTCACGAGTCAAGTCGTCGAATTTAGCACGAGTCAAAGTCATTTCCAAGTGAAGAGGTCCAGCTTCACCAGCAGTGATAAATGGCAAGCTGATTTGAGTTGAAGTCACTCCAGAAAGGTCTTTCTTAGCTTTTTCAGCTGCGTCTTTCAAACGTTGAAGAGCCATCTTGTCAGCTGACAAGTCGATGCCGTTTTCTTTCTTGAATTCTGCTACCAAGTGGTCGATAATTTTTTGGTCAAAATCGTCACCACCGAGTTTGTTATCCCCTGCAGTTGCCAATACGTCAAAGACACCATCACCCAATTCAAGAATAGATACGTCGAATGTACCACCACCAAGGTCGAATACCAAGATTTTTTCTTCTTTGTCTGTCTTATCCAAACCGTAAGCAAGAGCTGCTGCAGTTGGTTCGTTAACGATACGTTCTACTTCAAGACCAGCGATTTTACCAGCGTCTTTAGTTGCTTGACGTTGAGCATCATTGAAGTAAGCTGGAACTGTGATAACTGCTTTCGTTACTTTTTCACCAAGGTATTCTTCAGCGTAACCTTTCAAGTATTGAAGGATCATAGCTGAGATTTCTTGTGGAGTGTATTCTTTACCGTTAGCAGAAACTTTTTCAGAAGTTCCCATCTTAGATTTGATAGAGATAACAGTATCTGGGTTTGTAACTGCTTGACGTTTTGCAGCGTCACCAACGATGATTTCACCGTTTTTGAATGACACAACAGATGGAGTTGTGCGGTTTCCTTCTGGGTTTGCGATGATTTTTGATTCAGTTCCTTCAAGAACTGCAACTGCTGAGTTTGTTGTACCTAAGTCAATACCGATAATTTTAGACATGTGTTTTTCTCCTTGTTAGTTAATTTTCTATTTTTGATATTTCCCTTAAGTGGTGGGGACGTGAGCAACTCCCTTCGGGATTTCATCACTTATTTTTGAGCCTATTGTCTCAAAAATCCCCTGTTTCAGTAGCAGAAGCTACTGAAACTTTCACCACGGCGGGAAATATACTCCTTGCAAGCCTCCGGCTTGCCTCTTATCTTTCTTCATAGTTTATTGTCGTTTCGGACAAGGTTTTTAAGTTCTCTAGCCTAGTTATATACAACCACCATGGCTGGGCGTAGGATGCGGTCATGGAGTTTGTAGCCTTTTTGAAAGACTTGGGCGATGGTGTCTGCTGGATGTTCGTCATCTGCTGGAACTGTTTGAATAGCCATATGGTAGTTATGGTCAAATTCACCGTCCGCTGGAATTTCTTCAATTCCTTCTTCTTTCAGAGCATGAATCAAGCTTTCTTGGACCATTTCCAAGCCCTTCTTCACATCATCTGTCAACCCTTCGACGGCAAGGGCACGTTCGAGGTTGTCGAGTGATGGCAAGATTGCTTTCGCCAAATCTTGGCTACGATAGCGTTGCAAGAGTTGACGCTCTTCGTTGGCACGGCGCTGAATGTTTTGCATCTCTGCATGAGCACGAAGGTATTTATTTTCAAATTCTTCGGCACGTTCATTAGCCAAGTCCAATTCAGACTTCTCAGGAATTGTTTCTTCAGCTGTTTCCACAACTTCCTCTTCTTTTACTTCTTCATTTTTAATATCTTGGGCCATTTTCGCCTCCTTTAATGATTTCAATCTTATACTCAATGAAAATCAAAGAGCAAACTAGGAAACTAGCCGCAGGCTGTACTTGAGTACGGCAAGGCGACGTTGACGTGGTTTGAATTTGATTTTTGAAGAGTATTAATTCACTTCATAGTGATTACTGCTGAGATAGCGGTAAAAATCCGTCAACTTCATAGTCAAAACTCGATTGACAACATTAAGTTGATTAACCAATTGTTGATAATCCAGATTGACCGGACCTATAATCGCCAGAATTCCAAACCCACGATAGGGAATCAGGAACTTACTGCTAATCACTGCTAAGTCAGCAAGACAAGATTCTTGGCTATCCGCAACTCGGACACTTTGCATCTGGTCACCAATCAGATTCTCTCGAATTTCCAAAGCTACCTTTTGTGGCTGATCAAAAAATTGATAGGCCGCTAAATTAGCGAAATTCAAAAGATTGACTTTACCAGAAACCACGATATTTTCATTGAACATTTCTTTGAAGATATGCTCAATAAGATCCATAACGTTATCCGTTGTTGTGAAGTAACGTTGGATAATTTGTGGAATCTCTGTCCGAATCTTGTAGTGAATATCCAAAACAGTCTGATCCAAGAAACGTTCTTGAATCATGGTCTTGAGGCGATTCAAATCCTCCTGCAAGAAATTTCTCGGAATCAAAAACTGACTGGTAACTGTTCTAGACTCATCAAGCGTAAAAACTGCCAGAGCTGTATGTTGTCCGAGGACAACAATATCAAAAGCTGTTAGCTTCTGCCTACTTGGTTCTACATCCAGCGCTACAACCGTACAACCACTCAAGTCTGACAAAATTTTCGTCGCCTCTTGAAGAATATCCTCTAGCTTGAAGAATTCTTGATCAAAGGCTTTTACAATCTCATAAACTTGATTTTCAGCTAAACGGTCAAAGGATAGGGAGTGTTTGACATAGTATTGAAAACCAGCCACACTCGGCATACGACCACTGGAAGTATGTGCCTTTTCAAGTAAACCTTGCTTTTCTAAAGCTGCCATATCATTTCGAATGGTAGCACTACTAGAGTTGATAGACTCTTGCAAGGCCTTAGATCCAACAGGTTCGTGCGTTTTGGTAAAGATGTCAATAATCAGATTTAAAATATTCTGTTGACGTTCCGTAACCATCTCGTCACTCCTCTCTGATAGATCTTTTTAGCACTCGTAACTCCCAAGTGCTAACTTATGATTCTATTATACACCCTTAGAAAAGAATGTCAAGACAAAAACTCAAAAAATTAGCACTCTTTTACCAAGAGTGCTAAAAATCAGTCTGAGGTCCTAGAAAATCATCTTACATTCTCAAGATATTTCTTTTTAAGTCTGTAAAAACTATAGATTAGGTAAGAAATCATGAGGGCATAAAGGGCAAAAATAAGGAAGAAAGACTGAGAGAGACTTTCGCGAAACAAGCTCATACAAATAACTAGACCGCCAGAGATAGAAACTGTAGATGTACGAAGTCTAGATTTCACATCAGCCCATCGAAGACGATTGTCCATGAAAGATTGATCATTTGAATCTACATCACAAGTTGCTTTTCGAAAAATAGAATAAGAACAATTTTCCACAAATTCCCATCCTCTATCCTTAATACTTTGTAAATCTACCTCATTTTTTCTAAGATAGCTAGTATTCCACACACGGTAAATCACATCATCTGGTCGGCATGGTTCAAAATAGAAAAAGCCAAAACGATTCGATTTAAATTTCCAACCTTTCAAATGCATCTCATGCAAATAATCTTCTACCTTATCCAAATCAAATATGGTAAACATTCGAAATAGTACTTTGCTATTCATTGTCTAACCTCCAAAATGGTCTTATTTATCAGATAATTCTTTCCACTTTTGAAACAATCTCCAAAAAATATAAGAAATCTGAATCGCATAAACTATCAATAAAACCCAATTTATTATGAAAATCAAAAATACTTCCCAACTGAAAGAACTACCTCCACTGACAAACTTTGGGAAAACCGGTAGTAGCGCTGAAAAGAGAAGCAAAATAGGAAGCATCCGCATTATTAAAATACGTTTGATCATAGCTAACTTCCCTGTAGCGTCATTATAAATTTCAAACTCGGCATCCGACTCAATTCCAGAATGAAGCTTTCTAAAGTAGGAAAAACCATTAAAGTCTGTAATATACTCCCACCCACAATCTTTAAATAGTTGTAAATAGGAAGCTCTCTCTGACTTTTTCATAGGATAAAAGTCCAACTGATAAATCACCTGCTCTGGTTGGCACTTTTCAAAAGTATACTTAACCGCAACTACTAAGTTAGAGTAGCTTACTTCCTTAAGTTTCCAGCCCTGAGCATGCATTTCTCCGAGATAGAGAGCCTCTCTATCATAATCCGCAATGGTAGCAATTCTATAAACAACTTTCTTTTCCATCAAAGCTCCTCCCGACTGTTTCTATAGAGCCGCTCAATACGTTTCAACTCAATCTCTAAAACTTTTCGACCCAAGTCTGTTATCTGATAGATTTTACGTTTTTCCTCTTCTCGGACAAAGGAAACCAAACCATCTTTTTCCATCTTTGACAGGGTT
The DNA here is from genome assembly GCF_051106275.1 of Streptococcus sp. KHUD_014. Taxonomy (GTDB): domain Bacteria; phylum Bacillota; class Bacilli; order Lactobacillales; family Streptococcaceae; genus Streptococcus. Next base: position 428,326 of record NZ_CP193666.1, on the reverse strand, counting down.
CCATACATAGTTCCAGGACTAATTGATACTTGTGAATCTGTCATCTCTTTGACCTTTTGTGTAATACCATAACCATGGTTCTCCTTCTGTAGACAAAACAAGATATAAAAACCCGTTTCAGTCATGGGAAGGTAGACACGCCTAATCTTATCTGTTAATTCCATTTAATCAGACCTCCTATTTAGTTCGATATATCGCACCTCGTTATATAAAATATATCACACCTCGATATAATTTGCAAGAAAAAAAGATCGTCCTCACGGACAATCTTTCTGATTTATCATTAGTATAGATCTAGGTAGTTATCAATTTCCCATTGTGAAACGAAGGTTGCATAGCTTGCCCACTCAATTCGTTTAGCTTCAAGAAAGCTAGTGTAGATGTGTTCACCTAGAGCTGCTTTAACCACTTCGTCTTCTGTCATGGCCTTCAAAGCGTTGTGAAGAGTTGATGGAAGGTCTGTGATGCCAGCCTCTTTACGCTCTTCTGCAGTCATGATATAGATGTTTTCTTCGATTGGCGCTGGTGCTTCGATTTTGTTTTCAATACCGTGCAAACCAACTTCCAAAAGAACAGCCATTGCGATATATGGATTTGCCATTGGGTCTACTGAGCGCAATTCAAGTCGAGTTCCCATACCACGTGTAGCTGGAACGCGGACAAGTGGTGAACGGTTACGACCAGCCCAAGCGATGTAAACCGGTGCTTCATACCCTGGAACCAAACGTTTGTATGAGTTAACTGTCGGGTTCATGATAGCTGTGTAATTGTAAGCGTGCTTGATCAAACCACCAAGGAAATGATAGGCTGTTTCTGACAATTGCATTCCTTTTGGATCATTTGGATCAAAGAAGGCGTTGTTCCCTTCAGCATCAAACAAGGACATATTGCAGTGCATTCCTGAACCAGCGATACCAAATTTTGGTTTAGCCATAAAGGTTGCATACAAACCATGTTTACGCGCAATTGTTTTTACAACAAGTTTAAAGATTTGAATCTTGTCACATGCACGAAGAACTTCATCGTACTTAAAGTCAATCTCATGTTGACCTACAGCAACTTCGTGGTGACTGGCTTCTACTTCAAATCCCATTTTAGTCAAGACATTTACAATCTCACGACGGGTATTATCGGCAAGGTCTGTAGGTGCCAAATCAAAGTAACCACCCTTGTCATTTACCTCAAGAGTTGGGTCCCCATTCTCATCAAGCTTGAATAGGAAGAATTCTGGTTCCGGACCAAGGTTGAAAGATTTGAATCCAACTTTCTCCATGTGATGAAGAGCTCGTTTAAGGTTGCTTCGAGGATCTCCAGCAAATGGCTCTCCTTCTGTTGTATAGACATCACAGATCAATCCTGCGACACTACCGTTCTCATCTCCCCAAGGGAAGACAGTCCATGTGTCCAGGTCAGGGTACAAGTACATATCTGATTCATTGATACGAACAAACCCTTCAATAGAAGATCCATCAAACATAGCCTTGTTTGACAAAACCTTGTCTAGTTGTTCATCTGTAGCAGGAATTTCGACGTTTTTCATTGTTCCCAAAATATCTGAAAACATGAGACGGATAAAGGTTACATTTTTTTCCTTAACTTCACGACGAATATCTGCAGCTGTGATTGGCATGGTTTTTCTCCTTATATATGACGACTAGCGGTTGCCTAACCGCGACCAAAAGGTGATTGTTGAGAAGCAAAGCGACTTTGTTGAAGAACTTCATTCCGAAGGGCCCGACGCACCTCAGTTTGACTCACTGGTTTCTTGGCTTTCGCCTCACGTTCGGCATATTTTTTCTTGATAGCAGCAATGTTCAGACCTTCAGAGATATAGTCCTTAATCTCAAGCAATCGATCCATGTCATTCAGCGAGTACATACGGCGATTGCCTTCGTTTCGATCAGGCTTAATCAAGTCCTGATCTTCATAATAACGAATTTGGCGAGCCGAAAGATCGGTCAACTTCATAACACTGCCAATAGGGAAAACTGCCATATTGCGACGAAATTCTTTTTCCTTCATGTACACTTCCTTCTTTCTGTCTATTATAGTCTAAAAAAATTCAATCGTCAATCAATAATGTTATATCTTGTGACATTATTTTGTTTTTTTCAATAAAATACTCCGTAAACGATCAATATCGTAATTTACAAGAATTGCTACAAAAACACCCATAAATGTTTCAAAAACTCGGGCAAATACGTACAAAACAGTCTCCCCGCTCGGAATAGAGAGAGTAATAATTAACATAGCTGAAACACCACCGATAACACCTGCTTTATTATTCATAGCTACATTTGTCATAATGGTTAACATGGTGCAAATTGGAACGATCAGCAAGGTCACCCAAAAGGCTTCTTGAAATAGAGTGTTTAAGAGGAAGAAAACAATGGCGTAAAAACCACCGACACTATTTCCCAAAATACGCGAAGTTCCAAAATGTACACTCTTGTCAAAATCTTCTCTTAAACTAAAAACAGCGGTCAGAGCTCCAATCTGCAACCCTTTCCAGCCAAAGAACCCAAAAGTCAAGAGCACTAGAAAAACTGCAATACCCGTCTTAAAAGTACGCATGCCTAATTTGAACTTAGCCTTATCAAATCTATATTTTTTAAAATAACTCATAATTTAAACTTTCTATCTCCATTTTATCATAAATTCACCTACTTTTGAGAAAGGTAGGGCAATAAACTGTAGGAAAAGACAGAAAAAGAGAGTGGGACAGAAATCGGTAATTCGTTAGAATTCGATTTCGTCGTCCCACCTCCGCACAGTTGAGTAGGGCTGTAAAAGCTGATGAAATCAGCGTAGTAAAGCCCACTCAACCACTGCGTCTTACTCGGCAATCCAAAGACAATTGAGAGGCTAGGACTTTTGTCCCAGCCTCAAGCTTTTTATTCTCATTTATTTTTTAAAACAGATACAAGAAAGCCAAGGTTAACAAGCTCGCTAGCAAACCTACTCCCCAGAAAAAGAAGTCGACCTTCCACTCACTCCAAGCTTGACCTTTTCCAGAAAAACCACCCAGCTCAAAATGGTGATGAACAGGTGTCATCCGGAAGATACGCTTACCTCCACTCAGTTTAAAATAGCTGACCTGCATCATAACAGATGTTGTTTCAAAAACATACACCAAACCAATCAAAAGCAGCGTCCATTCTTGGTTCAGTGCCATAGAAATAGCCGCTAACATCCCTCCAAGGGCTAGGCTACCTACATCTCCCATGAAAACTTTAGCAGGCTTGTGGTTAAAGACAAAGAAGCCAAGAAGACCACCAATCATAGCTACAATCACTAGTAAGATATCGAGCTGATTTTGTACATAGGCAATAACTCCATAGGCAGATAGGCTAATCACCACCGAAATACTTGCCAAGCCATCAATTCCGTCAGTCAGGTTAACTGCATTTGAAAAACCGACCAACCAAAAGAGGGCAAAGAAAATATACAGAACACCTAAATGCAAGGGATAACCAAATACATTTAAGATATCTCCTCCTCTTTCATAGAATAAATAGAAGATAACTCCTCCGACCAACTGAAGCAAGAGCTTCTGTTTAGGATTAAGTCCTTCATTGATTTTGCGGAAAACCTTGAGGAAATCGTCCAAGAAACCGACCAAACCATATAAGACCAGGATAAAGAGGATCATTCCGACATTATTGGTTAATTGATTAGTCACGAGAGCAAGGACCAGACTAACTAAAACTCCTGCTAGGAGAAAGACAAGTCCTCCCATTGTTGGTGTCCCGGCTTTTGCTTGGTGTTGTTTGACATCCTCATGCATCTGTTGACCGGTAATCTGTGCTTTATGGTAAAAACGGATAAAGGCTGGAATTCCTATGACTGTTAGAATAAAGGCAATCACTCCAGCAAAGATAGAAATAAGCATTCTAATCTCCTAATGTTATTTTTATTTTCTGTAAATCTTTTAAAGCTGTATTGGCACGAACACTTTGTTGTTTGACAACATTACCTGTACCCTCAAATTCAACTTCGATATTCAACCACTTAGCAAGGGTTTCGATATTTTTCTTAGTCCAACCGTATAAGTCAGGCATCTCCTCTACCTTATCAGAAAGAAGCAAGATTTGCTCGTTAGCATCCAGATTTGTCCCTTCTGCTGCAGAGCTTTCCTTAATTTTTGTACCTGAACCGATAACAATTGGTTGAACAAGGTTCCGACGTAGCTCCTCCGCCAAATCTCCAGGACTATAATCCTTCATTTCTGGCATTGCATAACTAGTTGTAGTTGTCACTTGGTCCAAATTCTTAGCTGTAGATTGAAGATTGAGTGATTCTTTCATAGCCGAAGCTCTCTCCAAGATAGGGTTTGCGAATTCTCCTAACGGAATCCCAGAATAATGTTCCGGTTGTTGAACTGTCACATAGAGAATAAAATCAGGATTTTCAGAAGGATGCATGGTTACTACAGAAAAGATATGATTGGTTTCCCCAACTAAGTATCCTCCATTTTGCTCATCAGCAATCTGGGCAGTCCCGGATTTCAAGGCTACATTATAGCCCGGAACATTGACTGTTCCTTTACCCGTACTATGATTGTACATTGTACCATAAATAGGGTCTGTCCCAACCATCACCATGTGATCTCGCGTCAAGCTTGCCGCTTCTTTAGAGACAGGATTTCCCACAACTTCTTTTTGTGATTTACGGACGGTTTGATCATTCGGGTCATAGAGAGCGCTGATAAACTTAGGCTCTAGCATAACTCCATCATTAGCAATAGCTGTAAAAGCTCTGAGCATTTGCACTTGAGTAACAGAAATCCCTTGACCAAAAGAACTCATGGCAATATTGACAATGTTATCCTCAGGAAGTTGTCCCGCGTATTCATCAGTCATACCAAAACGAGTTGGAACTCCGAACTTGAAACGGTTGAGGTAGTCTAGCCAAGTAGCATCTCCCATCTTTTGCTCTAACAAGGTCATTCCGACATTACTAGAGTGGGCAAATCCTTGTAAGTAAGTCATCATTCCACCACTCGTCAAGCCTTCATTTACATCCCAGTCCTTGATGGTAACATCAGCAATTTTTAATTCACTACTATTAAAATACTCCCCTCCAGGAAATGTTTTATTGTCAATAGCCGCCGCCAGAGTCATTACCTTCATGGTTGAACCTGGTTCATAGTTACTTTGGTAAAGGATATCACGCCAGACAAAGTCCTCTGTAATCCCTTCTTTGGTATCAGCATCAAAGGTTGGTCTTTGAGTTGTAGCGAGAATCTCTCCCGTTTTAGCACTAACCAAGGTCGCAGTCATGTACTTGCCTTTCACTTTTTCCTGGAAGGCATCCATTTGGCTTTCCATAAAGGATTGCAAAGGACTAGATATGGTCGTGTAGACATCTTTTCCATCTACGGTTTGTTGAGTGACTTGTTCCGTACCAGGAACGATATTACCTAGACGGTCTTTTTCATAGGTAATAATACCATCTGTCCCTGCTAACAAGCTATTCAAGGAGCTTTCAATACCAGATGTTCCAATAAGGCTCTTCGAACCATCTTCATTTTCATGGAGCTGGGCTAGACCAATGAAGGATGAAGCAAATTTCCCATTTGGATAACTTCGATTGGGGCTTGTGGTAAAATCCACTCCCTCAATCTTGGCAGCTTCTAGATCCTTTTTTATGGACATCATATTTGCGTAGGTAATCCCATTTCCTTTAGTACCAAAGGAAACCTGTTTGAGATTGGGTTGAGAGAGTTGATCTTTGACGTAGGTCTCCTCCATATCCAAGTACTTATGAAAAATTTCGGCTACCTTATTGTACTGAGATTCCTCAACATATAGAATATCTCCATTCGCAGACTTATAATCCTTATCAATGACCGCATAAACATTATAGGAGGTTGCATCTTCTGCAATCGGAGTTCCATTACGATCATAAATGGTTCCCCTCTTAGCAGGGACTGTTCGAGTTGTTTGATGAACCTTATATGCTTCTTTGACCAGGTCAACACCAAACTTCTTTCCCGTACCAATAATCACCGCAAAGTTAACCAAAAAAACAGCAAAGAGAATGACAGCCAAGAGACTAAGGCTTTTTCCAACTCGTCTGCGGTTTTCTAGAGGAGTTCTGCGATTCTTAATGGCAAAGTGTACTATTTTTTCTTTCCATGTTTTCATATATTACTCCGCCGATCGGATATTTCCATTGTTTAATTGCAAGTCTTGCGAATCCGCAACACCCGCCAGACGTTCTGAGCGAATCAATTCATTGACCTCTTGCTTGGCATCGTCTAGCTCCGTCTTTTTCTCCTCAATCTGTCTGTTGACAGTTGTTAATTCACTTTGAACTTGCAGGAGCTTGGTTTGCATATAGACCACACTGATGGCTAAGACAAGAGCTGTAATGGCAATCGAAAGGTAAAAGGCCTTCTCAACACGTGAAAACCTCTTGATACGAGCTTGCAGTAATTGGCTCGTTGTTTCTCTTTTTTCTACCATTTTATCCCCTTACTTATGAATTTTTCGAGCTACTCGTAACTTGGCTGAGTGGGAACGATTATTGGCCTCCAACTCCTCCTTGCTTGGTAGAATCGGTTTGCGAGAGACTAATTCCATCTTGGGCTTAAGATCATCTGGGATGAAAGGCAAGCCTTTTGGCACTTCTACTGTTGAAGCTTCCTTGAACAATTGCTTGGTCAAACGATCTTCCAGCGAATGAAAGGTAATGACTGAGATTCTTCCGTCCACTGCTAGTAATTCCATAGCTTGTTGGATGGACTCATCTGCAGCCCCGAGTTCATCATTGACCTCAATACGGATAGCTTGGAAAATCTGCTTGGCTGGATGACCTTTTTTCTTGAGTTCCTTGGCAGGCTTGGCGGACTTGATAATCTCGGCCAATTCTGTCGTTGTCTCAATCGGTTTCAACTCACGCGCCTGTTCAATCTTTCGAGCAATCTGCTTGGAAAACTTATCTTCTCCATATTTGAAAAAGATTCGTACCAAGTCATGATAGTCATAATGATTGACAACCTCATAAGCTGTCAAACTAGCTTCTTGGTTCATCCGCATATCCAGCGGTGCATCCTTTTTATAGGAAAAGCCACGCTCACGCTGATCCAACTGCGGGCTAGAGACTCCCAAGTCATAACAAATACCATCAATCTCTTCTACACCTGCTTCCTGCAAACGTAGCTGCAAATGACGGAAGTTGTCTTTGATGAAGGTGACCATTCCTTTTTCGATATAAGGCGCCAGACGTTTTTGCGCATTATCAATGGCATTTTGATCCTGGTCAAAGGCATAGAGATGCCCCTTTTCACTTAGTTTACTTAATAAATACTCGCTATGGCCTGCTCCACCCAAGGTCGCATCAACGTAAATACCATCAGGCTTCACATCTAGCATATCAATGGTCTCATGGAGCATAACCGTTACATGATGAAATTCTTTATTCATATCTTATCTATTTTACCACAATTCTGACTAGCTTGCACTCGCTAAAGCAAAAACCTTTCCTTGCTATTTTATTCTTTATATTCAACAGGTGACTCGACAAACTAGAGGGAGTTTAAGTGTTATAGCCCAAGACATACTCATTACATTCTTTAAAATAAACCACACAAATATGTATTTCTCTATTCAAACAAAAAAGCTGAGCAAATATGGAGAGAGCATATATCTTAGAAGATAATACTCCATTCTAATTTTTTAATTATCTACTTTAATCACTCCAACATTTTAAAAATTCATATTAAATTTCCGTATCAACTGTCCTATTATTTGTTCTGACCATTTCTCTGACTGTCTGGCGTTGTTCATCAGTAAGATCCAATTTGAGTAATTGTTTTTCAACACTAAATTCTGAGGTATTGTATTTCTTATCATACATCTCTAATAATTTATTACGAAGAATAGGCTCGCTGATTAAATGAATTTCTTTTAATAGTTCTTCTTCATTTCCTTCTTGCACTTCTTCTCCATTCAGTATACCTAACATAGAATCAATCTTCGCTAAGGCAAAATCACCATAAATATTATCAATCAAATTTTCCTTCATAATTTCTTGGATATTCTTAGCGAAAGTATTTTGAAGAACTTTACCTTCTGAATATCCCATTTCTTGATTCTTTTCAAGCATAATCACATTTCCTGGTTTAATATCCGAAAGCATATAAGGGGAATGAGTTGTGAAGATGAGTTGGAAGTTCATTCCTCCCATTTTATCGATTTCATTTATATAGTTAACTAAAAAATTTATTAAGCTTCTAGACCATTCAAGATGCATACCTGATTCTAATTCATCCACTACTAATTGACATGTCCCTTGAGAGGAATTCATTTGTAACCACTTCACATAACTCATCACTTTTAATATATTTGTTTCACCAGTAGACATATTATAATAAAATTCATATATTGCACTCAAACATGCATTCTTTTCTAATTTTTCATAGTCTAGATATAGTTTTTCAAATTCAATTCGATTATCAAAATTCTTTTTTCCATATTCTAACTCAACTATCCGACTTCCTATACTATCACTGTATTCTTTTATCTTGTACTTGTGAATAAATCGTTCTAGATAATTTAGGAAATTGACTAATGAATTTATAAAGCCTCTCTTTTCTTCTTCTATTTCTTTTTTTATTTTATTAAATAGTGGTAGATACTTACCATCTATAAAATATCTTTCAATCTCTTCATCGCTTAAACAATACTTGAACTCATTACAAACATTCACAATTACTTTCAAAACGAGCCAGGAGAAAAACTCTCTATTTTCCCAATCATTTAAATATTTATCTGGAATATAATCTTTAATATAATACGTACTAACTCCAAAACTAAATTTATATGACGAAGAAACTAATCCTCGAGAATATAATACTTCATAAGCTTCAAAAATACCATTCAAAATATACCATCTAGAAGATTCTGCTAAGTGAACATCTAATGATGATGAACCTCCGTAGCTTCCGCTTGGACGTCTATCTTCATTCATGATATAAATCAGATTATCATTCTTTGGAGTACCAGAATATCCACTTATATCAAGTTTATCTGCTGCTATACCTTCTATAGTAACTGACGATAAATCAAAATTTTTATCGAATAGATAAAATTTACCATTAGTATCTAAATATATACCGAAAAATTGATTCATATCTTTGTTTTGATCTTCCGCTCGATGATAATAGCCTATCAGATTTAAAATTGTGCTTTTTCCCACACCATTTATACCAACTATAGGTGAAATATTATAAATAGACTCTCCATAAAAGTTTTCAATATAGTCTGGATTTTTGTCAATTTTTAATTCATTCGTTTCAAAATCAAAATTTACTTTATATTCGTCTGAAAAATTAAAAATCTGATTCTTAAAAAGCTCATCATACTGTTTAATCACCAAGGCAATTAATTTCATTCTTCTTCTCCTACTAGTCCAATTTCTTTGCTAATATCTGTAACCATTTTTGAAAGTGGTCTTTTCCCATAATTTTCTTTGTCTGTGTAGTGACCTGTTATAAAGCGATTCACCTCAGCCTCACTTAATTCAAGGTTTGTTTGATTTAAGATTTCTGACAAACCTTCTCTATAACTATCTGTGTATACTTCTTTTTTCCAAATCAATTCATTGACTACATCAATGTGGCTTTGATATAGCTCCTCTATACCCAAAATACGAATCCCATTTTTAAAGTCTGGATTACAAGAATCAATTTTTATTTCAATCTTATCAGTAGACTTTGGAATGTATGTAAACTTTACATCATCGAATGGAAAACTGCTATCATAAGGACTATGTTTTAAATCCTTATTTAATTTCACATGATTGCAACTATAGCAACTAGGGATTAAATTATAAAATGAAACAGCAAACAGCGGATAGCTGTCTTTTGGAAAAAAATGGTCTAGTTGAGCAGTATTTACTACTTTAGTCTGACCGTTAATTTCTTGTTTGCAACCCGGACATTCTTTTTCAGTCCCATCAATTACCAATAACTCTTGATTACAGTTATTACATTGAAGGAATTTATATGTTGAGCTTATATAATTACGATTACAATACGGGCATACCGAAACGTTTTTTAAATCAATTATTTTCTTTCTCAGTTCAGAATCAATCTTGTCGTAGGATTTTTTTAGATACTCTGCTAATCTAGGTTTTTCATCTACGAAATTATCCAAGAATTCTTTAATATTCTCTAAAAATGAATACTCACCAGTCATTATCTTTAGAAAAGCATCTTCTTCACTTGCTAGTTCTTGTACATTGCTGGCTACCCAACTATTTAAATCATTTTTAAATTCAGGATAATTTCGAAAATTCATTTTTTTATATAATTCTAAGCAAATTTTTTCAACTTCAAACGGATTTGATTTTTCTATAGGTATCATAACTGATTTTCCATTCTATCACAATAGACTGTTCGCAAAATCTTGATTGACATGTTAATCATTGGTTTTTGCTAAGGATTCTGCAATTCTGCTTCTAAGGATATCACATTGCCATAATTACTGATAAAATTGTGATTTTATGGTTCATGATTTTCCTTCTGTTTGGTAATTTACTCTTTCTTCTGCAACCTGTGCTAGTTCTACACGCTCTTGGGGATTTAAGTGTTGATGAACTGCCTCTGCCACTGCTCTTGGTATACCGACTTCCACGATTTCATCCACGCTGGCTTCCTTGATTTTAGTCAAGGACTTGAAATATTTCATCAAATTCTGCTTGCGTTTAGGACCCAAGCCTTCAATCCCATCCAATTGAGAGGAGAAGGAATTCTTAGAACGGAGTTGACGGTGGAAGGTGATCGCAAAGCGGTGTACCTCATCTTGGATGCGTTGCAAGAGGAAAAATTCCTGAGAATTACGAGACAATTCTACCACCTCAAGAGGGTCTCCAAAGAGCAACTCATGAGTTTGATGCTTGTCATTTTTTTGCAGACCTGCGATAGGAATATCTAAGCCTAACTCTTCTTGGATAACCTGCTTAGCAATATTTACCTGACCTTGTCCTCCATCAATAACGATTAAGTCAGGCGGTGTCAAACCATCTCGTTGGACTCGTCCATAACGTCTACGAATAACCTCTCGCATACTTGCGTAGTCATCTGGCCCAACAACTGTTTTTATCTTGTACTTACGGTAATCCTTCTTGCTCGGTTTTCCGTTGACAAAAACAACCATAGCAGAGACTGGACTAGTCCCCATAATATTAGAGTTATCAAAAGACTCGATGCGGACTGGGGTTGGAATTTGTAGAAGTCGTCCCAGATTTTCAATAGCCCCTTGAGTCTTTTCAACTGATTTCTCTAACAGATTAAACTTCTGCTCTAGACTAACACGCGCATTTTTTATAGCCAGATTGACCAGCTGCTTCTTCTCACCGCGTTGGGGTTTGAGAATTTTGGTATCCACCAAGGCCTTGACGGCTTCTTCATCAATATCCTGAGGAATCAGAATTTCATTGGGAACTAAGTGAGATTTTTCTTGATAAAATTGTCCCACATAGGTCAAGAAATCCTCATCTGGATCATTGTAGTAAGGAAAGAGATTGACATCGCGTTCAATCAACTTGCCCTGACGGACAAAGAAAACCTGGACGCACATCCAACCCTTATCCACATAGTAACCAAAGACATCACGGTTTTGAAGATCTTTGGCCATGACTCTTTGTTTGGTCCGAAGAGTACCAATAGCCTGAATCAAATCTCGGTACTCAGCCGCACGCTCAAATTCCATACTCTGAGCCGCCGATGTCATCTTCCCCTTTAGCTCATCGATGATTTTATCATCCTGACCTTTCAAGAAATCAGAGACCTCCTGGGCCATAGCTTTGAAAAAAATCTCGTCTTTCTTACAGATGGTATGAGCCATGCACTGGCCGATATGGTAATAAAAACAGACCTTTGATGGTGGATTGGTGCACTTGCGAAATGGAAAAATCCGACCCAGAAGTCTCTTGATTTCATTGGCTGCCCCCACATCCGGATAGGGTCCAAAATAGAGACCTCCGTCTTTTTTGACCTGACGGGTGATAATCAAGCGAGGATAGCGCTCATTGGTAATTTTGATGAAAGGATAGGACTTATCGTCCTTGAGCATAATATTGTACTTAGGCTTGTTTTCCTTAATCAGGTTGATTTCCAGAAGGAGGGCCTCAATATTAGACTCCGTGACAATAAACTCAAAATCTACAATCTCAGAAACTAGGGCTTCTGTCTTGGTATCATGACTTCCGCGGAAGTATGACCTCACGCGATTACGCAGATTTTTAGCCTTTCCTACATAGATAATCGTGCCGTTTTTATCCTTGTGAATGTAACAACCAGGGCTGGTCGGCAAGAGCTCCAGTTTTGATTTAATCAAGTTATTCATAGTTCCATTATAGCAAAAAGCCCCCTTCATTGCTTACATCAAGGAGCTCTATTTTTCGTTTGAAAATCACTTATTCTCCAGACTCATATAGTTCTTGAACTACTTGAACATCTTGAGCCTGAATACCATAATAAGAACCTGCTGGTTGCATGACTGACACTTCATTAGTATGTTCCAAGCCAATGGCATGTCCTAGCTCATGCTCGGCCGTATGCAAGACGCGATCATAGGTATAGCCATAGTTTGGATTAGATAGATAATAATGATTCAAACGAACTGTTATAGAAGTGAATTGTTTGGTTAGGAGATTTGTCTGACTCTCCGCCTCACCGGCAACAGATGTGGAACCATCATTCATTTCGGTAGCGAAAATATCGGCCTGATCCGCTTCTGTTACAAGCTCAAAGTTAAAAGCCCCAGTCTGATTCCAGTTAGCAATAGCTTCAAGGTAGGCCTTTGGGAAAGTGGCATCCATTTGAGGATCAATATAGATAGTTGCTTGCGCCTTTGACCATTTTACTCCTGAATCTTGATGATGATCAGTCTGAGACAAGCCTTGCAACTTACCAGTTTCTTGCCATTGATCCCAACCTGCTTGACCGACTTGGACCACTTTGCTAACTTGATTTAAAGTAGCAGGTAAATCACCTGTCACATACCAGAGAATCCCAAAAGTGATGAGAATTAAGAAGATAAGCGTCCATACAAGGCGCCAAAACATACGCAAAATCCCTAGTAAAAACCGACATAACACACGAATAATCCAGCCCATAATTGCCCACCTTTCTAAAAAAATAAGAATCCACCTTTAAACCATGGATTCCCATTCTAAAGATAGATTTCTTATTTTACTCGATTAAGCTGAAAGAAAACTAAGACAAGCGTTCTTCCAAAACAAAATCAATCGGCAGTGTAGCCAAAAACCGTTCCAATTGTTTTTCCCAATAATACCACTCATGGTTTCCTGGACTATGACTATAAGAAATATCAAAACCTAGCTTCTTGAGGTTCTTCACCGCTAGGTTATTGGCAACATACAAGAAATCTTGTTCGCCACACCAAGCCCAGAGTTTGGTCTTCTTGTCTGACTTTTTAGCAAGGGTTTCAAGCGAATAGGGACTAGTTTCCCAGTTATCAAGCTTACCAAAAACACCTCGCCAGTAAGCAAGCGTTCCAAGATTTTGACTTTCTGGAGAAAACTCTTCGAAACTAAGGGCTCCAGAAAGACTAGCAGCATGTGAGAAACGATTGGTTGACAAAGCCAACTTGAAGGAACCGTAGCCTCCCATTGAAAGGCCAGCGATAAAAGTTTTTTCACGCTTGCTAGACATATTAGGGAAGAAACGTTTGAGCACTTTAGGCAGTTCTTCTGCTAGAGCTGTATAGTAGTTATAGCCATACTGAGTATCTGTATACCAACCATTACTTGTATTAGGCATGACAACAATCAGATTGGTCCCTCGCACCAAGCGCTCTACATTGGTCCGTTTGAGCCAACTGTTGTGATTCCCTGACATCCCATGAAGGAGATAAAGAACAGGAATATCTGTAGAATCTGGCTCCTCAACCCGAGACGCATCCGGGTAGAGAACATTCACTCCCCACTCCATATCTAAAACTTCTGAGTAATACTCAATCTTCATTACTGCCATAACTTGCTCCTTATTCATTTAAGATAAGAAAAAGCCGAAATTCGACTTTTTCACCTTCTATCCGATACTTATTTTGCTTCCATAACAACTGGTAAAATAGCTGGGCGGCGTTTTGTTTGATCAAAGAGGAATTTAGACAAATTGTCACGAACCTTACCTTTGAGTTCTGCCCAGTCAAATTCTTCTCCTTGAAGATATTCTTCAACCGTTTGGTTAATCAACTCTGAACTTTCACGCAGAATATCTCGACTCTTCTTGAGATAGACAAATCCACGCGTATGCACTCGAGCTTTGGCGATAATTTTCTTATCACGACGGTTGACAGTAATCGCAACGATGAAAATTCCATCCTCCGACAAAACCTTACGGTCACGAAGAACGACATTGCCGACATCTCCGATGGCATTCCCATCAATCAAGACATCTCCTGCGGTAACGGCACCAGATGGGACAAAATCTCCATGCTCATAAGACATGGTTGTGCCCTTTTTAGGGATGAAAATCCGTTCTGGCAACATGCCAACTGCCATAGCAGCTCTGGCATGGGCATCCAACTCACGATATTCACCCTGGATCGGGAAAAGATACTTGGGTTGCAAGAGATTAATCATCAATTGAAGATCACGCGCATTTCCGTGTCCAGACACTCGCAAACTTTGGGTAATAGTTTTAACCACACCTCCAGCTTGGTAGATCATATTTTCCACACGCGCCATCATAGCCTCTTTGGCAATCGATGGTGTTGTAACGATATAGACCAAGTCTCCTTCCTTGATTTCAACATAACGGTGACGGCCGATCGACATCTTACGAAGTCCATTAATCGGTTCCCCCATTCGACCTGTCTCAAGGATAATCAACTCATGGTCTTCAAATTGGGACATTTCTTTGGTCTTAATCAAAAGTCTTTCATTTGCCAGAGATAGTTTTTTAAGGCGAATGGCTGTACGGACGATATTTTCAATATCGAATCCTGTCAAGACAACACGGCGTCCTGTCTCCGCGGCTGCATCAAAAACTTGCTGGATACGAGAAAGGTTACTTGCAACTGCAGCAACGATGATGCGTCCATCCCAGTCAGAGATGGTTTGCGTGATTTCTACACCAACTTCATTTTCACTGGCTACTTGGATATTGCTATCTGCATTGGCCGAATCACTTAGAAGAGCCAGGACTCCTTCACGACCAATCTCTGCCAATCGACCAAAGTCAGTGGCATAGGATTCACTAGCCGTTTGGTCAAACTTGAAATCTCCTGTGTAAACAACATTTCCTTCAGACGTTTTTAAGACCACACCCAAACTTTCTGGGATAGAGTGGGTTGTACGGAAGAAGGACACAACAGTCCCACCAAAATCAATCTCTGTATTTTCATCAATCACATGGAAATCATCAAATTTCTTGACACTGTCATTTCCCTTAACAAAAAGCTTGGCAAGTTCGATGGTCAACTCTGAGCCAAATACAGGAACCTTAGCTTCTGCCAAGAGATAAGGAAGGGCGCCAATCGCATCCGCATGCCCGTGTGTTAAGAAAACCCCAGCAATACGGTCGCTATTTTCAAACAGATAGTCCATATTTGGAATAACGACATCGACACCCAACTGTTCATTTTCAGGATATTTCAAACCTGCGTCTAATACAAAAATCGAGTCGTTAATTTCTGCGATGTACATGTTTTTACCATTTTCACGCACACCTCCAAGTGTTGTTAATTTAATAGTATTCATTTTTCCTCCGAATAGTCACTTCAACTTGTTTGTAGAGCTTTAAAAGCTCTCTTTTTCTGAAAGTCCAATTCACTTTCAGCCGAATCTTTTCCATTCATTATACCATTTTTTTACTAATATTCAAAATGAATCTCACACATAATCCGACTTCAACCATCTGTTTTTATCTTATAATTACAAGATGGCTAAATTCCGACTAAGCCGTCAGATCACCTCGAATCTTCAACTACTTCGACAAGATTAACAAGTACTTCTCGGCCACAGTAGCTTCTGTTTGCTCCCAAAATCCTTATCCTCCATCAACCTTTATATCACACACTTTTAGACATAAGCTTCTAATAAAAATCAGCATGGCAAGCAACTTTATCTCTTATCACAAAAATCATACATATCCAAAAGCATCCCCTGAACAAAGATAAACTCACTTCAATCCTTCCTGTCAGTGTTTATAATCTACTAGGAATTTCTTTTCCACCTCTTTCTCCATTTTCTACTCCAACCAACTTCCACTTAAGAGCAAACAAAAAGAGTCAGCAAGCCAACTCTTTCTATCTCTATTCACTTTTTTCCATTAAGAAATCATAGATTTCCTGAACTGTTCCAAGAGCCATAATCTCTTGATCCTTAACAGTTTGTTTCAGCTTTTGATAAATCTGACTCTCAGCTATATCACGCTTTTCAGCCTCTTTATTCACCCTCATGACTCCATTTTCAATGGTCACAAAGCCAAGCTCTTCAAATATCTGGATCATTTTGACTAATAGAATTTGCTCAATCTTGAGATAGGCCGCCAAGTCCTTGAGTTTATAGCGAATATCAAACTCTGGGAACTGATAGATGGTTTTATACAATTTTGCAAACTGCTCTCTCGTTCCATATCCTGTCAAGTAGTAGGCCTTGGCTATATCATTTTTAAAGTAAATAGCAGAAAAATTCTGCTCCTGGCAGATTTTCTTAAGAAGGGATAAATCTTCAGGAATATTTTTTACGACAATAGCTGAACAAGAGGTCACATCAGGCAACTCTTGCCTAAAGTCCAAAACAGGTACCCCTTCTGGCAACAGGGCATTCTTACCACGGATGTTAAAGAGTTGGACACCTTCAACACGGGCATCAACCATCATCAACTGCAAGGTTGTTTGTCCATTCCATTGGTTGACAGAAAGAGTCACTGCCAATTCCAGTTGCTTGGTCTGTGAGAATTCAGTCGCCCATTTTCCTTGTCCAAAAGCGACCACCTCAAAACTAGCCTCACCTTTGGAAATTTTCAGCTTGAGATGAGCATTACCAGCCCCCATAACGCGAGCATTTTCAACTTGAAAATCTCGAATATAGAAGACAGGTTTTTGGTTATCCATCCCAAAAGGAGCTAGACGTTCAAAACTTTTGACCGTCTCCAGACTCAAGGCCTCTAAATCCAGTTCTTCGTCTAAAAATAGATTGTTTTTACCTTGGGCATCTGCGCCTTTTTCTCGGATATAGGCTTCCAAAAGATCAGATAAGACTTCCAACTTATCCTCTTCAAGGGTCATACCTGCAGCGCCTGCGTGACCACCAAAGGCGATAAACAGTTCTCGATGCGGGTCCAAAGCTTCAAAAATATCAACCGCTTCAATGCTTCGAGCACTACCCTTGGCGCGTCCATCTTCGATATTCAAGACAATGACTGTCTGACCCAGTTCTTCAAGTAAGCGCCCAGCTACAATTCCAAGAACTCCCGGATTCCAGCCTTCCTTAGCCAAAACTTGAACACTTCTCTCAGGATCTACCATGCCTTTGGCTTCATCGTAAATGGACTGAACAATTTCCTTACGTTCTTCATTCTTTTGATGAATCAAAAGGGCGATTTCATGCACTTCCTCATCGTCAAATCCAGTCAACAAATCAATAGCTGGATTAGGATCATCCAAGCGCCCTAGGGCATTTAAGCGAGGCGCTAACTGAAAACCAACCGTCTCTTCTGTCACATCACTACTCGAAATCCCAGCGATTTCAAACATTTCTTGCAGGCCCATTCGTTGAGTATTGCGCAAGATATCAAGACCATATTGGACCATGATGCGATTTTCGTCCGTCAAGCTAACCATATCGGCAATTGTACCGATAGCAACCAAGTCTAACAACTCAACCTGCACTTCTTCCAAAAGGGCACAAGCCAACTTAAAAGCGACACCACAGCCTGCTAGATGCTTGAAAGGATAGTCCGCCCCTGGATGTTCAGGATGAATAATAGCATAGGCATCTGGTAAATCCTCAGGCATAGAATGGTGGTCGGTCACAATGACGTCTACTCCCAGAGACTGGGCCAGATCAATAGCCTCATGTCCCGCCACACCATTATCCACCGTCACAATCAAAGACACGCCCTGCTGTTCAATGAAATATTTATAGACACTGGCATTTGGACCATAACCATCTGTAAAGCGATTGGGAAGGTAAACAAGACACTCAGCACCTATCTGCTCTAAACTTTCCTTGACAATGGAAGCCGAAGTCATTCCATCCGCATCGTAGTCACCATAAATGAGAATCAACTCCCCTTGCTCAATAGCCTGACGAATCCGCTCCACTGCTTTTTCCATATCATGCAGAAGGTAAGGATCATGCAAATCATCCAAAGAAGGTTCTAAAAATTTTTTCAGACCGGTCTCATCCTTAATACCTCGTTCAAATAACAAACGAGCCACTTCAGGACCCAAACCAGCTTTCTTGGCTATCTTTGTAAAATCCGCATCCTCAACTTGCGGAGCAAATTGCCAATTATAAGTAGGAATTATCAAAAAAATCATCCACTCTTTCTTACGATTCTATCGTTTTATTATAACATGATTTTCAGTTTTTCTCTATCTGCTTTGCTTTTATCAAAGTTTTACTAATTTCTTTGTAATATCATTTGACAGGAAAACGCTTTTGTTGTAGAATCTATGTTACAAAACCTAACACAAAGGAGAATGATTATGACTTTAGTAGAATTTAAAGCTGTTGAAAAGTATTACGGAGACTACCACGCACTCCAGAATATCAACCTTCGTTTTGAAAAAGGCCAAGTCGTTGTGTTACTTGGACCATCTGGTTCTGGAAAGTCAACTCTTATCCGTACTATCAATGGTCTAGAGGCGATTGATAGTGGAAGTCTTCTGGTAAACGGACACCAAGTAGCAGGTGCTAGCCAAAAGGATTTGGTCCCTCTCCGCAAGGAAGTAGGTATGGTTTTCCAACATTTTAATCTTTATCCACATAAGACTGTGTTAGAAAATGTAACTCTCGCACCGATTAAAGTACTAGACAAAGATCCCAAAGAGGCTCAAAAAACTGCACAAAAATATTTAGAATTTGTAAATATGTGGGATAAGAAAGATTCCTATCCAGCCACCTTATCAGGCGGACAAAAGCAACGAGTAGCTATCGCTAGAGGCCTAGCTATGAAACCTGAACTCCTACTCTTTGATGAACCAACCTCAGCTCTCGACCCCGAAACAATCGGTGATGTCCTAGCTGTTATGCAAAAACTAGCTCACGACGGCATGAATATGATGATCGTCACACACGAAATGGGCTTCGCTCGTAAGGTAGCTGATCGCATCATCTTTATGGCGAATGGACAAGTCCTGGTCGATACAACAGATGTGGATGCATTTTTTGATCACCCAAGTGAACCGCGCGCCCAACAATTTCTCAGCAAGATTATTAACCACGAAAGTGACAAGGTCAAATAAGGAGAAGCCTATGAAAAAGAATTTCTTTCTTGCAATAGTAGTTACCAGCCTTTTAAGTTTTGGATTTGTGACATCAGTTCAAGCAGGTACCAGTATCGCAGATATCCAAAAAAAGGGAGAAATCGTTGTCGGCGTCAAACAAGACGTCCCGAATTTCGGCTATAAAAATCCGAAAACAGGAGAATTCTCAGGTATTGAAACAGATTTAGCTAAACTGATTGCAGACCAACTCAAGGTCAAGGTCCGCTACGTTCCAGTTACTGCTCAAACTCGTGGTCCTCTGTTAGACAACGAACAAGTGGATATGGATATCGCCACCTTCACTATCACAGATGAGCGAAAAAAACTCTACAACTTCACCAGCCCTTACTATACAGACGCCTGTGGATTTTTGGTAAATAAATCAGGTAAGATTAAAGATATTGAAGATTTAAACGGAAAAACCATTGGAGTCGCACAAGGATCCATCACTCAAAAACTGATTAGCGACTTGGGTAAGAAAAAAGGCCTTGCCTTTAAATTTGTCGAACTCGGATCTTATCCTGAATTAATCACCTCCCTCCACGCCCATCGGATTGATGCCTTCTCGGTAGACCGTTCTATCCTTTCCGGCTATACCAGCAAAAGAACAGAACTACTTGACGATAGCTTCAAACCTTCTGACTATGGTATTGTAACTAAAAAAACGAACACGCAACTGAATGACTACCTAGATCAATTGGTTGTCAAATGGAGTCAGGACGGAACCTTGCAGGACTTATACGATCGCTACAATCTCAAACCTTCCAAACACTCAGCAGAATAAGGAGGTAGCTACATGATAGATTCATCATCTTGGACAGCTTTTTTTCAACATTTTGATCAATTTTTTAACGGATTTCTCTTTACTATAGCTATCGCTCTAGGTTCTTTTACCTTAGCCATGCTATTAGGCATCCTATTTGGTACCTTATCCACTAGCAAACATGGCAGCTTACGGATCTTGTCCCGTATCTTTGTCGAATTTTATCAAAACACCCCTCTCCTAGTTCAGTTCGTTATTGTATTTTACGGCTTGCCTCTGATTAGTAACCATACTATCATGATTCCTATCTACTGGACTGCCGTTCTTTGTGTCGGACTCTACCACGGCGCCTATATCGCTGAGGTCATTCGGTCAGGAATTCAATCTATCCCTAGAGGCCAACTAGAAGCCGCTTTTTCTCAGGGATTCACCTACGCAAATGCAATGCGCTTGATTATCTTACCGCAGGCATTTCGCATCATTCTCCCTCCCTTGACCAACCAAGTCGTCAACCTGATTAAGAATACTTCGACAGTAGCTATCATTTCTGGAGTTGACCTCATGTTTGTCACCAAATCTTGGTCCGCACTCAACGGAAACTATGTCCCTGCCTTTTTAGGTGCCGCCTTCTTCTACTTTGCCCTCTGCTTCCCTGTCGCCCAATTTGGACGAAAAATGGAGCAAGCTAACAAAAAAGCTTATTCACTTTAGGAGGTTTTTATGGAAAGTATTCTTGAAGTTCTCAGTCTAGACAACCTCATCTTTATTTTAAAAGGTTTTGGTCTAACCCTCTATATCTCTTTGATTGCTATCACACTCTCAACAGCAATTGGAACCATCCTTGCTGTCATGCGTAACGGAAAAAACACCCTATTACGAATCCTTGCTAGTGTCTACATTGAATTTGTACGAAATGTTCCTAATCTACTCTGGATTTTCACTATTTTTTTAGTCTTTAAAATGAAGTCTACTCCGGCTGGAATCACTGCCTTTACTCTCTTTACATCAGCAGCCCTTGCTGAAATTATCCGAGGTGGTCTTAACGCAGTAGATCAAGGACAATACGAGGCTGGAATGGCACAAGGTTTCTCCTATCGCCAAATCCTCTATCACATCATCCTACCGCAAGCCATCCGCAAGATGCTCCCAGCCATCATCTCTCAATTTGTAACAGTGATTAAGGATACAAGTCTTCTATACTCTGTAATCGCCCTCCAAGAGCTTTTTGGTGCTAGTCAAATTCTCATGGGCCGATACTTTGAACCGGAACAGGTTTTCAGCTTATATATCCTGATCGCCCTAATCTACTTCAGCTTCAATCTAGCTATTTCAAGCCTTTCACGGACTCTAGCAAAACGTTGGCAACAAGCTGCAGAATAACAAGAGATTGGGACAAAAAATCCCGGCCTCACTTTTTATTAACAATCAAACTTTGACGCGGTAGCTGATTGAACTTTTTGTTCGTCTTTTAGATTTCAAAAAGCTCCTAATCATTCTCGCGGGGCTGGGACTACGAAATCGAGACTTTGTCTATCGATTCCTGTCCCACCGCATTTTGAGAGAAATCTTTTTGCTTATTTCTTTACTAGAAAATAAGCGGGGAATGTTAAACTGCCAAACTTTATGCTAGACTAGAAATATGGAACATCATTTTAATCATCGAGCAGAATCATTTGATTCTCCCCAAAATCAATTTCTGGCCGATCTTGTTTGCCAGCATCTAGTAAAACAAGTGCCTGATTTGTCAAACAAATCAATCCTAGACTTTGGAGGTGGAACTGGCCTTATCGCCCTTCCTCTTGCCAAACAAGCTAAATCAGTGACCTTGCTTGATATTGCAGACAAGATGCTTGCGCAAGCTCGTATCAAGATTGAAAGTCAAAAACTTCAAAACCTATACTTGATTCAACAGGATTTATTACTTGAACCACTTGAAGAAGAGTTCGATCTTATTATCGTCAGTCGAGTTCTTCATCATATGCCTAATCTTGATGACAGTCTATCTATGTTCAAGGAACATTTAACTCATGGCGGACAACTCTTTATCGCTGATTTTACTCTACCAGCTGGAGAGACACACGGTTTTATCATTTCTGAACTTGAAGAAAGTCTCAGCCAACAAGGTTTCTCGGAAATAACAAGTCAAATACTCTATAGCTCAGACCATCTCTTTCTCCATAAACCTTCCCAATTATTTCTTACAAGCAGCAAAAATATTTAGCCCTTAGAGTATCAGACAAGCCCTAAAAACAAAGCAAATGCTAACCTTTACTCAGCTTTTGCATTTTCCCAATAGATAAGGTATAATAGTTGTATTGTCTTTTGGGGTCGTTACGGATTCGACAGGCATTATGAGGCATATTTTGCGACTCGTGTGGCGACGTAAACGCTCAGTTAAATATAACTGCAAAAAATAACACTTCTTACGCTCTAGCTGCCTAAAAACCAGCAGGCGTGACCCGATTCGGATTGCTCGTGTCTGATGACAGGTCTTATTATTAGCGAGATACGATCAAGCTTTGTCTAGCAGTTTGATAAGAGATATATAGACTCGCAGTTCCTAGGCTTGAGTTATGTGTCGAGGGACTGTTAAAACAATACATAACCTATGGTTGTAGACAAATATGTTAGCAGGTGTTTGGACGTGGGTTCGACTCCCACCGGCTCCATTATATTAA
This sequence comes from Streptococcus sp. KHUD_014, assembly GCF_051106275.1. Lineage (GTDB taxonomy): Bacteria > Bacillota > Bacilli > Lactobacillales > Streptococcaceae > Streptococcus. Next base: position 405,410 of record NZ_CP193666.1, on the reverse strand, counting down.
AAAAACGTTGATGATCTCAACGTTTTTTCTGTCCTCATACAAGTTTACAATGTTATAGTGGATTGAACCTATAATAGTACGCTACGGGTTCTAAAACATTTTTAGAAATTAATTTGACTTTCCTAAACTCTTTGTTCATATCTTATTTCAATCCACTAAACATCAAGATACTTAAAAGATGGCAACATTAACTTTTCTTCTATAGGAAAAATAGCATATACATTGAACAGCTATTCAATTGAATTTTTAGTGTTTTAAAGATCTGTAAGACTGACATTCCACCATTCTCCTAATATTATTCATCAAAAAAACCGTAAGAATTTCTTCTTACGGTTTTTCTAGCAAACTCATAGAATCAAGATTCTCAAGTATGCTTTATCAGAGTAATGATAAATTACTCTTCTTCCTTGCGTTTTTTAGCGAAGAGAAGTCCACCTGTCGCTGCTGCAAGAAGTGCTAAGCCAAGTGAAGCGTTAGATTGCTCTGTACCAGTATTTGGCAATTCTTTCGCTCCAGCTTTCTTAGCTGATTGGTTAGCAGCTGACTCTTTAGTTGCTTCCTTAACAGCTTTCTCACTTGCAATTACTGCTACTGATCCATCTGCAAAGGTTACAACTACTGATCCGTCATTGTTAACCTTGATATCTGTTGCTGTTGGGTTAGCTTTCTTAACTTCGTCGGCTACCTTAGCTTTTTCTGCATCAGTCAAGTTACTTGGATCTGTAACTGGGGTTACTGATGGGTTCTTAACGCCATTTGAATCAGCTGATTTCACTGTCTTCGCTGGGGTCAAGACTACTACTGAACCATCTGGGAAGGTTACTGTTGCTGTGCCATCATTTCCTACTTCTACCTTGCTTGCTGTTGGATTAGCTTTCTTAACTTTGTCGGCTACCTTAGCTTTTTCGGCATCAGTCAAGTTACTTGGATCTACAACAGGAGTTACTGTTGGATTTGTGACTACTTTATCAGCTGATTTCTTAACTGTCTTATCTGCTGGGATAACAGCTGTCGTACCATCTGGGTAGGTTACAGTTGTTGTACCATCTTTCTCAACCTTAACATCCGTTACAGTTGGATTAGCTTTCTTAACTTCTTCTGCTACCTTACCTTTTTCTGCATCAGTCAAGTTGCTTGGATCTGTTACTGGGGTTACTGATGGATCCTTAACAGTTTTATCAGATGATTTCTTAACTGTCTTATCTGATGGGATAACAGCTGTCGTGCCATCTGGGTAAGTTACAGTTGTTGTACCGTCGTTGCCAACTTCTACCTTACTTACTGTAGGGTTTGATTTCTTAACTTCGTCGGCCACTTTAGCTTTTTCTGCATCAGTCAAGTTGCTTGGATCTGTTACTGGGGTTACTGATGGATCCTTAACAGCTTTATCAGCTGATTTCTTAACTGTCTTATCGGCTGGAATTACAGCTGTTGTGCCATCTGGGTAAGTTACAGTTGTTGTACCGTCGTTGCCAACTTCTACCTTACTTACTGTAGGGTTTGATTTCTTAACTTCTTCTGCTACTTTACCTTTTTCAGCATCAGTCAAGTTGCTTGGATCTGTAACCGGAGTTACTGATGGATCTTTAACATCTTTATCAGCTGATTTCTTAACTGTCTTATCGGCTGGAATAACGGCTGTTGTGCCATCTGGGTAAGTTACAGTTGTTGTGCCATCTTTGTCAACCTTAACGTCAGTTACGGTTGGGTTAGCTTTCTTAACTTCTTCTGCTACTTTACCTTTTTCAGCATCAGTCAAGTTGCTTGGATCTGTTACTGGGGTTACTGATGGATCCTTAACAGCTTTATCAGCTGATTTCTTAACTGTCTTATCTGCTGGGATAACAGCTGTCGTGCCATCTGGGTAGGTTACAGTTGTTGTACCATCTTTCTCAACCTTAACGTCTGTTACAGTTGGGTTTGATTTCTTAACTTCCTCTGCTACTTTGCCTTTTTCAGCATCAGTCAAGTTGCTTGGATCTGTTACTGGGGTTACTGATGGATCTTTAACCTCTTTATCAGATGATTTCTTAACTGTCTTATCTGCTGGAATAACGGCTGTTGTGCCATCTGGGTAAGTGACAGTTGTTGTGCCATCTTTCTCAACCTTAACATCTGTTACAGTTGGGTTGGATTTCTTAACTTCCTCTGCTACTTTGCCTTTTTCTGCATCAGTCAAGTTGCTTGGATCTGTTACTGGGGTTACTGATGGATCTTTAACCTCTTTATCAGATGATTTCTTAACTGTCTTATCTGCTGGGATAACGGCTGTTGTGCCATCTGGGTAAGTGACTGTAGCTGTACCGTCGGTACCTACTTCAACATCTTTCGCTGTTGGGTTAGCTTTCTTAACTTCGTCAGCTACCTTAGCTTTATCTGCATCAGTCAAGTTGCTTGGATCTGTAACCGGAGTTACTGATGGATCCTTAATTTCTTTATCTGCTAATTCCTTAACTGTCTTATCTGATGGGATAACGGCTGTTGTTCCGTCTGGATAAGTGACTGTGGCTGTACCGTCGGTGCCGACTGCTACATCTGTTACGGTTGGATTAGCTTTCTTAACTTCATCAGTCACTTTAACTTTCTCCGCCTCAGTTAAATTACTTTGATTTACAACTGGAGTTACCACTGGATCTTTAATAACTTTATCAGCTGATTTCTTAACTGTCTTATCGGCTGGGATTACGGCTGTTGTGCCATCTGGGTAAGTAATAGTTGCTGTACCGTCATTACCTACTGTTACATCTGTTACAGTTGGATTAGCTTTCTTAACTTCGTCGGTTACCTTAGCTTTTTCCGCATCAGTCAAGTTGCTTGGATCTACAACTGGCGTTACGGCTGGATCCTTAGTACTATTATCATCTGATTTCTTAACTGTCTTATCGGCTGGGATAACCGCTGTTGTTCCATCTGGATAAGTGACTGTGGTTGTACCGTCATTACCTATCGTTACATCTGTTACGGTTGGATTAGCTTTCTTAACTTCGTCAGCTACCTTAGATTTCTCTACATCAGTCAAGTTGCTTGGATCTGTAACTGGGGTTACAGCTGGATCATTAAGTTCCTTATCTGCTGATTCCTTAACTGTCTTATCTGCTGGAATAACGGCTGTTGTTCCATCTGGGTAAGTTACAGTTGTTGTACCATCTTTGTCAACCTTAACGTCAGTTACTGTTGGGTTAGCTTTCTTAACTTCTTCTACTACCTTAGCTTTTTCGGCATCAGTCAAGTTACTTGGATCTGTAACTGGGGTTACAGCTGGGACCTTAAGTTCCTTATCTGCTGATTCCTTAACTGTCTTATCTGCTGGGATAACAGCTGTTGTGCCATCTGGGTAAGTAACTGTAGCTGTACCATCATTACCTACTGTTACATCTGTTACAGTTGGATTTGCTTTCTTAACTTCTTCTGCTACTTTAGCTTTCTCAGCGTCAGTCAAGTTGCTTGGATCTGTAACCGGAGTTACTGATGGATCCTTAACAGCTTTATCATCTGATTTCTTAACTGTCTTATCGGCTGGGATAACCGCTGTTGTACCATCTGGGAAGGTTACAGTTGTTGTGCCATCTTTGCCTACTTCAACATCTTTCGCTGTTGGGTTAGCTTTCTTAACTTCTTCTGCTACTTTAGCTTTCTCAGCGTCAGTCAAGTTGCTTGGATCTGTAACTGGGGTTACTGATGGATCCTTAACAGCTTTATCATCTGATTTCTTAACTGTCTTATCGGCTGGGATAACCGCTGTTGTACCATCTGGGAAGGTTACAGTTGTTGTGCCATCTTTACCTACTTCAACATCTTTCGCTGTTGGGTTAGCTTTCTTAACTTCTTCTGCTACTTTAGCTTTCTCAGCGTCAGTCAAGTTGCTTGGATCTGTAACTGGGGTTACTGATGGATCTTTAACGACTTTATCATCTGATTTCTTAACTGTCTTATCGGCTGGGATAACCGCTGTTGTGCCATCTGGGAAGGTCACAGTTGTTGTGCCATCTTTGCCTACTTCAACATCTTTCGCTGTTGGGTTAGCTTTCTTAACTTCTTCTGCTACTTTAGCTTTCTCAGCGTCAGTCAAGTTGCTTGGATCTGTAACCGGAGTTACTGATGGATCCTTAACAGCTTTATCATCTGATTTCTTAACTGTCTTATCGGCTGGGATAACCGCTGTTGTACCATCTGGGAAGGTTACAGTTGTTGTGCCATCTTTGCCTACTTCAACATCTTTCGCTGTTGGGTTAGCTTTCTTAACTTCTTCTGCTACTTTAGCTTTCTCAGCGTCAGTCAAGTTGCTTGGATCTGTAACTGGGGTTACTGATGGATCCTTAACAGCTTTATCATCTGATTTCTTAACTGTCTTATCGGCTGGGATAACCGCTGTTGTACCATCTGGGAAGGTTACAGTTGTTGTGCCATCTTTGCCTACTTCAACATCTTTCGCTGTTGGGTTAGCTTTCTTAACTTCTTCTGCTACTTTAGCTTTCTCAGCGTCAGTCAAGTTGCTTGGATCTGTAACTGGGGTTACTGATGGATCCTTAACAGCTTTATCATCTGATTTCTTAACTGTCTTATCGGCTGGGATAACCGCTGTTGTGCCATCTGGGAAGGTTACAGTTGTTGTGCCATCTTTGCCTACTTCAACATCTTTCGCTGTTGGGTTAGCTTTCTTAACTTCTTCTGCTACTTTAGCTTTCTCAGCGTCAGTCAAGTTGCTTGGATCTGTAACCGGAGTTACTGATGGATCTTTAACGACTTTATCATCTGATTTCTTAACTGTCTTATCGGCTGGGATAACCGCTGTTGTACCATCTGGGAAGGTTACAGTTGTTGTGCCATCTTTACCTACTTCAACATCTTTCGCTGTTGGGTTAGCTTTCTTAACTTCTTCTGCTACTTTAGCTTTTTCTGCATCTGTTAAGTTAGCTGGATCTTTAACTGGTGTCTTAGCTTCTGGATCTTTAACTTCTTCTGCATCTTTAGCTTTTTCTACTGTTTTAGCTGCTGGAATTTCTGCTTTTGATCCATCTGGGAAGGTTACAGTTGTTGTTCCATCTTTACCTACTTCAACATCTTTCGCTGTTGGGTTAGCTTTCTTAACTTCTTCTGCTACTTTAGCTTTTTCTGCATCTGTTAAGTTAGCCGGATCTTTAACTGGTGTCTTAACTTCTGGATCTTTGACTCCTTCTGCATCTTTAGCTTTTTCTACTGTTTTAGCTGCTGGAATTTCTGCTTTTGATCCATCTGGGAAGGTTACAGTTGTTGTGCCATCTTTACCTACTTCAACATCTTTCGCTGTTGGGTTAGCTTTCTTAACTTCTTCTGCTACTTTAGCTTTTTCTGCATCTGTTAAGTTAGCTGGATCTTTAACTGGTGTCTTAACTTCTGGATCTTTAACTCCTTCTGCATCTTTAGCTGGTGTTGCTGGATCCTTAGCAGTTGTTGCTGGAACTGGATCACTTGCTTCTGGTGTTTGACCATCCTTGGTTGCTACAACTGTCACATTACCTTCTGGAATGTCGACTGTTGGGGTGATTTTAGCTTTACCATTCTCATCAGCTGTTGCTTCACCAATCTTGTTGCCGTCTTTATCGTACATTTCAACCTTAGATCCTGGTTCTGCTGTCACTTCAACTGGTGTCTTAGTGCCGGCTTTACCTGTAAGGTCTGTTGTAATTTCTGGTTGAGTTGGGGTTGTTGGAGTTGCTGCTGTAGCTACTTTTGGTGCGCTTGCTTCTGATGTTTGACCATCTTTCGTAGCTTTGGCAGTCACATTACCTGCTGGAATATCTACAGTTGGTGTGATGATTGCTTTACCATTTGCTCCTGTTGCTGCTTCACCAATCTTGTTACCATCTTTGTCGAACAATTCTACCTTAGTGCCTGGTTCTGCTGTTACTTCAACTGGAGTCTTAGTACCTGCTTTGCCTGTGAGGTCTGTATCTACAACTGGCTTTCTTGGTGTTGCTGGTGTTGCTGGATCTTTAGCAGCTGTTGCTGGAACTGGATCACTTGCTTCTGGTGTTTGACCATCCTTGGTTGCTACAACTGTAACATTACCTTCAGGAATATCGACTGTTGGGGTGATTGTAGCTTTACCATTTTCATCAGCTGTACCTTCACCAATCTTGTTACCGTCTTTATCGTACATTTCAACCTTAGATCCTGGTTCTGCTGTCACTTCAACTGGTGTCTTAGTACCGGCTTTTCCTGTTAGGTCTGTTGTAATTTCTGGTTGAGTTGGGGTTGTTGGAGTTGCTGCTGTAGCTTCTTTTGGTGCGCTTGCATCTGATGTTTGACCATCTTTTGTAGCTTTAGCTGTCACATTACCTGCTGGAATATCTACAGTTGGGGTGATTTTAGCTTTACCATCTGCTCCTGCTGTAGCTTCACCAATCTTGTTACCATCTTTGTCGAACAATTCAACCTTAGTACCTGGTTCTGCTGTCACTTCAACTGGTGTCTTAGTGCCGGCTTTACCTGTAAGGTCTGTTGTAATTTCTGGTTGAGTTGGTGTTGTTGGAGTTGCTGCTGTAGCTTCTTTTGGTGCGCTTGCATCTGATGTTTGACCATCTTTTGTAGCTTTAGCTGTCACATTACCTTCTGGAATATCTACAGTTGGGGTGATTTTAGCTTTACCATCTGCTCCTGCTGTAGCTTCACCAATCTTGTTACCATCTTTGTCGAACAATTCAACCTTAGTACCTGGTTCTGCTGTCACTTCAACTGGTGTCTTAGTGCCGGCTTTACCTGTAAGGTCTGTTGTGATTTCTGGTTGAGTTGGGGTTGTTGGAGTTGCTGCTGTAGCTTCTTTTGGTGCGCTTGCATCTGATGTTTGACCATCTTTTGTAGCTTTAGCTGTCACATTACCTGCTGGAATATCTACAGTTGGGGTGATTTTAGCTTTACCATCTGCTCCTGCTGTAGCTTCACCAATCTTGTTACCATCTTTGTCGAACAATTCAACCTTAGTACCTGGTTCTGCTGTCACTTCAACTGGTGTCTTAGTGCCGGCTTTACCTGTAAGGTCTGTTGTGATTTCTGGTTGAGTTGGTGTTGTTGGAGTTGCTGCTGTAGCTTCTTTTGGTGCGCTTGCTTCTGATGTTTGACCATCTTTTGTAGCTTTAGCTGTCACATTACCTTCTGGAATATCTACAGTTGGTGTGATTTTAGCTTTACCATCTGCTCCTGCTGTAGCTTCACCAATCTTGTTACCATCTTTGTCGAACAATTCAACCTTAGTACCTGGTTCTGCTGTCACTTCAACTGGTGTCTTAGTGCCGGCTTTACCTGTAAGGTCTGTTGTAATTTCTGGTTGAGTTGGTGTTGTTGGAGTTGCTGCTGTAGCTTCTTTTGGTGCGCTTGCTTCTGATGTTTGACCATCTTTTGTAGCTTTAGCTGTCACATTACCTTCTGGAATATCTACAGTTGGTGTGATTTTAGCTTTACCATCTGCTCCTGCTGTAGCTTCACCAATCTTGTTACCATCTTTGTCGAACAATTCAACCTTAGTACCTGGTTCTGCTGTCACTTCAACTGGTGTCTTAGTGCCGGCTTTACCTGTAAGGTCTGTTGTGATTTCTGGTTGAGTTGGTGTTGTTGGTTTTTTAGTTACAAATTCTGTCAATGGTTTTGTATCTTTAGAACCATCTGTATAGGTTACTACAAGATTGTTTCCATCTTTTGTGACTGATTGAATCTTACCATTTTTATCAACTGGAGTATCTTTTGCGATATTCGCATCGTCATTTTTCTTGTTGTACTCAAGTTGAAGTTTTTCTTTGATTTTATCTAACTCAGCGTCTGTTACTTTCGTTGGATCTGCTACTTCAACTTTATCAGCTGGAGCTGGAGTTGCAATATCGTACTTATCTGTTTGAGATTTAACGATGAAGTGAACATATCCTGGAGTCTGAGTTGCATTAGGGTTTTGATCTAATGCTCTAAAATCAGTAGTTGATTCTGCATCATTATTATCTTTAGCAACAACAAAACTTGTCCAATGGTTTGGAGCTGTAAGTGTTGTAACACCTGTCATCTTAATAGTAGCTGTAGCACCTGATACAGTACCATCACCATGAGTGACTGCTGAATTCTCGATTTTCCCAGTTGTGAAACCGTAATCTGCCGTATTATCTTTTCCAATACCACCAGGACCACGTACATACATATCTTTAACAGCCGTGTTGTCTGATGCTTTGAATGTTAAATCAGTGTTTTCACCTGTATAAACATAGATTTCTTTCTTAGCCTGATTTGAGTACGGAAGCTCAACTGTTGGAGCTACGTTTACAAATTCTGACAATGGTTTTTTATCTATAGAACCATCTGTATAAGTTACTACAAGATTTCCATCCGCATCTTTTGTGACTGATTGAATCTTATTAGTTTTATCAGCTGTTGTCCCTTTTTTGTCTGCTAAGTTCGCATCATCGTTGTTTTGAGAGTACTCAAGTTGGACTTTTTCTTTGATTTTAGCTAGCTCAGCCTCGGTCACGTTAGCTGGATCTGCTACAGTAACTTTTTCAGTCGGAGTTGCAATGTCATATTTTTGATTTTGCGGCTTAAGAATGACACGGAATGAACCTGGGTCAGTTGCGTTTGAGCTACCTACAGCTTTATTCTCAATTTTCGCACCATCTGTATCCGTTGCAGTTGCATAACGCCAGCCTAGAACCATACCTTTTGGATTTTCGCCTTTAGTCGCTGCTTCTAAGTCTTCTGGTTTCAAACCATCTGTTGCTGCTGGAGTACCTCTATAAGTAATAACTGCTGGTGCATCCGCTGTTGCTGGGGTTTCAGCAGAGATAACATTTGCTTTAAAACCATATTGAGTATTGATGGTATTTTCTTCACCTTCAACTGGTTTAAATGCTTGGTTTCCTCCAGCGTTTACAGTGGCACTTGCAATTTTTCCGCTATCATCTTTGAATTTGATATCGAATGAGTTTTCTTCTCCAGCATATACATAAACTTCTTTAGCATCTTTATTAGAGTATGGGATCTCTACTGTTGGTGCTACTACTGGAGCTGCTGGAGTTGTAGCTGTAACTGGATCACTTGCTACTGATGTTTGACCATCTTTAGTAGCTTTAGCTGTTACATTACCTGCTGGAATGTCAACTTTTGGTGTGATTGTTGCTTTACCATTGTTATCAGCTGTTGCTTCACCAATCTTGTTGTTGTCTTTATCGAACAACTCAACTGTAGTTCCTGGATCAGCTGTGACTTCAACTGATGTCTTAGTACCTGCTTTACCTGTTAGATCTGTGTTCACAACTGGTTTAGCTGGGGTAACTGGTTTTGGCGTTTCCCCTTCAACTTCAAATGTAATCGTAACTTCTTGTGGAGCTTGTTTGTAGTGAGCTGGGTAAGTAACCACTACTGTTTTAGTGTAAGTACCTGCTTCTGTAGCAGTTGGTGCTTGACCGTCTTTCCATTTGAAGCTTGTTGCACCACGGTAGTTATTTGGGAATTCTGGAGTGCCAGCCTTGTTAGTTACATAAGTAGCTGGATCTGCAGCAAAACTTCCACCAACTTTGGCAGTGTACTTTTCTTTAACTGCAACTGCTTGGAATTTTGAACTTGCATTATCGATGTAGTTATCTGTGAAACCAGTCATGATGTTTGTTCTTCCACCAACAAGCCCTGTTCCTTGCATACCTGCAACATAGTCAAGTGGCTTAGAGTTATCCAAGATTGGTGTGTCATAGGTAATAGTCCACATAACATTACGAATCGCATTATTATCAGCAGTCATCGTATACAAAGCTTGTGAACGTTCTGCGGTTTGAGCTGCAACTGCAGCTTCATTGCCCTTAATTGCTGGATTTTTTGTATCTTTATAAAGTTGAGTCAAGCGTTTCGTCATTTCAGCGCCAGTATAGGTATTCATGCGACCTTTCTGACCCATCAAGTAAGATCCATCATTATCTTTCCAGTAATCACGACTATTAACTACTTTTCCGTTTTTATCTGTTTGGACAACTTTCCAGTTTGTTGGTTCACCTACTGAACCTTTCGGAATTGTAAAGTAGACATAACCACTGGCTGAATTTCCTTTACGGCCTGGGTTATCAAGAACTGTCCAATGGATAACATTATTAGCCTTGTCTACTTCGTAGCTAATTTTAACATAGCCTTCGACATCTTCTTTATTGCTATAGTCAAGGTTTTCAGCACCTTCTGATGCTCGTGGTGCTGTTGCTCTCGCTGCACGATTAGTACGTGGTTTAGCTACTAAAGAACCATCCTTGATAGTTTGAGCTGCTGATAAGTTTGCACTTGAGCCATCTGCAAAAGTTACAACTACTGATCCGTCTGCTTGGACTTGAACATCAGTCGCTGTAGGATTTGCTGCCTTAACAGCTGCTACAACTTTTGCTTTTTCTTCATCAGTAAGTGCTGATGGATCGTATACAACAGTCACTTCTGGAGCTTGGATGCTGTCTGCTTCCTTAGCTTTTTCAGTCGCAACTACTGCTTCTTCTTTAGAATTTTGAGTAGTTTCAACTGGTTTTTCAGCTTTTTCTTCAGCAGTTGCTGGAGCTACTTCTACAGCTGGCGCTGCATAAGTTGGGTTTTCTTCAGATACAACTGGCTTAACCCCCTCTGTTGTAGAGCTAGTATCTGGCTTAGCTTCTACCGTATCTGCTTTGACTGATGGTGCTACTAAAGCAGCCCCAACCGCAAAAACAAGCGAACAACCGAAAAGGAAATGTTTTCCTTTTTTGATCATACGCCAATTCTTTTGTTCTGCATTTTTACGATTAAAATACATGACATATCTCCTTTTGTGTAGTTTGTTAGTATTATATATACTACATACGCTTTCATTATAAAACATGTATTTAACTTTGTCAAAGAATTATAGGTAAAAGCATTCACAAAATAATTTATTGTTTACTATCTTTTTACTATTTGATTTTTTGGCATATCATGACTGAACAGTATCTAAAAAATGAATTTCACCGAGGTATTTGTTTATTTTCTTAATAGAATCGCACACTTGTTTTAGGAAATTATTCATATCTTTCTATGATGCCTATTACCATAAAGTACTAGCAACTTTTGATTGCCTACTTTTCTATACAAAAAGTCTTTGGGCATATAAAGGCCTGTTTGAGTTACAAGATATGTAATTTGAGATGGGTTTAGTACTCTTGGACAATAATCTCCTAAAATACAATAAGAAAGCGACTCAAATTTAAAAAGCTAGAGTTCCACAATTGGGAATCTCTAGCTTTTTTTGTTGCTGAGAACTATTTTTGTCTCAGACTCTTTTCTAGCAAATTCACAGAATCAAAATTCTCAGGTTTGCTGTATCAGAGTAATGGTTTACTCTTCTTCCTTACGTTTTTTAGAGATAAGGAATCCTCCTGTCACTGCTGCAAGAAGTGCTAAGCCAAGTGAAGCGTTAGATTGTTCTGTACCAGTGTTTGGTAATTCTTTCGCTCCAGCTTTCTTAGCTGATTGGTTAGCAGCTGACTCTTTAGTTGCTTCCTTAACAGCTTTCTCACTTGCAATTACTGCTACTGATCCATCTGCAAAGGTTACAACTACTGATCCGTCATTGTTAACCTTGATATCTGTTGCAGTTGGGTTAGCTTTCTTAACTTCGTCGGCTACCTTAGCTTTTTCTGCATCAGTCAAGTTACTTGGATCTGTAACTGGGGTTACTGATGGGTTCTTAACGCCATTTGAATCAGCTGATTTCACTGTCTTCGCTGGGGTCAAGACTACTACTGAACCATCTGGGAAGGTTACTGTTGCTGTGCCATCATTTCCTACTTCTACCTTGCTTGCTGTTGGATTAGCTTTCTTAACTTTGTCGGCTACCTTAGCTTTTTCGGCATCAGTCAAGTTGCTTGGATCTACAACAGGAGTTACTGTTGGATTTGTGACTACTTTATCAGCTGATTTCTTAACTGTCTTATCTGCTGGGATAACAGCTGTCGTACCATCTGGGTAGGTTACAGTTGTTGTACCATCTTTCTCAACCTTAACATCCGTTACAGTTGGATTAGCTTTCTTAACTTCTTCTGCTACCTTAGCTTTTTCGGCATCAGTCAAGTTGCTTGGATCTGTTACTGGGGTTACTGATGGATCCTTAACAGCTTTATCAGCTGATTTCTTAACTGTCTTATCTGCTGGAATAACGGCTGTTGTGCCATCTGGGTAGGTTACAGTTGTTGTTCCGTCGTTGCCAACTTCTACCTTACTTACTGTAGGGTTTGATTTCTTAACTTCGTCGGCCACTTTAGCTTTTTCCGCATCAGTCAAGTTGCTTGGATCTGTAACTGGGGTTACTGATGGATCCTTAACAGCTTTATCAGCTGATTTCTTAACTGTCTTATCGGCTGGGATAACTGCTGTTGTGCCATCTGGGTAAGTTACAGTTGTTGTGCCATCTTTGTCAACCTTAACGTCAGTTACGGTTGGGTTTGATTTCTTAACTTCCTCTGCCACTTTAGCTTTTTCGGCGTCAGTCAAGTTGCTTGGATCTGTAACCGGGGTTACTGATGGATCCTTAACAGCTTTATCAGCTGATTTCTTAACTGTCTTATCGGCTGGAATTACAGCTGTTGTGCCATCTGGGTAAGTTACAGTTGTTGTGCCATCTTTGTCAACCTTAACGTCAGTTACGGTTGGGTTTGATTTCTTAACTTCCTCTGCCACTTTACCTTTTTCGGCGTCAGTCAAGTTGCTTGGATCTGTAACCGGAGTTACTGATGGATCTTTAACATCTTTATCAGCTGATTTCTTAACTGTCTTATCTGCTGGAATAACGGCTGTTGTGCCATCTGGGTAAGTTACAGTTGTTGTTCCGTCGTTGCCAACTTCTACCTTACTTACTGTAGGGTTTGATTTCTTAACTTCTTCTGCCACTTTACCTTTTTCAGCATCAGTCAAGTTGCTTGGATCTGTTACTGGGGTTACTGATGGATCCTTAACAGCTTTATCATCTGATTTCTTAATTGTCTTATCTGCTGGAATAACGGCTGTTGTGCCATCTGGGTAAGTTACAGTTGTTGTTCCATCTTCGTCAACCTTAACATCCGTTACAGTTGGGTTTGATTTCTTAACTTCTTCTGCTACCTTACCTTTTTCCGCATCAGTCAAGTTGCTTGGATCTGTTACTGGGGTTACTGATGGATCCTTAACAACTTTATCATCTGATTTCTTAACTGTCTTATCTGCTGGGATTACAGCTGTTGTGCCATCTGGGTAAGTGACAGTTGTTGTTCCATCTTCGTCAACCTTAACGTCAGTTACTGTTGGGTTAGCTTTCTTAACTTCGTCGGCTACCTTAGCTTTTTCCGCATCAGTCAAGTTGCTTGGATCTGCAACTGGAGTTACCACTGGATCTTTAATAACTTTATCAGATGATTTCTTAACTGTCTTATCGGCTGGGATAACAGTTGTCTTACCATCTGGGTAAGTAATTGTTGCTGTACCGTCATTACCTACTGTTACATCTGTTACAGTTGGATTTGATTTCTTAACTTCGTCGGCTACCTTAGCTTTTTCGGCATCAGTCAAGTTGCTTGGATCTACAACTGGCGTTACAGCTGGGTCCTTAACGTCTTTATCTGCTGATTTCTTAACTGTCTTATCCGCTGGGATAACAGCTGTTGTGCCATCTGGGTAAGTGACTGTAGCTGTACCGTCATTACCTACTGTTACATCTGTTACAGTTGGATTTGATTTCTTAACTTCGTCGGCTACCTTAGCTTTTTCGGTATCAGTCAAGTTGCTTGGATCTGTTACTGGTGTGACTGTTGGATCCTTAAGCTCTTTATCTGCTGATTTCTTAACTGTCTTATCTGCTGGGATAACGGCTGTTGTGCCATCTGGGTAAGTGACTGTAGCTGTACCGTCATTACCTACCGTTACATCTGTTAAGGTTGGGTTAGCTTTCTTAACTTCTTCTGCTACCTTAGCTTTCTCTAAATCAGTCAAGTTGCTTGGATCTACAACTGGTGTTACCGATGGATCCTTAAGCTCTTTATCTGCTGATTTCTTAACTGTCTTATCTGCTGGGATAACAGCTGTCGTGCCATCTGGGTAAGTGACAGTTGTTGTACCATCTTTGTCAACCTTAACATCTGTTACAGTTGGGTTGGATTTCTTAACTTCTTCTGCTACTTTACCTTTTTCAGCGTCAGTCAAGTTGCTTGGATCTGTAACCGGAGTTACTGATGGATCCTTAAGCTCTTTATCTGCTGATTTCTTAACTGTCTTATCTGCTGGAATTACAGCTGTTGTGCCATCTGGGTAAGTGACAGTTGTTATGCCATCTTTGTCAACCTTAACGTCAGTTACTGTTGGGTTAGCTTTCTTAACTTCGTCGGCTACCTTAGCTTTTTCCGCATCAGTCAAGTTGCTTGGATCTACAACTGGTGTTACAGCTGGATCCTTAACAGCTTTATCATCTGATTTCTTAACTGTCTTATCTGCTGGAATTACAGCTGTTGTGCCATCTGGGTAAGTGACAGTTGTTGTGCCATCTTTACCTACTTCAACATCTTTCGCTGTTGGGTTAGCTTTCTTAACTTCGTCGGCTACCTTAGCTTTTTCCGCATCAGTCAAGTTGCTTGGATCTACAACTGGTGTTACCGCTGGATCCTTAACAGCTTTATCATCTGATTTCTTAACTGTCTTATCTGCTGGGATAACAGCTGTTGTGCCATCTGGGTAAGTGACAGTTGTTGTGCCGTCGTTACCAACTTCAACATCTTTCGCTGTTGGGTTATCTTTCTTAACTTCGTCGGCTACCTTAGCTTTTTCCGCATCAGTCAAGTTGCTTGGATCTACAACTGGTGTTACCGCTGGATCCTTAACAGCTTTATCATCTGATTTCTTAACTGTCTTATCTGCTGGGATAACAGCTGTTGTGCCATCTGGGTAAGTGACAGTTGTTGTGCCGTCGTTACCAACTTCTACCTTACTTACTGTAGGGTTAGCTTTCTTAACTTCGTCGGCTACTTTAGCTTTTTCGGCATCAGTCAAGTTGCTTGGATCTGTAACTGGAGTTACTGATGGATCCGTTACGACTTTATCATCTGATTTCTTAACTGTCTTATCTGCTGGGATAACGGCTGTTGTGCCATCTGGGTAAGTTACAGTTGCGGTACCGTCGCTACCAACTTCTACCTTGCTTACTGTAGGGTTAGCTTTCTTAACTTCGTCGGCTACTTTAGCTTTTTCGGCATCAGTCAAGTTGCTTGGATCTGTAACTGGGGTTACGGCTGGATCCGTTACAACTTTATCATCCGATTTCTTAACTGTCTTATCTGCTGGGATTACAGCTTTTGATCCATCTGGGAAGGTTACAGTTGTTGTGCCATCTTTACCCACTTCAACATCTTTCGCTGTTGGGTTAGCTTTCTTAACTTCGTCGGCTACTTTAGCTTTTTCTGCATCCGTTAAGTTAGCTGGATCTTTAACTGGTGTCTTAGCTTCTGGATCTTTAATTCCTTCTGCATCTTTAGCTTTTTCTACTGTTTTAGCTGCTGGAATTTCTGCTTTTGATCCATCTGGGAAGGTTACAGTTGTTGTGCCATCTTTACCTACTTCAACATCTTTCGCTGTTGGGTTAGCTTTCTTAACTTCTTCTGCTACCTTAGCTTTTTCTGCGTCTGTTAAGTTAGCTGGATCTTTAACTGGTGTCTTAGCTTCTGGATCTTTAGCTGGTGTTGTTGCTGTCGCAACTTTTTCGTCACTTGCGTCTGATGTATTTCCTGATGGGTCGGTTGCTATCGCTGTTACCCCACCTGCTGGAATATCTACTGTTGGTGTGATGGTTGCTTTACCGTTTTCGTCAGCTACACCTTCACCAATCTTCTTACCGTCTTTGTCGAACAACTCAACTGTAGATCCTGGTTCTGCCGTTACTTCAACTGGGGTCTTAGTGCCGGCTTTACCTGTTAGGTCTGTTTCTACAACTGGTTTTGCTGGCGCTGTTGTATCAGTTGAAACTTTTGGTTCACTTGGATCTGATACATTACCTGCTTTATCTGTTGCTTTAGCTGTTACTTCACCTTCTGGAAGAGCTTCTTTCGGTTCGATTGTAGCTTTACCGTTTTCGTCAGCTACACCTTCACCAATCTTCTTACCGTCTTTGTCGAACAACTCAACTGTAGATCCTGGTTCTGCTGTTACTTCAACTGGGGTCTTAGTGCCGGCTTTACCTGTTAGGTCTGTTTCTACAACTGGTTTTGCTGGCGCTGTTGTATCAGTTGAAACTTTTGGTTCACTTGGATCTGATACATTACCTGCTTTATCTGTTGCTTTAGCTGTTACTTCACCTTCTGGAAGAGCTTCTTTCGGTTCGATTGTAGCTTTACCGTTTTCGTCAGCTACACCTTCACCAATCTTCTTACCGTCTTTGTCGAACAACTCAACTGTAGATCCTGGTTCTGCTGTTACTTCAACTGGGGTCTTAGTGCCGGCTTTACCTGTTAGGTCTGTTTCTACAACTGGTTTTGCTGGCGCTGTTGTATCAGTTGAAACTTTTGGTTCACTTGGATCTGATACATTACCTGCTTTATCTGTTGCTTTAGCTGTTACTTCACCTTCTGGAAGAGCTTCTTTCGGTTCGATTGTAGCTTTACCGTTTTCGTCAGCTACACCTTCACCAATCTTCTTACCGTCTTTGTCGAACAACTCAACTGTAGATCCTGGTTCTGCTGTTACTTCAACTGGGGTCTTAGTGCCGGCTTTACCTGTTAGGTCTGTTTCTACAACTGGTTTTGCTGGCGCTGTTGTATCAGTTGAAACTTTTGGTTCACTTGGATCTGATACATTACCTGCTTTATCTGTTGCTTTAGCTGTTACTTCACCTTCTGGAAGAGCTTCTTTCGGTTCGATTGTAGCTTTACCGTTTTCATCAGCTACACCTTCACCAATCTTCTTACCGTCTTTGTCGAACAACTCAACTGTAGATCCTGGTTCTGCCGTTACTTCAACTGGGGTCTTAGTGCCGGCTTTACCTGTTAGGTCTGTTTCTACAACTGGTTTTGCTGGCGCTGTTGTATCAGTTGAAACTTTTGGTTCACTTGGATCTGATACATTACCTGCTTTATCTGTTGCTTTAGCTGTTACTTCACCTTCTGGAAGAGCTTCTTTCGGTTCGATTGTAGCTTTACCGTTTTCGTCAGCTACACCTTCACCAATCTTCTTACCGTCTTTGTCGAACAACTCAACTGTAGATCCTGGTTCTGCTGTTACTTCAACTGGGGTCTTAGTGCCGGCTTTACCTGTTAGGTCTGTTTCTACAACTGGTTTTGCTGGCGCTGTTGTATCAGTTGAAACTTTTGGTTCACTTGGATCTGATACATTACCTGCTTTATCTGTTGCTTTAGCTGTTACTTCACCTTCTGGAAGAGCTTCTTTCGGTTCGATTGTAGCTTTACCGTTTTCGTCAGCTACACCTTCACCAATCTTCTTACCGTCTTTGTCGAACAACTCAACTGTAGATCCTGGTTCTGCTGTTACTTCAACTGGGGTCTTAGTGCCGGCTTTACCTGTTAGGTCTGTTTCTACAACTGGTTTTGCTGGCGCTGTTGTATCAGTTGAAACTTTTGGTTCACTTGGATCTGATACATTACCTGCTTTATCTGTTGCTTTAGCTGTTACTTCACCTTCTGGAAGAGCTTCTTTCGGTTCGATTGTAGCTTTACCGTTTTCATCAGCTACACCTTCACCAATCTTCTTACCGTCTTTGTCGAACAACTCAACTGTAGATCCTGGTTCTGCCGTTACTTCAACTGGGGTCTTAGTGCCGGCTTTACCTGTTAGGTCTGTTTCTACAACTGGTTTTGCTGGCGCTGTTGTATCAGTTGAAACTTTTGGTTCACTTGGATCTGATACATTACCTGCTTTATCTGTTGCTTTAGCTGTTACTTCACCTTCTGGAAGAGCTTCTTTCGGTTCGATTGTAGCTTTACCGTTTTCGTCAGCTACACCTTCACCAATCTTCTTACCGTCTTTGTCGAACAACTCAACTGTAGATCCTGGTTCTGCTGTTACTTCAACTGGGGTCTTAGTGCCGGCTTTACCTGTTAGGTCTGTTTCTACAACTGGTTTTGCTGGCGCTGTTGTATCAGTTGAAACTTTTGGTTCACTTGGATCTGATACATTACCTGCTTTATCTGTTGCTTTAGCTGTTACTTCACCTTCTGGAAGAGCTTCTTTCGGTTCGATTGTAGCTTTACCGTTTTCATCAGCTACACCTTCACCAATCTTCTTACCGTCTTTGTCGAACAACTCAACTGTAGATCCTGGTTCTGCCGTTACTTCAACTGGGGTCTTAGTGCCGGCTTTACCTGTTAGATCTGTCTTGATAACTGGTTTAGTTGGTGTTGTCGCAACCTGAACAGTATCAGTCAAAGTCAATGTTGCGATTTCAGAAGGAACGTTTACACCTGCACCTTTATGTTTGTAGGTTACATTTCCTTGACCATCAACTTCCAACTCTGATTCTACAACTGATGGGTTGGCTTTCTTAACAGCTGCCTTAACAGCTGCTTTTTCGTCATCTGTCAAGTTAGATGGATTGGCAACTGTAACCTTCTCTGGTTGGTTCAATTGTGGGTATGTTTGATCTTCTTGAGAAGCTACTGCTCCCTCTCTCTTACTTGGATCATCATTTTGTGTACGAGTAACAATGCGATCACCCGCCTTCAATGTTGTTCCTTCAGGTAAGTTAAGAGTGATAGTTCCATCTGGGTTATTAACAACTGTCGCGTTGGCATCATTCTTGATAAAGTCATATGTACCATCTGGTTGAAGGCGAAGGTTTGTTGGCTTACCTTGGATTGTCACATAGATGTTGTCTGGTTTTGATGCTGGGACAGCTACTGTAACTGATTTATCACCTTCTTTGGTTGGTTGAGCAAGTGCTTTTTCTGGGACAACAGGGGTTGCTACTGAAGCATTACTTGCGTCTGATGTTTTACCATTTTTAGTAGCTTTAGCAGTTACATTACCTGCTGGAATGTCTGCTGTTGGTGTGATGGTTGCTTTACCATTTTCATCAGCTGTGGCTTCACCAATCTTGTTGTTGTCTTTGTCGAACAACTCAACTGTAGTTCCTGGATCTGCTGTAACCTCAATCGGAGTCTTAGTCTTAGCTTTACCTGTTAGATCTGTCTTGATAACTGGTTTAGTTGGTGTTGTCGCAACCTGAACAGTATCAGTCAAAGTCAATGTTGCGATTTCAGAAGGAACGTTTACACCTGCACCTTTATGTTTGTAGGTTACATTTCCTTGACCATCAACTTCCAACTCTGATTCTACAACTGATGGGTTGGCTTTCTTAACAGCTGCCTTAACAGCTGCTTTTTCGTCATCTGTCAAGTTAGATGGATTGGCAACTGTAACCTTCTCTGGTTGGTTCAATTGTGGGTATGTTTGATCTTCTTGAGAAGCTACTGCTCCCTCTCTCTTACTTGGATCATCATTTTGTGTACGAGTAACAATGCGATCACCCGCCTTCAATGTTGTTCCTTCAGGTAAGTTAAGAGTGATAGTTCCATCTGGGTTATTAACAACTGTCGCGTTGGCATCATTCTTGATAAAGTCATATGTACCATCTGGTTGAAGGCGAAGGTTTGTTGGCTTACCTTGGATTGTCACATAGATGTTGTCTGGTTTTGATGCTGGGACAGCTACTGTAACTGATTTATCACCTTCTTTGGTTGGTTGAGCAAGTGCTTTTTCTGGGACAACAGGGGTTGCTACTGAAGCATTACTTGCGTCTGATGTTTTACCATTTTTAGTAGCTTTAGCAGTTACATTACCTGCTGGAATGTCTGCTGTTGGTGTGATGGTTGCTTTACCATTTTCATCAGCTGTGGCTTCACCAATCTTGTTGTTGTCTTTGTCGAACAACTCAACTGTAGTTCCTGGATCTGCTGTAACCTCAATCGGAGTCTTAGTCTTAGCTTTACCTGTTAGATCTGTCTTGATAACTGGTTTAGTTGGTGTTGTCGCAACCTGAACAGTATCAGTCAAAGTCAATGTTGCGATTTCAGAAGGAACGTTTACACCTGCACCTTTATGTTTGTAGGTTACATTTCCTTGACCATCAACTTCCAACTCTGATTCTACAACTGATGGGTTGGCTTTCTTAACAGCTGCCTTAACAGCTGCTTTTTCGTCATCTGTCAAGTTAGATGGATTGGCAACTGTAACCTTCTCTGGTTGGTTCAATTGTGGGTATGTTTGATCTTCTTGAGAAGCTACTGCTCCCTCTCTCTTACTTGGATCATCATTTTGTGTACGAGTAACAATGCGATCACCCGCCTTCAATGTTGTTCCTTCAGGTAAGTTAAGAGTGATAGTTCCATCTGGGTTATTAACAACTGTCGCGTTGGCATCATTCTTGATAAAGTCATATGTACCATCTGGTTGAAGGCGAAGGTTTGTTGGCTTACCTTGGATTGTCACATAGATGTTGTCTGGTTTTGATGCTGGGACAGCTACTGTAACTGATTTATCACCTTCTTTGGTTGGTTGAGCAAGTGCTTTTTCTGGGACAACAGGGGTTGCTACTGAAGCATTACTTGCGTCTGATGTTTTACCATTTTTAGTAGCTTTAGCAGTTACATTACCTGCTGGAATGTCTGCTGTTGGTGTGATGGTTGCTTTACCATTGTTATCAGCTGTTGCTTCACCAATCTTGTTGTTGTCTTTGTCGAACAACTCAACTGTAGTTCCTGGATCTGCTGTAACCTCAATCGGAGTCTTAGTCTTAGCTTTACCTGTCAAGTTTGTATTGATAACTGGCTTAGTTGGTGCTACGTTTTCGACAACTACAGTAACTTCAATCTCACCTGACTCTTTACCTTGGCTATCAACAGCTTTATACTTAACTGTGTAAGTGCCTTGGGTATTTGTATCAACTGTCTTGGTTGCCGCGTTACCATTTACTGAAACAACTTCAGCATGGACCTTATCACCTAGGGTTGCTTGGGCATCATCTTCTTTATCTGCTACGGTAACAAGAGATGCAAGGTCAAGTTGAGCACCTTGAGCAACAGTTTTTTTGTTTCCTTCAACAGCTGATGCAATAGTTGGAGCTTGGTTTTCTACTGAGCGTGGTTGCCAGTCAGCCACACTTGAGAAGCCACCTTCTACCACGTTTGAAATAGCTGCTACTTCTGTACCTGCAATCTTGTCAGCCATTGTAAGGACGATTGTATCTTGGAACTTACCGTTCTCAACTGATTTGACAGTTGCCTTATCTGATTTTTGTGATGTCCATGCAGATGAGGCATTATCACGTTTGACTGGAATCTCAACAGTCTCTCCAGCAGTATTTGTATAGCGCATGTAGGCGATCCCTGCATCATGAGGAACCTTAAGAGTAACCTCTTTTTGTCCTGCTACAACTGCATCTTGGTTAGTCGTCAAGCTTGAAGGTTCAACGGTTGTCACACCGACAGATACTGGCACAGTACGGCGACTACTTTCATTTCCGTCAACAGTTTGACTCACCTGTACTAGTTGACGTGGTTTAATAGTTGTACCATCACCTTGGTTGTTGTTCAAGGCTGTTGGAAGCTCCCCTGTAGTCCAGTTACCTCTACTGTCTACAGTGACATTGCCGATATTTTGCTCTTGACCATCGATATAAAGCTTGATAGTCGCACCTGGAACCCCTGTCCCTGAAAGAGTGCTTGAAGTTGAAGCTACTGTCTGAACAGGAACGTTGACAGAAGTTTTTGTCAAGTTTGGAGTCACATTTGGGGTAGCAACTGCACTAACTAGTTCCTTATCATATTTACCTGAGATCGCATACCAATTATGCATTCTTAGGTTTTTGGCAGCTTGAACACCAGCAATATAAGAAATCGTTTGCGATGGGTCTTCAACCACTGTACGGTAACGAACAGTGAACTTGCGAATACCAGAACCAATATTTGTTTGAAGGACGTAGAGCTTCTTAGAGTTAGCCATAACACCGTTCAAACCAGGAACTTTATCATATTCACCAGCACCGGTAGTAAGTTTTACACGGTTCTCAAGCTTACTACCATCATCAATAAACTGCTTACCTTCTGCATTTGCGTTTCCGTCACCATTATTCCATTCAGTTCGAGTCGCATAAGTATCACCGTC
Source organism: Streptococcus sp. KHUD_014 (assembly GCF_051106275.1). Classification (GTDB taxonomy): domain Bacteria; phylum Bacillota; class Bacilli; order Lactobacillales; family Streptococcaceae; genus Streptococcus. Next base: position 383,294 of record NZ_CP193666.1, on the reverse strand, counting down.
ATACTCTGTTACTACATTATATGGATCAGATACGTTTTTAGGAATCGAGAAGTACCAGAAGGCTCCTGGTTTATCATATTTGGCTTCATTAAAGGTTACAGTCCACTCCAATACCGGACGTCCTTGACCAGATGGGTCTGTAGGCACTGTCTTCCCATTGACAACTTCATAGTCATCCAGCTGTCTGTACTCAATCTTAGCTCGCTGAGTTGGATCTCCATCCTCAATTTTTTTACCACCCTTATATTCGAACTTAATGTCCTTCCCTTCCATAGAGCGATCTTGTGATCGATCTTGTCCTGCCGCTCGGCGACTTCTGGACTTAGGTTGAGTGGCTGAAGTTTCTGCTGGAGCTGCCACTTTGACAGTTTGAGCTGCTGTCAAGTTTGCACTTGAACCATCTGCAAAAGTAACAACTACTGATCCGTCCGCTTGAACTTGAACATCAGTCGCTGTAGGATTCACTCCCTTTACAGCTTCCACAATATTTGCCTTTTCTTCCTCTGTCAGAGCTGAAGAATCTGCTACTACTGTCAAGGAAGGGAGCTGAACTCCATCTGCTTCCTTAGCTTTTTCAGTCGCAACTACTAGTTCTTCTTTAGAATTTTGAGTAGTTTCAACTGCTTTATCAACTTTTTCTTCAGCCACTGCTGCTGGGGCTACTTCTACAGCTGGTGCTGCATAAGTTACATCCTCCTCGGCTGCAACCGGCTTATTCCCCTCTGTTGTAGAGCTAGCTTCTGTCTTAGCTTCTACTGTATCTGCCTTAACTGTTGGAGTCACCAAAGTTGCCCCAACTGCAAAAACAAGCGAACAACCAAAAAGGAAGTGTTTCCCTTTTTTGATCATACGCCAATTCTTTTGAGCTGCATTTTTACGATTAAAATACATGACATATCTCCTTTTTTATAAATAAAAGCATGTTCGTTACATACAAATTCATTATACAACACCTTTAAAAAATAGTCAAAGAATGTTCTTGTTTTTTTTTTTTTTTGAATTAAATAAGGTTATATGTACGATAAGTTTCTAAAAATCATAATTCTGAGCAAATTTTTTCGCATTTTCAAAATTCCTGTGGTATAATGTTTCTTGATTTAAAATTATCACGAAAAACAATAACAAGTATAGGAGAAACACACATGAGAGGATTACTCGCTCAAAAAGATCAAAGACAACTCGAAATTTTAGAGTATTTGTTTGAAAAACCTGACTGGATTCACTTGGATGAACTCGCTGAAATCCTTGACACCAATACTCGAATTTTGAAAAGTGATATCAAGGAGCTGCGTGAAGCTCTTAACGACTTTGATATCCAGTCTTCGACAGCTGGGATTCGGCTTACCAATGATAAAGGTTTGGGAATCGAGCATATCTATAGTCATTTTCTAAAAACATCTACAAATTTCCAAGTTTTAGAAGCCTTCTTCCTACTAGATGCACCCTTTACCTATGAACACTTGGCTGAAAAACTAGATATCTCTCTTCCATCTCTGCGAAAAAAAGTCGCAGAAATCAACAACCTCCTTCATTCAAATTATCGCTTTAAACTTAAGGTTACTCCCATCTCTATTATCGGAGACGAGAGAGATATTCGTTTTTTCTTTGCCCAATATTTCTACGAAACCTACGGTTATTATGAATGGCCTTTTTCAGAATCAAAAGAAGCCTTAGAGGAGTTTGTTGCTTTCTTTATAAAAGCAACTGCATTTCCAGCCAACTATGCCAATGTGTTTCAAATTAGAACTCTAATAGCTGTCAACCTCCAAAGATTTAAAACTGGCAATCTTAATAATTTCCCAAATAAACCTCATAGTGAGGTTCCCATCTATGCGCAACTTCCTAGCATTCAAGAAGAACTCCAGCCTATCTCTGAAATTTTAGGAATTACAATCGACCCTACAACCCTAGAACAACTCTTTGATGCATATACACAGACAGGGCTCTACTTTACCGTTGAAGATTTATTGGCAGCTCGTGAAACGGATGAACTAGCAAATCGCTCTTATCACGCTGCTCGTGATATACTCGATAACCTCACCCGTCAGTTTGGAATCCACTTTGAAAATACTGACCGTCTAGTCTGGCATATCCATAACACTGCTCTCCTAGAACGTCAAGAAATTAACTCTGAGTCCATTATTTCGCATAATAGAACTAATTCCCTCAATAAGCTACAAACAATCTTCCCAGATTTTTACGAAGCAGCCGTATTTGAAATGATGCGATACAAATCTACACTGGGACAAAAGGACCACATCCATACTGTAGTCCATTTGGTTTATACCCTCTTTACCCACGCTGACAATCTTATCCCCCAACTCCTTGAAAGTCAAAATAAGGTTAGAGTTCTCGTTTTAAGTTCCTTCGACTTCGCCCATCCCTACTCTCTCATTTCTCTTTATAAATACCACACTTCAAAAAACATCCAATACGAGGTTTGGGATAAAGACACTTTGAATGTAGATGAAATCATGGAAGCTGATTACGATGCCATTTTGACAAACTTTGATGTTGAAGGATTGGTTCATCCGAAACTGATTAATGTTAGCCGTATGTCAAATCTCCAAATCATTAACGAGCTCAATACTCTTTCCCTCACTAAACTTTAAAAACTTGCTTTATAGCTAACTAAATAAGTTTCAAAACATAAAAACGCATAATATCAGGTATTCAAATAACTTGATCTTATGCGTTTTTGTTATAGAAAACTTTGCTAGAATCTATCTTCAAACTGATACACATTTACAATCAAAATAGCCGAATTTTTGTTGCGTAAACCTATATATTCATGTCGAGTTAAAAACTTTTTCCTTGCTTTGCTAAAATACAGTCAGATCCATTGATTAGTAGGTACATTTCAAAGTTTATGCTTAGACTATGATATTTCTTTAGTAGGCTATCAACAAAAAACCGTATTGATTTTACGTGAGTATGATTTTTCACAGAGTCACATTTCTTTTCTACAAAATAAAAGAAAACGATTGCATAAAATTTTACTCCATGCTATACTAGGATAGAAATAAATGATAGGAGAGTGTCTATGAAAAACACGTCATCTCAACCAGATAAAAAAATGGTTTACAGTATCCGTTCTCTGAAAAACGGAACTGGCTCTGTCCTTATTGGAGCAAGCTTTATCCTCCTTGCCCTAACAGCACCTTCTGTATCTGCAGCTGAAACTAGTCTTGGCACGCAAGAAAATGTAAGCGCTATTAGTGCGAACCCAGCTACTACAGAAACCAGCCAAGCTGAGGAAAAAACGCCTATTTTGGGCCACAAAGATGCAAACGCTTCCCTAGAGTCTAAAACATCTGAACCAGTAGCAGTTTCTGAAACAACTACAACTGAAGCTACTCCAAGCCTTCCAAACAACAAAGACGAGAAAACAGAAGTATCAAGTCTAGCTGCTGAGAAAGCTTCGCTAGCAGACACTGTATCTGAAACCCCAATCGCAGACAACTACTTCCGCATCCACGTCAAAAAACTTCCTCAAGAAAACCAAGATTCGCAAGGTCTTTGGACTTGGGACGATGTTGAAAAACCATCTGAGAACTGGCCAAATGGCGCCCAGTCCTTCAAAGATGCCAAGAAAGACGACTACGGCTACTACCTAGATGTTAAACTAAAAAATGAACAAGCCAAGAAACTCAGCTTCCTCATCAACAATACAAAAGGGGACAACCTTACTGGAGATCGTTCAGTAGAGCGCCTCTCTCCAAAGATGAATGAAGCTTGGCTAGATGAGGACTACAAAGTCCACAACTACCAACCTCAGCCAGCGGGAACGATCCGCGTCAACTATTTCCGCACCGATGGCAACTATGACAAGAAATCTCTCTGGTACTGGGGTGATGTCAAGAATCCAAGCAATGGTGAATGGCCTGACGGTACAGACTTTACTGCAAGTGGAAAACACGGACGCTATATCGATATTCCGCTCAATGAAGCCGCAAGAGAATTTGGATTTTTACTATTAGATGAGAGCAAGAAAGGCGATGATGTGAAAATCAGAAAAGAAGATTATAAATTTACTGACCTGAAAAACCACAGTCAAATCTTCCTTAAGGATGATGACGAAACCATCTACACCAACCCTTACTATGTACACGACATCCGTATGACTGGTGCCCAACATGTGGCTAAATCTCGTATTGAGAGCAGTTTTTCTACCTTGGTTGGGGCTAAAAAAGAAGACATCCTTAAACATTCCAACATCACTGACCACCAAGGGAATAAAGTGGCTATCTCCGATGTTACAATTGATGAAGCAGGTAAGAAGGTAACCTACATCGGTGATTTTTCTGACACTCAAAACCCTTACACCGTTGCCTACGATTCAGACCGTTTTACAACTCGTTCAAGCTGGCGTCTCAAAGACGAGACTTATAGTTACGATGGCCCACTCGGTGCAACTCTAAAAGAAGATGGCAAACGTGTTGATTTGACTCTCTGGTCTCCAAGTGCTGATAAAGTTTCCGTTGTCGTCTACGACAAGAAGGACCCTGAAAAAGTTGTTGGAACCGTCGATCTTAAAAAAGGAGAAAAAGGAACCTGGAAACAAACTCTGGATGAGAATTCAGGACTTGGCATCAGCAACTACACTGGCTACTACTACCACTACCAAATCGAACGCCAAGGTAAAACTGTCCTCGTTCTTGACCCTTATGCCAAATCACTGGCAGCTTGGAATAGCGATCTAGCAAAAACAGACCCTGCCCATAAAGTTGCTAAAGCTGCCTTTGTGGACCCATCAAAACTAGGTCCACAAGACTTGACCTATGGGAAGATTCGCAACTTCAAATCACGTGAGGATGCTGTCATCTACGAGGCACATGTTCGCGACTTCACTTCAGATCCTGCCATCGCAAAAGATTTGACTAAACCATTTGGTACCTTTGAAGCCTTTATCGAAAAACTAGACTACCTCAAAGACTTGGGCGTGACTCATATCCAGCTCCTTCCAGTCTTGTCTTACTACTATGTTAATGAATTGAAAAACCAAGAACGTTTGTCTGCCTATGCTTCAAGCGATAGCAACTACAACTGGGGTTATGATCCTCAAAACTACTTCTCATTGACTGGTATGTACTCAAGCAATCCTAAGGATCCAGAAAAACGTATCGCAGAATTTAAGAACCTTGTCAACGAAATCCATAAACGTGGCATGGGTGCTATCTTAGACGTAGTTTACAACCATACTGCCAATGTCGATATCTTTGAAGACCTTGAGCCAAACTACTACCACTTCATGGATGCAGACGGAGCACCTCGTACTAGCTTTGGTGGTGGTCGTCTAGGAACAACCCACTACATGTCTAAACGCGTCATGGTAGATTCTATTAAATATTTAGTTGAAACCTATAAAGTGGATGGTTTCCGTTTCGATATGATGGGAGATCATGATGCAGCTTCTGTCGAAGAAGCTTACAAGGCTGCACGCGCCCTCAATCCAAACCTTATCATGTTAGGTGAAGGTTGGAGAACCTATGCTGGTGATGAAAATACGCCTACTAAAGCTGCTGACCAAGATTGGATGAAACACACAGATACTGTCGCTGTATTTTCAGACGACATCCGTAACAACCTCAAGTCAGGTTATCCAAATGAAGGCCAACCTGCCTTTATCACAGGTGGCAAGCGTGATGTAAACACCATCTTTAAAAATCTCATTGCTCAGCCAACCAACTTTGAAGCTGACAGCCCTGGAGATGTTATCCAATACATCGCAGCCCATGATAACTTGACCCTCTTTGACATCATCGCCCAATCTATCAAAAAAGACCCAAGCAAGGCTGAAAACTATGCGGAAATCCATCGTCGTTTGCGACTTGGAAACCTCATGGTCTTAACAGCTCAAGGAACTCCATTTATCCACTCTGGTCAGGAATATGGACGTACCAAACAATTCCGTGACCCAGCCTACAAGACTCCTGTAGCAGAAGACAAACAACCAAACAAATCTCACTTGTTGCGTGATAAGGATGGCAATCCATTTGTCTATCCTTACTTCATCCATGACTCTTATGACTCTAGCGATGCTGTCAACAAGTTTGACTGGACCAAGGCAACAGATAAAAAAGCATATCCTGAAAATGTCAAGAGCCGTGACTACATGAAAGGACTGATTGCTCTTCGTCAATCTACAGATGCCTTCCGACTTAAGAGTCTCCAAGATATCAAAAACCGTGTACACCTCATCACTGTTCCAGGTCAAAATGGTGTGGAGAAAGAGGATGTAGTAATTGGCTACCAAATTACTGCTCCAAACGGTGATATCTACGCAGTCTTTGTCAATGCGGACGAAAAAGCTCGCGAATTTAATTTAGGAACTGCCTTTGCTCACTTGAGAAATGCTCAAGTCTTGGCTGATGAAAACCAAGCAGGACCAGTAGGAATTGCCAACCCTCAAGGTCTCAAATGGACTGAAAAAGGCTTGAAATTAAATGCCCTTACAGCTACTGTTCTTCGAATCTCTCAAGGTGGTGCAATTGTCGCTCCAGCTGTGGAAGAAAAACCTGAGTTTGATCTTTCTAGCTTGGAAACCGACCAAAGTCAAGCCCAAAACCTAGCTGCAAAACCTAAAACTCAAGAAACTGTTGTAGAGACTCTGTCTCAAAAAGTCCTGCCAAACACAGGTACTGAAAACAAATCACCTCTTGTTCTTGCAGGAATTGGTCTCCTCACATTCCTAGGACTTGGAAGTTTCCTAAAGAAAAAAGAGAAATAATAGGGCTATAGGCTTCACTAAAACAGCACGTTACAAATAATCAATAAAAAAGCAAGAACTAAAAAATTCTTGCTTTTTTACATTAGCGAGTTAAAATAGAGAATTTTATTACCAAAGAATTCCCTTATAGGATAAAAGAAGAGCTAGGAATAATAATCCATAGAAGAACATAAAGAGCCACTTCAATTTCACACATAGAGCTACAAATTCACGGATAAAGGCTGATGGAATGTAGTAGCCCGCTGTCCGACAACCTAGACCATCACCTTTTATTTTTAGCTTGCGAGCATAGGTACTAGTTCTAAAGACATGATAATCATTGGTCACAAAGAGAAATTGAGGTTTAGCTACCAGTTTCTCACCAATCTCTTTGGAATAAAGAAGATTCTCATAGGTCGTTCTTGACTGGTCCTCCAGGATAATCGCATCACGGGGGACATCTGTCTCCGTAAGCAGATAGTTTGTAATCGCTTGGGCCTCAGAAATCTTTTCGTCCGCCCCTTGTCCACCGCTGGCTATGATTTTGATATGAGGATTCTTAGACTTGTGGTAAGCTTCTACTGCCTTATCAATTCTCCTCTTTAGCAAAGGTGTTACCTTTTCTCCGCCTAATAAACCAGCACCATGAATGATAATAAAATCATAATGCTTCTTCTTAGGAATAAAGAGATACAAGATAGAGTACAGCATAAATCCTGCAAAAGCAAAACCAAAAATAAGATAAGAATAGAAAATGAATACAAATAAAATGCTTAGAAAGTGATTGGTGGCAAATAAAGCGTCTCTATCTCCAAAGCGAAATAACATCAAAGCAAAAAATACCAAAATGACTATCCCAAGAAGCATGGAGAGATAATTGGCCTTTGAACGTCCCTCACGCTTCAGCAGGATAACACCATTATAGATTAAAAAGATACCACTTAGAAAAAGCAACAAGGGGAGTAAAACAAAGGCTACTCCATAGAAAGCAAGCTGAACATTCTCATAACCGTTTTTATAAAAAAGGTAGGATAGATAAAAATAACTTGAAGTGAGGGATAATAAGAATAGTACTGGATTCCACAAACTTCTATTATCCTTCCAAAATGACAGGATAAAGGCTAATACAATTCCTATAACGAGATACATTTCTTCCTCATTTAATGATTCTATTTTATCATCATTATCCACATAGAAAAAGAGGATCTAAGGTCCTCTTATCCTTCTATCCTACTCTCTGCATCTGCCACTACTTGAGCAAGGCTAGTTTGACCCAACTCCTGCTCCATGGCTAGCTGAATCTTTTGTAATTTCTCATCTAAAACACCATGGATGTTAGCTCCTACTGGACAGGCTGGATTGGGATTATCATGAAAACTAAAGAGTTGTCCAGTTTTTCCAAGGCATTCGACCGCTTGATAAATATCCAAAAGACTGATATCCTCAAGATTTTTGATAATCTCTGCCCCTCCAGTTCCACGCGCAACGGAAATCAAGTCTGCTTTTTTCAGTTGGGACAAAGTTTTTCGGATAATAACAGGATTGACTCCAACACTACTAGCTAGAAAATCACTAGTCACCTTGCTTTCCTTCCCTTTTAGGGCAATGATTACCAATATATGAGTCGCAATGGTAAATCGGCTTGAAATTTGCATCCTCTTCTCCTTTTTTCGTCAGATTAGTTCCTTCTTTTCTTAAGTTTATTATATCTCTTCTAGTTGTAATGTCAAGAGTTACCACTAAGCCAGTCATCCAATTCAACATCATGTCCTTGACTCTGAGCGATTTCGTGCAACAAGTCCTGATTGTGGGTATGGTGAATCCCATTAACTAAGCTCTCATAGTAGACTTGATAGTAGGGTAATTGTAAGTCTTTGGCTAGCTGTAATTCTGCCTCAATATCATAATCGACACGACGAAAATCAGCATCTTTTAAACCTTTTTCGTCAAATTCTAAGATCATGTATTGGGCCCGCAAGTCTTTGCGTAAATTCTCAGATAAAAAGAAGGGCTGCCCAATCGAACCTGGATTCAGGATAAGCTGGCCACCACTACCATAGCGAAGTAACTGCTGATGGATATGACCATAAATGGCAATATCGCAATCTGGATTGGTTACCAAACGGTCAAAATCCTCCTGCTTGCCAAGATGGATCAGTTCTCTTCCCCAGTTTTTATCAGGCAAGTGATGGCTAATCCCTAGCTTCAGATTACCAAACTGACGATGCACTTGCAAAGGATAGTCCTGCAGTGCCTCAATCTCCTGGCTACTAATTTCTTCCATGATATACTGACACTGGCGCAAGAGGTAGCGATGGCTCGGTCTGCTTTCATCTAACTGACGATGACAGGCTCGCCAAAGACTATCTTCCCAATTCCCAAGGATTCGCACTGTGATCGGTAAAGCTTCCAAGCGTTGAAGCATCTGTTTCCGTCCTGTTCCTGGCATCAGGATATCTCCCAAGAGCCAATATTCATCAACTCCTGCCGTTTGAGCATCTTCTAGCACAGCCTCCAAAGCAGTTGTATTTCCGTGTATATCTGATAGTACTGCAATTTTTGTCATGACGAGTCCTCTTGATTTATTTCTGTTTTCATTATACCAAACGCCTATCTAAAATCAAAACCTACTTCCTTTTCCATCGTTTTTTACTTTACTTTTTTAGTGAAAAGGGTTACAATGAAGGTGACAAAATGTTAGGAGGTTTTTGCTATGACACAACGTTATGAAAATATCATGGTCGCTATCGATGGTTCTAAAGAAGCTGATCTTGCCTTTGTCAAGGGAGTACAGATCACCCTACGTAACCAAGGAAAATTAACCCTTGCCCATGTGATTGATACTCGTGCCCTTCAAAGTGTTTCAACATTTGATGCTGAAGTTTATGAAGAACTACAACTTGAAGCTCAAAACTTGATGGCAGAATACGAAAAGCGTGCAAAAGACGCTGGAGTCACAGACATTCAGCTGGTCATTGAAATGGGCAATCCTAAGACCCTCTTGGCTAAAACCATCCCTGAAGAAGAACATGTTGACTTGATTTTAGTCGGAGCAACAGGACTCAATGCCTTTGAACGTCTCCTAGTTGGTTCTTCATCTGAGTACATTTTACGCCATACCAGCGTTGATCTCCTCGTCGTTAGAGATAAGGATAAAACTTTATAATTAATAGAAAGACAAGAGGTCGGGACAAATCCCGACCTCGTTTTTTATAAAAGTTCCTTTTGATGCAGTAGATGAGTGGTCTTTTTATTGGTCTTTCAGACTCCAAAAAGTCCCTTATACGAAAACAGCATTTTCTCTAGCCACATCCTATTTTTTATTTTCTCTTTCCTTATGGCGTTCATAGGCCTTTATCTGTCGCTCAATTTCCTTTTTAATAGCTGGTTCTGGAGCATATTTCTCCTCCCAATCATCAGGTTTAAGAATTTTATGAGTTACTGGATCAAAGTGGGCCTTACCATCTGGGAAAACCTTGCCCATATTGGCCTGATGGACAATTTCAAAAATACGTTCTGGATCCACACCCATCAATACAAAACTTCCATAAGTAAAATACAGAGTATCAATCAAGGCATCTACCTGCCCTATCAAATCCTGCTTGGCTGGAATTTTTTTTGAAACTTTTGTTGCAGCCTTATCCAAGGCTTGATGCATCTCTGCAACCGCTGCTTGAAAATCCTCGTCTGAGTTGCTAGAGGCACGAACAAACTCTACCAATTCTTCAATCTTAAAGCCAGCACGGTGGGTCGCCCCTTCTAAATCCCAAGCTATTGGTTCTTCTTGAGTTCGCTCGTCCATCATATGATGGAAAGTTTTAACCTTGTTAAAATGATAGTCACGACTGACAAAGACTTTTTCAGAAGACAAAACTCCAAAATATTCCAAAGCCTTGTGAATCCCATCGTTTTGGTTGCTGGCAGTAATATGCTTGGCAACTTCTTTTACGCTACTACTACCATTTCCCATGGCAACAGACATTCCAACGCCTGCCAACATTTCCAAGTCATTATCCGAGTCTCCAAAAGCCATGACTTGGTTGAGATCAAAACCATACTCTTTCCCGACACGACGGATACCCTCTAACTTAGAATTTCCTTGATTGATAATATCGGCCGCGAATGGATTACTTCTGGTAAATTTCAAATGATTTAATGCTTCAGCAGCATGGTTTGTCTCCTCAGGTGTCATCAACATAAGCACCTGGTAGATGGGTTGGTTAATCAAATCAAGCAAATCAGCTTCCTTTTGAGGAAGGGCCTTACTGACCATACGATTAAAGGAATGACTGACTGTTCGAGTCAAAAACTTAGGAACAAAGCGACTCACTAGCTGGGACAAAGGACTTAACCCAAAGGACATAATCCGAGAGCCAATCACATCTTGTCTCGTCCCCATAGCGATTTCTTTTCTATTTTCCTTAGCGTATGCAATGACTTGTCTTAGACTTCGTTTATCAATCGGACTTGCAAAAAGTACACGTTCTTTGTTAAAGATATATTGGCCATTGTAGGTAACTGCAAAATCCAGATCCAAATCATCCATCAAATCCTTAACAAAAAATGGTCCTCGTCCGGTCGCTACCCCAACAAGAACCCCCTGGTCCTTCACAATCTTGATGGCTTCTTTAGTGGATTTCAAAACACTCTTTCGATCATTGACTAATGTTCCATCTATATCAAAAAAAACAGCTTTGACTTCCATGACTATCTCATTCCTTTCTTTTATGATACAATGATTATACCATTATTTCAGAAAAAGTGAGTGAATCATGACTAAGAAAATCCTCGTTTTACACACAGGTGGCACTATTTCCATGCAAGCAGATGACTCAGGAGCTGTTAGAACTAGTGCAGATAACCCTATGAATCATGTCTCAAACCCCTTAGAGGGAATCCAAGTCCATGCTTTGGATTTTTTAAATTTACCCAGTCCTCATATCAAACCCAAACACATGCTGGCTCTCTATCACAAAATCAAGCAAGAAGCAAAGAATTTTGATGGTGTTGTCATCACACACGGTACCGACACCCTCGAGGAAACGGCTTATTTCCTAGACACGATGGAGATCCCTCACATTCCCATCGTATTGACCGGAGCTATGAGAAGCTCCAATGAACTAGGAAGTGATGGTGTCTACAACTATCTCAGCGCCTTACGTGTTGCAAGTGATGACAAGACCGCTGATAAGGGGGTACTGGTCGTGATGAATGACGAAATTCACGCTGCCAAGTATGTCACTAAGACCCATACCACGAATGTCGGAACCTTCCAAACACCGACCCATGGCCCACTAGGTCTCATCATGAAGCAAGAAATTCTCTATTTTAAAACTGCAGAACCTCGTGTCCGTTTTGATTTAGGTAGCATCCAAGGTTTGGTGCCCATCATCCCTGTTTATGCTGGCATGACAGAAGAACTCCTTGATTTACTGCCTGTCGATCAACTGGATGGTCTCATCATTCAGGCTTTCGGTGCTGGAAATGTTCCTAAGGAAACATCTCGAAAATTAAACACCCTTATCCAAGCAGGGCTTCCCATTGCCTTGGTTTCTCGTTGTTTTAATGGTATCGCTGAGCCTGTATATGCCTATGAAGGTGGAGGCGTTTGTCTGCAAAATGCTGGTGTATTTTTTGTCAAAGAGCTCAATGCTCAAAAAGCCCGTCTCAAACTCCTCATTGCTATCAATGCTGGCCTCACAGGAGAGGAATTACGAGCCTATATGGAAGGATAATACTCTTCGAAAATCAAATTCAAACCTCGTCAACGTCGCCTTGCCGTACTCAAGTACAGCCTGCGGCTAGTTTCCTAGTTTGCTCTTTGATTTTCATTGAGTATAAAAAAGTCGGTGAGATAGAAATTACTAGACCACGTCTTGTTTTCTAGTCCACTCCGAGACTCTTCAACCATCAACTTGATGCTTGAACTATTGACCAAAAAATTTTGCTACTAAAAATCGAGGTCGAGATATAAAATCCCGACCTCTTTTTCTTATTCTTTTCGAGTTGAACGGCGTTCAATCAAACCATGTGGTAGGAGAACTTCACGTTCTTCTAACTCTTCCTTGTGCATAATCTTAGTCAACATACGCATACTAATGGCACCTAGGTCATACAAAGGTTGAGCAATGGTTGTTAGGTTTGGACGAGTGTAGCGCGCGATTTGTGAATCATCACTGGTGATAATTTCGAACTCTTCTGGTACAGAAATTCCTTTATCAGAAAGACCGTTCAAAACACCTGCCGCTAATTCATCGCCTGTTACAATCGCTGCTGTTGCTTTGGAAGAAATCAAACGTTCTGCCAAGGCGTAACCATCGTCATAACGGTATTTTGATTCAAAAACAAGACCTTCACTGTAGTTGATTCCCGCTTCTTTCAAAGCATCTTTATAACCAGCCAAGCGAATTTTCCCGTTGATGTCATCCACTAATGGTCCACTAATAAAAGCAATTTTTTTATTTCGTTTCAAGAGGTGGCGGACTGCATCAACAGTAGCATGTTTATAGTCAATATTGACACTTGGAAGTTGGTGCTCCACATCCACTGTCCCCGCGAGAACCACAGGAGTACGTGAGCGTGAAAACTCTGAGCGAATCTTCTCAGTCAAATGATAACCCATGAAGATAACGCCATCCACCTGTTTAGAAAAAAGAGTATTGACTACAGATACTTCCTTCTCATCATCTTCGTCACTATTGGCAAGGACGATGTTGTATTTGTACATTTCCGCGATATCATCAATCCCTTTAGCAAGGGTAGAGAAATAAGTATTTGTGATATCTGGAATGACGACTCCAACTGTTGTCGTTTTCTTGCTTGCTAGACCACGTGCTACTGCATTTGGACGATAATCAAGACGGTCGATGACCTCTAAAACCTTCTTGCGAGTGTTTTCCTTGACGTTCTTATTGCCATTAACAACACGACTAACAGTCGCCATTGACACTCCTGCTTCTCGGGCAACGTCATAAATTGTTACTGTATCATCTGTATTCATTCCGTTTCCTTTCTACTTTGAAAATTTTGTTTTCATGATTCCACTATTTTCATTCTACCACTTCTTGTAAGCATTTTCAAGCATTTGATGAAGAAACTTTGAAAAAAAGTTTCAAAAACATTCACAACTTTTTAAAAGCAGTTGACTTTTCTTGATTTTTCTAGCAGTTTGCAGTATGATAATAAAAAAATCAATCAGGAGAAATGGATGGCTTTTACAGATTCCCATAGACGGTGCGCCAGTTTCGGTGTTGTGACCAATCTACCCGATGATGTTATCGACTCTATCTGGTATATTATTGATCATTTTTTAAAACATGTTTTTGAACTAGAAGATGAGCTCGAATTTCGACTTTTGAACAATGATGGTTCCATCACCTTCCGTTTTTCAAGTCAACACCTTCCGACTACGATTGACTTTGATTTTAATCATCCCTTTGATCCACTCTACCCACCAAAAGTTCTGGTGCTAGATATGGATGGCAAGGAAACTATTCTCCTCCCTGAAGAAAATGATCTATTTTAAAAACTCTAGTCTCCTCTGTAAATACTTCGGAAACTAGAGTTTTCTTATTTTTTTAATTCTTGATACAAGTGACGAATTGGTTGTCCCAAGACTGGATGGATGAAATGAGGTGCAATTTCCTGCAGAGACTCTAAGACAAAGAGTCGCTCAGCGATATAAGGATGGGGCAAGATGAGGTCGTCTGTATAGATGATCTGGTCCTCTACAAAGAGCAAATCTAGGTCAATCAAGCGAGGTCCCCAATGCACCTCTCTGATCCGTCCCATCTCTGACTCAATGGCCAACAAGGTTTCTAGCAAGATTGGAGCAGGCAACCAGGTTTCCACTTCAATAACCTGATTGACAAAACTATCTTGCTCTACACCGCCCCATGGATCAGTTGTAATCACACTGGACTCTTTGAGAATACGAATCCCGCGAGCTTGCATTTGGTCAATCGCTTGCTGGAGATTAGCCTTTTTATCCCCCATATTACTGCCCAAGGCAATAAAGGCACGCTGCTTGCGACGGTGGATGGTTACTGAACAAGTATCCAGCGGTAGATGGATAGGTGCCCAAGGTTTTTTTAGTTCCAGCTCAATCTCTTGAACGAGAGGGTAAGTCTCAAAAGTACGCTCTACTAGTTTGTAGGCTACTGTTTCAATCAAGTCTTCAGTATTTTCCTGAAACCATGTCGTCCATTTCTGGCAAAGTTCTCCGTAATGGACAGAAGCAGTTAAATCCAAGTCTGTCGCAGCCTTGGTCATATCATAGGATAGGATGGCTGAAACGACAAACTTCTGCCCCAGTTCCTTCTCACTAGGAAAAAGTCCATGAAAGGCGAAAATTTCTAGGTCTTTAATTAGCAGTTGATCCATAACTAGTCCTTTCTAGAAAAATCCGCTTAACGCGGATTTTTTTTATACTCAATGAAAATCAAAGTGCAAACTAGGAAGCTAGCCGCAGTCTGCTCAAAACACTGTTTTGAGGTTGCAGATGGAAGCTGACGTGGTTTGAATTTGATTTTCGAAGAGTATTATAGTCCCATTAAACGATAAGCCTGATCACGAAGATCCTTATCTGTCTCAAATAGACCACGAGCCACTGCTGTCAAGGTTGCAGTTCCTGGTTTTCGAACACCGCGCATACTCATACACATATGTTCTGCTTCAATGACAACGAAGGCTCCCTTGGCTCCCAAATACTCCATCAAGGCATCAGCCACTTCAATATTCAAACGCTCTTGAATCTGTGGCTTTTTAGAGTAGACTTCCACCGTACGAGCTAACTTTGATAAGCCTGCAACACGGCCATCTGGGATATAGGCAATATGAGCTCGACCATAAAATGGTAAAAAGTGGTGTTCACACATGGTATGGAAAAAGATATCCTTTTCCACTACCATATTGTCATCGATAATCTCAAAGGATTTTGACAGGTGCTCTTCAGCAGTTTGCCCAAGACCTGAAAAAATCTCTTGGTACATACGAGCAACACGGGCAGGTGTTTCCTGCAAACCTTCACGATTTGCATCCTCACCAACTGCCTCGATAATCATTTTTACAGCTTCTTCAATCTTTTGTGTATCCATTCTAATTTTTCCTCTCCATCAGATAGGCTCTCACTTGGCTCAAGAAATACAAGGAACCCGTGACTATCCTAACTGTTTTTTTCTCTTCATTTTCTGATAATTTTTGGTCTAGAAATTCTTGCCAATCTTGGTAGTTGAGATTTCTAGAATCAGCTAGCTCTTTCAAGATTTTTTCATCCGTCGCCCGACTATCCTCAAAGTGAGTGAGGGTCAGTTCAGTATCTGGCAAAGTCTCTAATAAGTCTAACATATCCTCCAAGGCCTTGGTTTTGATACAAGTAAAGAGGATTTCCTTCTGATAGTCCGTAAAGCGTTCTTTCAAGGTAGCCAACAAGGCCTTGATAGCATGGGGATTATGGGCTCCATCCAAGATCATCAAGGGGGCTCTCGACACAACTTCCAAACGACCTGGCCATCTTGTTTCTTCCAAAGCTTGAGCAAGCAAGTCATTGCTTGCTAGTTCTCGACCATCTTCTTTACAAAAAGTATCAAGTAAAGCTAAGGCCATCCCTGCATTCTCTATCTGGTGCAAACCAAGCAATCCTGTTTGGAAACGACCTTGTCTGACTGAGCTTGAATAATCAAAGATTTCGCCCGTCTCCACACTCTCTTGATGGCTAACTTGATAATCTTCCCCATAAGCAATCCTAGGAGCTTGTTTCGCTTTCGCAATCTGGTCAATAACCGACAAGGCTTCTGGGACAATGTGTCCTGTCACTAGAGGAACTCCTTGTTTGATAATACCAGCTTTCTGCTCTGCTATGGCTTCCAAGGTGTCACCAAGTAGGGCTACATGATCCAATCCAATCGTCGTGATGCCTGTTAAAATTGGCTGGCAAATATTGGTACTATCTAAAAGTCCACCCATGCCAACTTCCATGATGGCCACATCTACTTGCTCTGAGGCAAAGTAGTCATAGGCTATGGCTGTGATAATCTCAAACTCGGTTGTGCCCTGTAAATTAGCGGCCGATTCTCCCTCAAGCAAAGACTGATAGTCCACCATGAGAGCTTCTAGTCTCGCTTCTGGGATAGATTCCCCATTGATGCTAATCTGGTCTGTGTAATGAATGAGATAGGGCGAGCTGAAAACACCAATTCTCAGCCCCATCTTTTCCAACAAATTCTTCAAAAAGGCTATAGTAGAGCCCTTACCATTGGTTCCACCAATATGGATGACCTTGAGTTTGAGATGGGGATTACCACGTAAAGCTAATAGCTCCACCATCCTCTCCAGACCAAAATGCGGTTGATCTGTTCGGTAGTTTGCTATCCACTGGTTCGTTTCGTTTTTATTCATCTTATTTATATTGTTTCAAATCTAAATTTTCCGCATGGTCTGCCAGACGGATGGCTGATGCAATTTCGACTGCCATCTTGTGACTGGCTACATCATGCACGCGCACCACTTTCACACCTTGTCTAGCAGCAATGCTGGTCACATGAGCCGAAGCAATATCACGATTGCGGAAGCCAGCTTCTGTATCTGGATTGACTTCAAAGCCGTTTTCTTCGAGGATATTGATGACGAATCTCTTGCGGGAAACTCCAAGAAAGATTGGATAGCCCTTCTGATGTAGTTTATCCAAGTCCCGTAAAAGAAGCAGATTTTCTTTCTTGGTCAGACCAAAGCCAATTCCTGGGTCCAACATGATGTTTTCTTGTGCGATTCCAGCTTGATTCGCTCTCGCTAAAGCTCTGTCAAAGAAATCCTCCATCAACTCTTCGATTGTCATTTTTTCAAAGTCAGCTAACTCTTCCTCTGTAAAAGCTTGATTAAATCCAAAATGAGGAAATATGAGTGAACTAGGGTGCTGAGGGCGTGCCATGACTGGATTGAACATGATAACCACCTGAGCTCCAGCCCTGGCAACCACCTCTGCCATCTTCTCATCCCCCATAAGACCTGTAATGTCATTGACTATATGGGCCCCAGCCTTTAGAGCTGCTTCTGCAACCTGACTTTTCCAAGTGTCTACCGAAATCAGAACATCACTTTCTTGACGGATAGCCTTAATCACTGGAACCACACGTTGGATTTCCTCTTCAATCTCAACATAGCTACTTCCAGGTCGAGTGGATTCCCCACCGATATCTAAGATAGTGGCTCCTTCAGCTATCAATTTTCTAGCCTGCTTCAAGGCTTCCTCAATAGCAAAAAATTGGCCCCCGTCAGAAAAAGAATCTGGGGTGACATTGATAATTCCACAAATAGATGTTTTTCTAAGATTCTCTCTTTTTATCACACTAGTCTCTCAATTTTCATTTAGATTGGTATCTCTCTATTTTACTGTTTTTTTTGGATTCTGTCCAATTATCTTTCAATTCCTTAATATCATTAAGACTACAAAAGAGCGCAAAAAAAGAGAGTGGGACAGAAATCGGTAATTCGTTAGAATTCGATTTCGTCGTCCCACCTCCGCACAGTTGAGTAGGGTTGTATAAGCTGATGAAATCAGCGTAGTAGAGCCCACTCAACCACTGCGTCCTGCTCGACAATCCAAAGACAATTGAGAGGCTAGAACTTTTGTCCCAGCCTCCTTTTTTATATTCTTATTTTTCAGTCAAAGCTGCAAGTTCTGGAAGAACTTTACCTTCAAGAAGTTCCATTGATGCTCCACCACCGCGTCACAAATACCTACACTAACACAAAAAGGTGACAGAGCCACCTTTTTGTTAACGTTTCAGTTTTGTTCCTTTTCTACAAAATCAGGATTGTGTAGAGACTAACGGGCTGAAATTATTTTTCTGTAAGTGCAGCCAAACCTGGCAATACTTTACCTTCGAGAAGCTCCATTGAAGCTCCACCACCAGTAGAGATCCATGAGAACTTGTCTGCACGACCAAGGTTGATAGCTGCGGCAGCTGAGTCACCACCACCGATGATTGATTTAACGCCTGGTTGTTTCACGATAGCGTCCATCACACCGATTGTACCAGCTTGGAAGTCAGGGTTTTCAAATACACCCATTGGTCCATTCCATACAACTGTTTTAGCACCAGTCAAAGCTTCGTCAAATTTAGCGATAGATTTAGGACCGATGTCAAGACCAAGGAATCCTGGGTCTACTGCTTCACCTTCAGTGTCTTTCACTTCAGTGTAGTCAGCAAATGCGTTTGCTTCTTTTGAGTCAACTGGCAAGATCAATTTGCCGTTTGCTTTTTCAAGAAGAGCTTTAGCGACATCCAATTTATCTTCTTCTACAAGTGAGTTACCGATTTCGATACCTTGTGCTTTGTAGAATGTGTAAGTCATACCACCACCGATAAGAACTTTATCAGCTTTCTCAAGCAAGTTTTCGATAACACCGATCTTGTCTGAAACTTTTGAACCACCAAGGATAGCCACAAATGGACGTTCTGGAGCTTCAACAGCTTCTTGGATGTAAGCAATTTCGTTTTCAAGAAGGAATCCAGCAACTGCTTTTTCAACGTTTGCTGAGATACCAACGTTAGATGCGTGTGCACGGTGAGCTGTACCGAATGCATCGTTTACGAAGATACCATCTCCAAGTGATGCCCAGTATTTACCAAGTTCAGGATCGTTTTTAGATTCTTTCTTACCGTCAACATCTTCAAAACGAGTGTTTTCAACCAAAAGAACTTGTCCATCTTCAAGAGCATTGATAGCTGCTTCCAATTCAGCACCACGAGTTACACCTGGAAGGAATGTAACTTCTTGACCCAATTTAGCAGCCAAGTCAGCAGCTACAGGAGCAAGTGATTTACCAGCTTTATCTGCTTCTTCTTTTACACGTCCAAGGTGAGAGAAAAGAATCGCACGTCCACCTTGTTCAAGGATGTACTTGATAGTTGGAAGAGCTGCAGTGATACGGTTGTCATTAGTAATCACGCCATCTTTTACAGGAACGTTGAAGTCAACACGAACGAGAACTTTTTTCCCTTTCAACTCAACGTCTTTAACAGTCAATTTTGCCATTTGGAAAGACTCCTTAATTTTTTTTACGTGTTAATTATATCACAAAATCAATAAAAGAGATAGCAAAACCTTAAACTTTTCCAGTTCTTTCTTGTCCTTTATTTCTTATTATTTTATAATAAAAAATAAGATAAGGAGCGCTAAATGATGAAAAATACTCTAACAGATAAGCAAAAAGAGGCAGATTCAGACCTCAATATCATTGCCATTTTGACAATTCTTTCGTTTATAGGATACATCCTTTTCAAAAAACAAATACTTGATTTCTCTCACCAAACAGAGTTTTCCGTCTGGATTCGTCTTCTTTTTCTCGCAACTCTCCAGTTTTGTGTTGCTGGATTGGGGACTAGCGTGGTAATGATTCGAAGAAAAGAAAGCTGGAAACAATATGGTTTGCTAGCTAAACACTTCCTCCCAACCCTCATTCAGACGGCTACTATCTGTCTCCCCTTACTTCTTTTTCTCATCAGTAGAGGGCAGATTCATTCCTATATCCCCTTTCAATCCATCCTCTTAACCAGAGAAGTTCTGGCAAGTTCTTTTCCGACAAATATCTTGGGTTTCCTCCTTATTGGACTTATCTGGGGATTCTGGGAAGGTTTTAATTATGTTGTCATTGCAAACAAAATTAACTGTCGCTTTCCATCACATCAGACTTGGCTTGATTACGGAGCCTTGACTTGTGCTCTTATCTGTCTGATGATTCATGGGATGATTAGTTTTCATCTCCATGCCATTTTAGAGGCTTTGTCTGTTTTTATCTTGATTTATGGTATGCTCGTCATTCAAAAGAGAACAGGCAACGCTTGGGGTTGTATTTTTATCTTCCTATTCATTTGGAACGCATTTTAACCCCCAAACAAGATTTTCACTTCTTAAACTCAAAAAAAGATTTGACTCTATTATGAATCAAATCTTTCTTTTTATTTCTAAGAAGTTACATTAAGCAAAGTTATTAACTTACTCTTCTTTTTTCTTTTGAGCGAGAAGTCCAAAGCCACCAAGAACTCCAACCAATCCAAGAGCCAGAAGATTTGCATCTGCTCCTTCACCTGTACTTGGAAGTTGTTTTCCTTCAGGTTTTTCAGCTTGTGCTTGTGCTTTTGCTGGTTCCTGCTTAGCTGCTTGTGCTACTGGAGCAGGTGCAAGAGGTTTGTCATCTTGGACATCCACTTTTGGCCCAATCTCAACAATCTCAGTAACAGTTTCTTTGATAAGCTCTGTTCCCTTAAGACTGCGGTTGCCTTCAGTGTCAACCTCTACCAGATTTCTACGAAGTCCTTCAATTCCAGCTCGAACTAGACGGCGTTCACCTGCTGAAAGGTTTGCATTTTCTCTTTCTTCACGTCCAAATGCAAGAATTTCTTCTTCAACTACCAAGCTTGGTTTCTTAACTTCCAAGACTTTTGGTCCTTCTAGTGGTTGAACACGGCTTTCTACCTTGGTACCAACTTCAGTAATCTCAGCCACTGCTTCCTTGACTACTTCTGTCTCAAGAAGAGTGCGGTTGCCTTCTGTATCTACTTCAATCAGACGACGATTCTGACCTTCTACACCTGCCTGAACGATACGACGTTCTCCTGCTTGAAGGCTAGGATTTACTCGTTCTTCATGGCCGTATGCAACTTTTTCTTCTTCAATCACCAATGCTGGATTGCTGATAGTCAAATCTTTGACTCCGTCTAGCGGTTGAACACGGCTTTCTACCTTGGTACCAACTTCAGTAATCTCAGCTACTGCTTCCTTGACTACCTCTGTCTTAAGAAGAGTACGGTTACCTTTGGCATCAACTTCAATCAGACGACGAGTCTGACCTTCTACACCTGCCTGAACGATTCTACGTTCACCCACCAAGAGGTCTCCTGACGGACGTTCTTGGCGTTCGAAGGCTTGAGTTTCTGTTTCAACCACTAGCTCAGGTAGCGCTTCAACTGTTGGCGCAGTTTCTCCTTCTTCTAAGCTACCCACATGGTGGCTTTCTTCTGCAGGAGCTAGTTTCTTATTCAGCTTTTCTTTCATGTCCGCAAAGGCTGCTGGAGTTGGCGTTTGTGAAGATAATAAAGCCTCAGCTTGCGCAATCAACTCAGATTGAGGATCTTTTTCAAGGACAGATTCGAGCAAGCTTTCCAATTCTTCTCTAGCAGTTTGATAACGTTGATTGCCATCCAATTCAGTACCAGCTTGTTTCAAGTCATTCAAGGCCTGGTTGACTGCTTCTTGACTAGCATCATGGTTTTCTAAGATGGCTTTTGCTGCATCAAGCTTCTCAACAAGAGCTGCTTGTTTTGCTGCATCAGCAAATGTATAAGCTAATGTTTCTTTGCGTCCTTGAGCAGATGTGATTTCTTGTTTCAGATATTCGTCGTTAATGGCTTCCTTAGGTGATACTAGAACATCAAATTCGACAGTTTGTCCTTGATAGTGTAACTCAAGTTTTTGACGGCCTGTTTTTTGAGAATCATAACCTGTAATTTCGACCCCTTGGTCTGTAAAGCTATGTTCAGTCTCTGTCTCATCATCATACAAGACCTTGAAACGTCCTTCTGATAAGTCAAGAGTATCACCTACAAAGTAATCAATTTTCGGTTGCTTGCTAATATACAAGGCTGCGACTTCTTTTGGACCAGTTTCTTCACCAGTGACTTGAACCTTGAAACTTCCTGCAACTGGGAGACCAAGATAGGTTACTGTTAACTCTTGTTCGCCATGATGGTGAACATCGTAGCCGTTGACTACAACACCAGCATGACTAAGGTTGATGACTTCATCTGCTTCTTCACCTTCGTATTTGACACGGAGAAGACCACCTTTGAGATTCAATTCCTCGCCATCTTGGTAAGTCGTCTTTTTAGGTGTTGTTTCTAGACTGACAGCTTTAATCTTTCTCTCATCCTGAGGAATCGTCACAGCAAGAGTATTACTGATTTCTTTTCCTGGCAATTGTGTGCGGTAGTAAAGAAGGCTTGGACGTTTTTCAAAGCTCAATGGATTTGTCGCCAGATCCCCTCCAACTGCTGTATTTAAGGTAGCGATTGGAGTTTGTGAATCTTCCTTGTCATAAACTGTGATGGTTGCCCCAGCAGGAACTTCTGAGAATCCTAGTTGAACCTTATTATCAGTTAGGACACGCGCCGCCACTTTAGCCATTGGAATATTTTGGCTCTCCGTATCAAGAGTTTCATACATCTTCCAGTTGTAGATGCGGATAGCTTTCCATGGTGTTCCATTGTCAGATGTAATAACGTGCAAACGCCAGTCTTGCGCCGTAATTGGGCTATCAAGGGTGATATCTGAAACATGAGCTTTATTACCACGAACAGCCTTGGCTAGTTTCCATTCTCCTGCTTCATCCTTATAGTAGAGGTCAAAGTCCTTAGTATTCATCAAACCATCGTTGACAGATTCTCCACCAGCACCGGCATGGTCCATGACCCATCTAACAACACGGCGTGGTTGTGTCAATCGAATATCAACGCTACCACTCAACTGGGCAGAAGACCATTTGTCAGATAGGCTGGTGATTGTACCATTCAACATACCTTCGATGCCTTCTCCGCCTTCTGTATTTGGGAAGGTACTTCCGATAACAGTCGCTCCTGGAACGATGTTTTCTGCTAGAGGTCTTGGAAGACTTGTATCTTGAACCGTCATGCCCCATTCGAAGTTTGTAGTTGCTGCTTCAGAGCGAAGACCATTCTTACCAACTGCGACAACCTTCAACTCTTGACTGGTTCCAGTTGCACTAGCTGAACGGCTAACTTTTGGTAGGTAGATAGTAGTGGCAGAGGAGCCTGTCAATAGGCGCCAAGCATCGCCATCCTTTTCATAAACTTCATAGAAGTCAGCATCTTTATTTCCAGTAAATTGGACAATGGCTTCTGCTTCTTGAGCGTTTTTAAGGGATTGTTTAGCTACTTTAAGAGCTGTTGGTGCTTGAGGAGCCTCTTGATTATCTGTTACAGTCAACTCACCCAAGTTAAATTGATATCCCTTAAGGGCAGCAGTATTTTCAAAAGTGAGCTTGATACCGTAAATAGTCTGACCTGCCAAGGCACTCAAGTCAAATTCGTCTTTTGTCCAATCGTCAGATAGAGTCAGCTCTTTACGAGCATTCTCGCCACCATAGGTATAGTTTTTCTGAGTCGCAAATTCTACATAGACCTTGCTTCCCTTACCACCTTTATGAGCAACCCGAAGTTTTGTTTTATCCGTTACTTCCAGTTTGGTAGAGTAAAGACGAACGTCTTGGTTGGTATTTTCGGCTAAATCACCCGCAAATTTGAGTGAGTTACCGCCATTGTAGGCATCTTCAAAGTCATAGTCAGCTTGGAGTTTAGCAGCTGAAGATGTTTGCCACCAGCGCCATGTAGGCAAGATACCTGATACAGAGCGATAGTTCCATTCAGAATCCTTAGAGACTTTACCGTCCACAAACCATTTTTTCCCATGTCCTGTGTTAAAGGATGTTGTAAAAGTACGGCCTACTGCTGGTGTACGGTCAGCTACGAGGTTGGCAATCCCGTACCAGTCCTTGTCATCAGGTTTTTGACCAGTTGGATCTCCTTGGTAACCTGTGAAGAAGATATTTTCATTCTTATGATAGTCTTCACCTGTCTTCCCAAGACTCGTGATAGTATCTGGGGCAAAAAGTCCAAGTGATAAGCGAAGTTTGCCATTTTCATCAAAAAGGGCATCCCATTTCACTTTTGTCTTGTAAGAACCACCTTGTTGCAATTCCAAACCTGCAAAAACATCATACTGACTGCGTTCTAGCCATTTAGCCATAGCTACAGAGTAATCATTTTTCTCTTTAGTCCAGTTAAAGTTGGCAAAGAAGTGATCTGCAGGAACCTTGTCTCCTTCTTTTTGCATGAATGGATAGTTATACTCGCCTAGTCCGTCTTCGTGATAACGACCATATTCATAGGTCATAGCATCGTACCAAGAATACTTGACAGGATGGTTGACTTTAGCAGCATATTCCTTGGTATAGAGCATGAAGTCACGCATTTTCTTACCAAGAGGCGTTACGATATCACCTGTTGTTTCTTGGTTGATAAAATATCCATCAAATCCATAATATTTAGCTAAATCAACTAGCTTGCGAGCGATAGGGAAAGTACCGTCTTCGTCTTGTTGAAGAGCTGCAGCAAATTTTTCTTGGTCTGCAATGCTATTTGACCAGTTGAAGAAGAGTGTACCCAATACAGGAACACCATTACGGTGACCAGCATCAATCACATCCGGAGTTGGAACCAGCCCTTCCCAGAAGACCATGGAATTCAAGTATTGCCAGTAGTCAAAAGCATAGGCCTTAAACTCTTCACCACCTACAGAAGCATGGTCTTTAGCCTTAGAGTTAGTGTTAGCAAGGGCTTCAACCTTGGCATCCTTATTAGCTTTTTCATTGACAACATGTCCACGATAGCGCTTGGCTAGTTCTACTGAAGATCGGTTAATAGCATCGTCTTCACGGGCACCTGGTTCCCATTTTAACAAATCTCCCCAGGTGTCAAACTTAATTTCTTTTGGTCGAAGACTTTTTTCTTCTTTCTTAGGAACGTCTGAGACAGTTGCTTTCTCTTCAGCCTTATTTTCTGTAGCTACAGGTGCCTCTTCAGCCTTTGGCGCTTCAGCAACCGGGCTAGCTACTTCCTTATCACCTGCAGTCAATTGGTCCATGGTTGGTTTTTCTTCTGAAATAGGTTGTTCACTAACCTTGTCTTCAGTTGCTTCCAACTCCTTCAACACTTCTGGCGCAGGCGTAGTTGGTTGCTCCGAAGCTACTGCTGTTGTCCCCGTAGGATTTTCAGCAATAACTGCTTCTTCAGCTAAGACTGGTCCTGCAAATAGGATTGAACCAATCATCAAAGAGCAGGCACCCACTGACAATTTTCGAATACTATAGCGGCAACGTTTTTCAAAAAATGGATTCTTCATCTTTTTCTCCTTTTACTTCCAGAAAGTAAGCGCTTTATTTTTGTTTTAAAAAAGTAGCTGCCCTAATAAAGATAATAGAACAGTTCATCTCCATTTTACGCTATTTAGATGAAGAGTCAACATGAGTCCCAAAAGAACTATATAGAAGTGAAGAATTAATATAAATTAGACAATCAAGCTCCATTTTTAGAATAAATTTAACATTTTTCTTAAAAAAAGATCATTTACTACTTGTTAGATTGCTTTTAATCCTTTAAAATAGAATGGGAGAGATTCCGCGATTATTTTTCGGAGGAAAAAGAAAATGTCCATTAATTGGCAGGAAATTGTTTTTCACTTTTTAGGTGGTCTGGGACTATTCTTATATAGTATCAAGACCATGGGGGACGGTTTGCAACAAGCAGCTGGAGATCGTCTTCGATTTTACATTGACAAATATACTAGCAATCCTTTCTTTGGTATTCTGGTAGGTATTGGAATGACTGCCCTGATTCAGTCTAGTTCAGGGGTTACAGTTATTACGGTTGGTCTGGTTAGTGCGGGACTTTTGACCCTACGTCAGGCTATCGGGATTGTCATGGGTGCCAATATCGGGACAACTGTCACATCCTTTATCATCGGTTTTAAATTGGGAGACTACGCATTACCTATGCTCTTTCTCGGAGCAGTCTGTCTCTTCTTCACAAAAAATAGAACCATCAATAACATCGGACGAATTGTCTTTGGTGTTGGCGGTATCTTCTTCGCCCTCAATCTTATGAGTGGTGCTATGGAGCCCCTCAAGGATTTACAAGTCTTTAAAGACTACATGGTAGAGCTAAGTAAAAATCCAATCCTGGGAGTCTTTGTCGGAACTGGTTTAACCCTTCTAATTCAAGCCTCATCAGCGACCATCGGTATTTTGCAAAATCTCTACGCTAGCAATCTGATTGACCTTCAGGGAGCCCTACCCGTGCTCTTTGGGGATAACATCGGAACTACTATCACAGCGATTATCGCTTCACTTGGAGCAAATATCGCAGCCAAACGTGTAGCGGGTGCCCATGTGGCCTTCAACGTTATCGGAACGGTTATCTGTATCATCTTCCTCGTTCCCTTCACAGCCTTGATTCAATGGTTTGAAACGACTCTTCATTTGTCTCCAGAAATGACCATTGCCTTTGCCCACGGAACCTTCAACATTACCAACACCATTATCCAGTTCCCATTCATCGGAGCGCTTGCCTTCATGGTAACCAAGCTCATCCCTGGTGAAGATGAAGTTGTCAAATACGAAGCTCTCTACCTAGACGAGCAACTGATCAAACAAGCTCCATCTATCGCTCTTGGAAATGCTAAAAAAGAACTCCTACACTTGGGGAACTACGCTGCAAAAGCCTTTGACCTCTCTTACGACTATATCATCAATTCTAATGAAAAAGTTGCAGAAAAGGGTCATAAGACTGAAGAAGCCATCAATACTATTGATGAAAAATTGACTCGTTACCTCATCAGTTTATCAGGTGAAGCTTTGAGCCAAAAAGAGAGTGAAGTCTTAACCAACATCCTAGACTCTTCACGAGACTTGGAACGTATCGGAGACCACGCCGAAGCTTTAATCAATCTTAACGATTACTTGCAACGCAAGAATGTTCAATTCTCTGAAGCTGCCTTAGAAGAACTCGCAGAGATTTATCTTAAAACGAGCGAATTCGTCAAAGATGCTCTTGAGAGTGTTGAAAATAACGATCTTGAACAAGCTCAAGCCCTTATGGAACGTCACGAAGACATCAACAATATGGAACGTGTTCTTCGTAAGACACATATCAAACGTCTTAATAACGGTGAATGTTCTACCCAAGCAGGTGTCAACTTTATCGATATCATTTCTCACTACACTCGTGTATCAGACCACGCTATGAACCTGGCTGAAAAGGTTTTGGCAGAACAAATTTAAAACGAAAAAAATGCTTTGATTCGAAAGAATCAAAGCATTTTAAATAGCTCTCCAATCATAATAGAAGATGCGGCTGCGCCCTTGTACCTAGCTTCTTCCTTTTGGATAAAGCGGGCCAGATTGACTAACTCTGGCGCTGGTGTTTTGGGATTTTGGAGTAGTTCGAGTGTAACTAAACCTGAAAGTCGTACTGCCAGCAATCGCTCATTGGTACTGGGCAATTGCTTAGCAGTCTCTACCAGTGCAAGCACTAGATCTTCACTCAAGTTTTGACGGGCATGATTGTAAAGATCCCGTATCAAGGTTTCTAGGTTTTCTTCTGCCATTCCTAGCACCTCCATTTTAGGTTAATAGTTCTTAATCAAATCTACTGTTGAACGATCCAATTTTTTGACCAAGGCTTGTAAGAATGCTTGTGCTTCAAGGAAATCGTCCATAGCATAAAGGGTTTGGTGAGAGTGGATATAACGGGCACAAACACCGATTGTTGTTGATGGGACACCACCATTTTTCAGATGAGCTGCACCTGCGTCAGTTCCACCTTTTCCACAGTAGTATTGGTACTTGATGCCAGCTTCTTCAGCTGTCGTCAAAAGGAAATCCTTCATACCTGGGAGAAGCAAGTGACCTGGATCGTAGAAACGAATCAAGGTTCCATCACCAATCTTACCTTGACCACCATAAACATCACCAGCAGGTGAACAGTCAACTGCCAAAAATACTTCTGGATCAAATTTGGTTGTTGATGTATGGGCACCACGAAGTCCGACTTCTTCTTGGACATTGGCACCAAGATAAAGTTCATTTCCTAGTTTTTGACCTGACAAGTTTTCAGCCAACTCGCTAACCATGAGAACTCCATAACGGTTATCCCATGCTTTTGAGATGATATTTTTTTCATTAGCTGTAAGGATCGCGCTACTATCTGGAACGATGGTGTCTCCAGGACGAATACCAAAACTTTCAGCCTCAGCCTTATCCGCGAAACCACCATCAAAGATGATATCTGAAATAGCTGGCATGCTTGGACCACCTGTTCCACGAGTTAAATGTGGAGGTACCGATCCTGAGATTACTGGAATTTCACGACCGTCACGAGTAAAGAGTTTAAAGCGCTGGCTGCTGACCACCATAGGATTCCAACCGCCAATCTCAACGACACGGAAGGTTCCATCAGGTTTGATTTCACTCACCATAAAACCAACTTCATCCATGTGAGATGCTACCAAGACGCGAGGTGCATTCGCAACTTCTGAATGTTTGATACCAAAAATACCACCCAAGCCATCTGTCACTACTTCATCCACGTGAGGAGTTATTTTCTCACGAAGATAAGCGCGTACAGGCGCTTCATGACCTGAGATAGCAGAAAGTTCTGTTACTTCTTTGATTTTAGAAAATAATGTTGTCATTTTAATCCCTTCTTTCTTTCAACCATTTTACCACTTTTTATAGGAGAAGGGTAGTGGAAATCACAAATCCTCCGACTTCATAGTTCTTATCAAGTAAAAAGGAATCTGTTACGATTCCTTTTTACTTGGTATTTCTTTTTAATGAAAAGTGGTCTGGCACTGGATCTTTACCCGTTTTAGACCAAGGATGGCAACGTAATATCCTAGCCAGTCCCATAAGGACTCCCTTGAGTTCATGTTTTTCAATAGCCTGAATCATGTAATTTGAACAAGTGGGCTCAAATCTACAAGAAGGTGGAAAGGCTGGCGAGATAAAGCGTTGGTAAAAGCGCACAGGCGCTATTAAAATTCGTTTCATTATTTCTTGGTTACAGCCATGGTGTGTAGTTGGCTGATTTCTTTTTTATTGAGACGGCGTGATTCTCCTGGACGAAGTCCAGTCAAGTCTAAGTGTCCAAAACGTGTCCGAGACAACTTATCCACTTGAAGACCGACTGCTTCAAACATCTTTTTAACCTGATGGTTACGTCCTTCATGAATGGTCAGCTGTACTACTGAGCGATTTTTGACTGGGTCTACTTTGAGAATCTCATAGACAGCTGGCTTGGTTTTCTTGCCTTCAATTTCAACGCCTCGAGTCAAAGGACGGAGATTTTCTTTATTAGCTACACCTTTAACACGCGCAACATAGACCTTATCAATCTCATTACGAGGATGAATCATCTCATCTGTAAAGTCCCCATCGTTGGTCAAAATCAAGACTCCAGATGTATCCCAGTCCAAACGTCCCACAGGGTAGATACGCTCTTTCACATTAGGCAAGAGGTCCACAACAGTCTTGCGTCCCTTATCATCTGTCACACTAGAAATCACTCCGCGTGGTTTATTGAGCAGATAATAGACCTTTTCTTCGTTGTAGATGGGTTGACCTTCAACTTCTACCTTGTCACCAGACTTGATAGTCGTCGCTAATTCACGTACCACCTGACCGTTGACAGTCACCAAGCCTTGCTTGAT
Source organism: Streptococcus sp. KHUD_014 (assembly GCF_051106275.1). Classification (GTDB taxonomy): domain Bacteria; phylum Bacillota; class Bacilli; order Lactobacillales; family Streptococcaceae; genus Streptococcus. The sequence goes on along the minus strand of NZ_CP193666.1, from coordinate 353,245 downwards.
CAACTCTTCTGCTTTTCTCCTACTGGCCACACCTGCGTGGGCAATATATTTATTGATTCTCATCTTCTTCTATCCTTTCACCAAATAATTGGCTTTCTTGTGCTTGAATGTCAAGCTCATTTATCACTGGCAATTCTTCCAGATGATTAATACCCATGTAATCTAGGAAATAATCCGTCGTTACATAGAGATTAGGGCGTCCAAGTACCTCTTTTTTCCCATCTTCTCGTATCAAGTCAAAGGCCTGCAACTTAGCTAGAGCACCACTAGAGTTGACCCCACGGATGGCATCAATTTCTATCCGCGTAATCGGCTGCTTATAAGCAATGATGGACAAGGTCTCAAGTGCAGCCCGAGATAGACTCTGGTTGATAGGTGCCTTAGAGTATTCCTTCAAAATCTCTGCGAATTGAGGCTTGGTCACCAATCTGTAGGCACCTCCTGTCTCAATCAGTGCCAGACTAGAATCCTGGTCTTTTTCATACTTTTTGGCTAATTTTTCTAAGCTTTGCTGAATTCCTGTTGGTGGAAGTGATAGAAGCTCTGCCAACTGGCGAGCCCTAATCCCCTCTTCACCTGACACAAACAGGAGAGCTTCTATTTTTGCTAAAGTACTCATACTTCCTCTCTATCAAGCCTGACTTTGTTCTACTTGATTTTCGTCTTTCTTTTTCATGAGATAGATATCTCCAAAGCTCTCTCTTTGAATTAAGAGAATTTCTTGGGTTTTAATCAACTCCAAGGTCGCTAAAAAGAGTGTAATGACCTCTTGTAAATCCTTGGTTTCTTTAAACAAATCCTGCAAGCATAGTTGTTGCCCTTCTACCAAGGCTTCTTGGACGATGACCATCATATCCTCAATCTTATACTCATCTCGTAAAATGGTTGTGTGACTTTTGGAAAATTCTTCTTTTTTCTTAGCTAACAAAGTTGAAAAGGCTAAGAAAAGGTCGATTGTTGTCTTATCGTGCACAAGTTCTGCATCCTCGTATATCAACTCTGTCGGAGCTTTTGAGTAATATTGAGCTCGTTCTTGGTGCTTAACTTCCAACTGCTCTCCCAAGAGCTTGAACTTGCGGTATTCTTCGATCTGAGAAAGAAGGTCCTGTTCAAGATCATCTTCTAAATCTGTCACTTCTGCAACCTTTGGCAAGAGCTTGCGACTCTTGATCAGCATGAGTTGACTTGCCATCACCATATACTCACCTGCTACTTCGAGGCGCATGGCCTGTAAGGTTGACACATAGGCTAGGTACTGCTCGATAACCTCCGTGATAGGTACATCGTAGATATCCATCTGGTACTTGGAAACCAAGTGCAAAAGAAGATCCAAAGGCCCTTCAAAATCTTTTAATTTAATATCCATTATCTATATTTTTCTAAGGTCATGACTGTTTTTAATCCCAATTTTTTGGCGATTTCATATAAGTCAACCTTCTCTTCAATTTGTCTCAGTATAAACTGTTCTCTCAATCCTTGAGCCGATAAATCTGCAAAACCTTTTTCCTTTAGAAAGGCTTCTAACTGACGAAAGGCCCATTGACGCGAGTAGGCTTTGCCAGACTTTTCAAAAATATAGGTCTGGTCCATCAAGGGAGCCAATTCTGGAAGCAAGCGCGTGGGGATAGCTACAATTCTCTGTTGGGAAGCCTTCTTGATTCTCAAAACTTGAAAATCCAGATTGATGTCCGCAACCTTTAGAGTTAAAATCTCGCTTGGCAAGAGTCCCATTTCTAGGATTAAGAGCGCTAGCAAACGGCCTTCTGAATAGTCGCTTTCCTGCCAAAAGGATTCTAGGTCCAAAAGCTCAGGTTTTGCTTGTTGCTGCTCGGCCTGTTTAAGCAATTCTATGCGATAAAAGGCCTTGAGTTCCCCTTTTTGATAGAGAAAGTAGAGAAACTGGTTACAAGCAGAAACTTTACGTTTTTGAGCACTAATCTTCAAACTTGACAGTTGAGCTTGATAAATCTTGAGACTAGTCTCAGAAATTTGCCCTCCTATCATATCTAAAAATTGCTCAAGATCATACTTATAAGACTGCTTGGAATTGGCAGATAATCCCTGCTTTTCCTCTAAAAATGCTGAAATCCTGTCTCTCATTTGCTTCGAATCTCATATTCCTTACTAAAGTCATGCAAGAGGGCATTTACTGCCTTGAGGATGGACTTACGCGTGATAATGCCTTGGAAAATCCCCTCTGCATCCACAACTGGTAAGAAGGACTCGTCCACTAGCTTGTGCAAAACATCCGTGAGGCGATAGTCTGGCTCCACAACTGCTACGTCCTTCTTAGTCATATGCACGATATCCGTATCTGCCATAGCTTCCTGACTCAAGCCCTGCTCCATCTGGTAGGCCAGAATGTCTCTAAGTCCAATGGTTCCGACAAATTCTTTCTCATCAGTCACTACTGGAACTCTGGTGTAGGTCATCTGGCTTAGAAGGAGAGTTGCATGATCTGCATTGTGAGTATCAATCAAGACTGCCAAATTTTCAGCAGGAGTTAAAAAGGTTTCCTCTTGCTCCAGCAAAAAGAGTTCAAATTCCTTGGCAATCATCGAGCAAACTCCTTGGACAAGCCAGGATAAACCTCATGATCACGTGTCAAAAAGTCCACTTTGAAATAGCTGTCATCAATTTCCACACGAGCGTAGAGACATTCTCTGATGGTTCCACGTGGTTGGCTGATAGAACCTGGATTTAGAAAGAGGGTCTTCCCTTCCATCCAAGCATTTGGCACATGCAAGTGACCATAGAGACAGATATCAGCATCTTCCTCTTGGGCCCAAAAATCTAGTTTTTGGAAATTGAAGTTAATGTCAAATAAGTGTCCGTGAGTCTGGATAATCTTGGTAGGACCCAGTTGAGTCACTAAGCGTTCTGGATAATCTGAATAGAAATCCATGTTTCCTCTAACTACCTGAATCCCTTCCCAGAGTGGTGAATCTGGGCGAAGCTCCGAGTCACCATCGTGAAAAATGGCATCAACTTTCCCAAGATAGCGATCACGTATTTCTTCTACAATCAAGCTATCTCCATGGGAGTCGCTCATTACAATGATGGTTTGCTTTGCCATGATGGAAATACCTCCAAAAGTTTCTTAACGGCTAAGGCACGGTGGGATTGACTATTTTTTTCTTCAAGGGTTAATTCGGCTGAGGATTTACCAGTTTCTCCTACTAAGAAGAGCGGATCATAGCCAAAACCATTTTCCCCCTTAGGTTCAAAGTTAATATAACCTGGCCAGTCAGCTTCGACAACCAAGCTTTCCTTATCTGGGCTAGCTACGACCAGGGTTGTATGGAATTGAGCAGAGCGGTCCTTGAGTTCAAAGACCATGGCCAATTCGTGCAAGAGTTTGGCATTATTTTCACGGTCAGTAGCTCCAACTCCTGCAAATCGAGCTGACCAAACGCCTGGCAAACCACCCAGAACATCAACTTTAAGACCAGAATCATCAGCTAAAACCATCTTGCCTGTTAATTTAGAGATGGTTTCTGCCTTAAGGCGAGCATTTTCTTCGAAGGTCATGCCTGTTTCTGCTACTTCAGGCAGGTCTGGATAGTCATTAAGGTTCTCCACATCATAACCAAGTTTGTCAAAAATAGCTCGAAATTCCTTGGTCTTACCTTCGTTACGAGTCGCAATCAATAAGGTTTCTCTGACCTTGCTAGTTTCAAAGAAGTCTTCGACATCAACTCCTTCTTTTGGCAATTCCACATACAAGAGTTGCCCATTTTCAACTAAGAGCAAAGCCCCTTGACGTTGAATGACTTCTAAATTTCGTCCCATTTCTTGGTTAAGTATATCTACCACAAAGGACAATAAACGGTAGGTAGAACCATAGCGCAAAACAGTAACTGAAAGTGGAAAGCCTCGCTCCTCATCTCTAAATCTTTGAGCCAACTCAAATAGAGGAAAATCCAAGTCATCATCCGTCAAAGTCCGAATGCCACCAAAAACACTGTAGGACCCGACATACCAGTCCTGGTCGTCCTTGTATTCATAAATTTTATTTGTCATAATGTTACATGCTCCACATGAATCTCTTTTTCCAGCCATTCTGCACCAATCTGGGCAAAACTCTGACTATTTGCTGTTGTGTAAAAACGGTGTTGTAGCGGGCCTGCATCACGGCTACGATTGATTTCAAAATAATTGAGCAAGACTGAGATGTCCCGCACGCACTCGGCTCCACTATCGATGAGTTTTACATCTGGTCCCATCACATTTTGAATGATGGGACGAAGAAGCGGATAATGGGTACAACCCAAAATCAGGCTATCCACCTTTCCAACCAAGGGACGCAGGGTTTCATAAACCACTTTCTTGGTTACACTAGTTGATAAGGCACCAGACTCCACCAAAGGAGCAAATTTGGGACAAGCCAAACTCTCCACCTGCAAATCTGGATCTAAGTCATGAATCTTTTGGCGATAAATATCAGATGTTACAGTCATAGGTGTTCCAATGACACCGATTTTTCCACCTTGGCTGGACTTGATGGCTGCCGAAGCTCCTGGCAAAATCACACCCAAGACAGGAATGTCTAGTTGAGCCTTGATTTCTTCCCAGACGACTGCCGTTGCCGTATTGCAAGCAATGACAATCATCTTGACATCCTTGGTCAAGAGAAAGTTGACCAGTTGCCAAGTATATTCACGAATTTGCTCAGCAGGACGGGGCCCGTAAGGCGCTCGTGCCGAATCTCCAATATAGACGATTTCTTCATGGGGAAGCTGGCGCATGAGCTCACGCACAACCGTCAAGCCCCCGACACCCGAATCCAAAAAACCAATTGGTCGATTATCCATAGAGTCTTCTTTCTAGTACTTTTTCTGATTGATAGTTCATTATCATTACATCTCTTAGTGAAAGTGCTGACAGACTGGCAAATTCCCAACTGTCTCCCTCTTAATCATAATCAAATATCAATAGAATGCAAGGAAAAAGTCTTATCCTTAAATATTAAGTCCAATATAGTGAGAAGTCTGGAACTTTCATCCCAGACTTTTCCTATTTATTTCTTTTTATTGTTAGCAAGGGCTGCTTTTTGTTGGCGAATGATTTGGTGGTACACTTGTTGTACTTTAGCTTCGCTTGGCTTTTGACCATTTGCACTCAACAGAGTACGAACTGCTTCTGCGTTCAAACGTGGGTTATCCGCAAATTCTTTTTCGATTTGCTTGCGCACCAAGTACATTCCTCCAAGAGCTCCCCCTAGAAAAGCTAAAACAATCAAGACAATTGCCAAAATAAGATCCATAATATTTCTCCTGTTTCTTTTTGAGTCTTCTATATTATACCATAAAGTCCCCCGCCTGACTAGTTTAATTTACGCTTACATCCACTGTGATTTCCTAAGTAATTAGCAAATACTTCATACTTAGTAAAACTTAGTAAAATAAGCCCATTTTCCTTGAAAGCCCTTGCAATAATTCCATTTATTTGTTATATTAAGATTATCCGAAAAAATCACATATATTTCTGAAGACTTATTTTTTTGCAACAAAATGTATGCGCTTCCAGACATGAGAAAGGAGAATTTTGTGGATAAAAGATATTGGGAAAAATCCTGCAAGTATAGCATCCGAAAATTGAGCATCGGAGCTGCCTCTGTTTTACTAGGAGCTGTTTTTTTAGCAGCACAGGGTGTGGCTGCTGATGGTATTGAGATTCCGGAAAGTGAGGCAACAATTACTGAAACCTCTGCTAAACCGGATACGAAAGTTGAGGAAGTTGTTACTTCTAACACAGAGACTCAGCCTATAGCTGAATCATCTGAGAAGCAAACCATCGCAGAACCAGAGTTACCTCAAACAAGTAGTCAGTCAGATACAAGTACAGCTACCGCTCCTGCTGAAAATAAGGAGAGCGAGAAACCAGAACTTCCTGTGAACAAACAAGAACATTACGAACTACATTACAACCAACCAACTGCTCCTTCCTATGACGGATGGGAAAAACAAGCCCTTCCAGTCGGAAATGGAGAAATGGGTGCCAAAGTCTTTGGCTTGATTGGTGAAGAAAGAATCCAGTACAATGAAAAAACCCTTTGGTCTGGAGGCCCACAGCCAGATAGTCAAGACTACAACGGCGGAAACTACAAAGATCGCTACAAAGTCTTAGCAGAAATCCGTAAGGCCTTAGAAGACGGAGACCGTCAAAAAGCAAAACGCCTAGCTGAAAGAAATCTCGTTGGGCCTAATAATGCCCAATATGGTCGCTACCTAGCCTTCGGTGATGTCTTTATGGTCTTCAATAACCAAAAGAAAGGCTTGGAGAATGTTACCGACTACTACCGTGGCTTGGATATTTCTGAAGCTATCACAACTACCTCTTATACCCAAGACGGGACAAGCTTCAAACGTGAGACCTTCTCTAGCTTCCCAGACGATGTTACTGTCACCCACTTGAGTAAAAAAGGGGATAAGACCCTTGATTTTACGCTTTGGAATAGCTTAACAGAAGACCTAATTGCTAATGGACAGTATTCTTGGGATAATTCTAATTACAAAAAAGGGACTGTCAGTGTAGATTCTAATGGTATTTTGCTCAAGGGTACTGTTAAAGATAATGGCCTTCAATTTGCCTCTTATCTTGGTATCAAGACTGACGGACAAGTCACTGCTCAAGATGGTTATTTGACCGTTACAGGAGCAAGCTATGCAACACTGCTACTCAGTGCCAAGACTAATTTTGCTCAAAATCCAAAAACCAATTACCGCAAAGATATTGATGTAGAAAAAACTGTCAAATCTATCGTAGATGCTGCCAAGGCAAAAGACTATGAAAGTCTGAAAAATGATCACATCAAGGATTACCAAAGCCTTTTCAATCGTGTTCAATTAAACCTCGGTGGTAGTAAGTCTAATCAAACTACAAAAGATGCTCTTCAAACTTATAATCCAACAAAAGGCCAAAAGCTAGAAGAACTCTTCTTCCAGTACGGACGTTACCTCCTCATCAGTTCTTCTCGTGACCGGACTGATGCCCTTCCTGCCAACTTGCAAGGAGTCTGGAACGCTGTAGATAATCCACCCTGGAACTCTGACTATCACCTCAATGTCAACCTACAGATGAACTACTGGCCTGCCTACATGAGCAATCTTGCAGAAACTGCCAAGCCAATGATCAATTACATTGATGATATGCGCTACTATGGTCGTATCGCTGCTAAAGAATACGCAGGTATCGAATCCAAAGAAGGTCAAGAAAACGGTTGGTTGGTTCATACTCAGGCGACACCATTTGGCTGGACAACTCCTGGTTGGAATTACTATTGGGGCTGGTCTCCTGCTGCCAATGCTTGGATGATGCAGAACGTCTACGACTACTATAAATTCACCAAGGATGAAACTTATCTTAAAGAAAAGATTTATCCAATGCTCAAGGAAACTGCTAAGTTCTGGAATTCCTTCCTGCATTATGACCAAGCAAGTGACCGTTGGGTATCTTCTCCATCCTACTCACCAGAACATGGAACTATCACTATTGGGAATACCTTCGACCAGTCTCTAGTTTGGCAGTTATTCCACGACTACATGGAAGTGGCCAACCATCTGAAAGTGGATCAAGACCTTGTAACAGAAGTTAAGGCTAAATTTGATAAGTTAAAACCACTTCATATCAACCAAGATGGTCGTATCAAGGAGTGGTTTGAGGAAGACAGCCCTCAATTCACCAACGAAGGCATTGAAAATCACCACCGTCACGTTTCTCATCTGGTCGGACTCTTCCCTGGTACCCTATTTAGCAAGGATCAACCTGAGTATCTTGAGGCTGCGCGTGCTAGCTTGAATCACCGTGGAGATGGTGGTACTGGATGGTCTAAGGCTAATAAAATCAATCTTTGGGCTCGTCTCCTAGATGGAAATCGTGCCCACCGTTTGTTGGCTGAACAGCTCAGATCTTCAACCCTAGAAAACCTCTGGGATACGCACGCGCCTTTCCAAATTGATGGTAACTTTGGCGCAACCAGCGGTATGGCAGAAATGCTCCTTCAGTCTCACATAGGTTATATCGCACCATTACCAGCCCTTCCAGATGCTTGGAAAGACGGGCAAGTTTCTGGTCTTGTAGCCCGTGGCAACTTTGAAGTCAGCATGAAATGGCAAGAAAAGAATCTTGAATCCCTCACCTTCCTTTCAAATGTTGGTGGAGATTTGGTTGTAGACTATCCAAATATTGAAGCAACTTTGATTAAGATTAATGGTAAGGGAGTCCAAGCTACCCGTATCAAAGATAACCGTATCCAACTTGCGACTCAAAAAGGTGATGTCATTACCTTTGAAAACTTCCCTGGACGAGTGACTCGCATATCAGCCCTTCGAAAAGATTCCGCTACAGCTGAACTCGACTTTAACACAGTTGAGGGAGCAAGTCATTATGTCATCCGACGAGAAAGCAAGGACGAAAACAGTCAAACTCCTAGCGTTCGTGAGTTTATCACCAACCAAACTCACTTTATCGATCGCTCGATTGATTCTAGCCATGCCTATACTTATACCGTTAAGGCTATGCTAGGGGATCGTACAACACCAGTTTCAGATCCTGCTTCTATCGATGCCTTCAGTGAGTTGGTGGATGACCGTGACAAGCGCATCCAGTACGGCTCTGCCTTTGGAAATTGGTCTGACACAGAACTATTTGGTGGAACAGAGAAATACGCTGATATCTCAAATGGAAATTATTCTGATAAAGATGCGACTGCAACCATTCCATTCAATGGACCTGGTATTGAAATCTACGGACTCAAGTCATCTCAATTGGGACTTGCTGACGTTAAAATCGATGGCAAGTCTGTTGGAGAACTTGACTTCTATACAGCAGGAGCAACTGAAAAAGGTGTATTGATAGGACGTTACACAAATCTATCCTCAGGTCCTCATTTGATGACCATCACTGTTAAGCGCGAGCACAAAGGACGTGCCAATGAGCGTGCAAAAATTTCTCTCGATTACTTCAAAGTCTTTCCAGGCCAAGGAGAAGCTGTTGAGAAGATTGACGACCGTGACCCTCGTATCCAGTATGGTTCCATGTTTAAGGATTGGAGCGATGCAGAACTCTATGCTTCTACAGAAAAATACGCTGACATCAACGCTGATGATAGCCTCGCTTCTGAAGCCACTGCAACCATTCCATTCTCTGGAACAGGTATCCGAATCTATGGATTAAAAACGGCATCACTAGGCAAGGCACTTGTCACACTGGATGGAAAAGAGATGCCAGCTCTTGACTTCTACACTCCAGGAGCGACTGAAAAAGGTGCATTAATTGGCGAATTTACCAATCTAGCAGATGGCGATCACGTTCTTACTTTGAAAGTAGATCCGAATTCTCCCCAAGGACGAAAAAAAGTTTCTCTTGATTCCTTTGATATCTTAAAAGCTCCGTCTGTGTCACTCGATAGTCCAAGCCTTGAAGCCGTTAAGAAAGAAGACAAGACTGTTACTCTAACCCTACCAGCTGGTAATTGGGATGCTATCGCTGTGACCTTCCCTGGCATCAAAGATCCTCTCCTACTCAGAAAAGTCGATGAGGACCATCTTGTCACATCGGGCGAACAAACAGTATTAACCATTAAGGACAACAAGGTTCAACTAGATATTCCTGAGGCTACAGATCGTAAAGCTGGCAATTCGATAGAAGCTTATGCCATCAAAGATACAACAACTACTAGTCCTGTTGTAACTGTCTTTCCTAAGGACGAAACTGCTCCAGTTGAAGAAAAAATCCTTACAAGTAAAGGGGATGAGCCTGCTCCAGTTGTAACCATTCCTGAGTACACAGATCCTATCGGAACTGCAGGTGACCAAGAAGCACCTTCTGTGGTAATTCCTGAGTACACAGAGCCTATCGGAACTGCAGGTGACCAAGAAGCGCCTTCTGTGGTAATTCCTGAATATACTGGGCCTATCGGAACTGCAGGTGACCAAGAAGCACCTTCTGTGGTTATCCCTGAATACACTGAACCTATCAGCACTGCAGGTGACCAAGAAGCACCTTCCGTAATAATTCCTGAATACACTGAACCTATCGGAACTGCAGGTGACCAAGAAGCGCCTTCTGTGGTAATCCCTGAATACACCGAGCCTATCGGTACTGCAGGTGATCAGGAAGCACCTTCTGTGGTTATTCCTGAATACACTGAGCCTATCGGTACTTCAGGAGATCAGGAAGCGCCTTCTGTGGTAATCCCTGAATACACCGAGCCTATCGGAACTGCGGGAGACCAGGAAGCGCCTTCTGTGGTTATTCCTGAATACACTGAGCCTATCGGTACTGCAGGAGACCAAGAAGCACCAAGTATCACACTTCCTGAGTTTAAACTCAAAGTAATGAAAGATCAAACCACAAGAGCTCAAGTTATTAGTGGAACAACTGAACTCGAAGGAGCAAGTTACCTTGACAGTCAAAAAGTTGAAAACAAAGAACTCTTAGGCAAAAAATACGATGCTTATGCCCTTCAACTCAAGGATAAAGATGGTAAACTAGTTCAACCAAAAGGTGCTGTACTCGTTCGTTTACCAGTTTCAGGTGCTGTCCAAGAACTCTATCAGTTGACTCCGACAAAAGACTTGAAATCACAAGAATTCACCATCCGAGATGGATATCTTGAGTTTATCGCTCTTGACCTGAATACCTATGCTATTGTCTATAAGACAGAGAGCACAACTGTTAAACCAGTGCCAGCCCAGACAGACGAAACAAAGGTAGAAACTACAACACCATTGGCTCAAAGAAAAGATGCCAATGATAAAGCTTCTACGAATGAAAAACAACTTCCAGATACTGGTGAGCAAACTAGTCCTCTCCTCTTTATGGCAAGTCTCAGCCTAGCCCTCTCGGCTGCCTTCTTACTAAAAAGTAAGAAAGATTAATACTCAATGAAAATCAAAGAGCAAACTAGGAAACTAGCCGCAGGTTGCTCAAAGCACTGCTTTGAGGTTGTAGATAAGACTGACGAAATCAGTCACATATATAATCCAAGGCGACGTTGACGCGGTTTGAAGAGATTTTCGAAGAGTATAAAAATTGTCCCCCCCAGGAATAAAAATTTATTCCTATATAAAAAAGGATGGAAAAGCATTCCATCCTTTTTCTGTTTCAACCTTATCAATAAAGTCACTGACAAGCAAACACCTAGAAATCAAGACCCAAAATAATCCACTCATCTACATAATCCCAAAAAGGTATCGGATATTCTGGTAACTCATCCTTTGACCAAAATACACCTCCTTCATCTATTGGTTTAGACAAGTCTAATACGAGATACGTTCCCATACCATTGCTAAAAAAATTGTAATAACAGGAAATATCAGCTGTTAACTGCTCATCAAATTCCCAAGCATAATCGGCTATTGGTTCAATCATATCTAGGTCGTCTAATCCCATACTTTTACTCGTATAATCATTAAAACCTGCATGAATGTGTGTATAGAAATCACGGATACTTCCGTCAAGTTCTAGTTTTGATTGATTAAAGTGGTCTGTAAACTCTTGATCCGAAATCGGCATTTTCCCCTCATAAAATACTAGACTCTTGCTCTGATAAGTTCTAATAGAATAAAGCAAGGAATAGCTAGGTCCAATTTTGATAAGATCTATAGTTTCCAAAAACTCTTCTAGATAAGAGATCGTATTGCTGAGTTCTTCAGCTAGATATTTTCTCCACTCTCCTAGGATGATTTGTTTTCTTTTAGAAAAATCTGATGTTTGAAACGCATCGCACCAATATTGTGGAATCATATGGCTGGACAGATTTTCAAAATTAGATAAAATCTCGACCATCTCTCCAGATGGCACATATTTCTTTAAAAAATTTAATTTTTCATTCATACACTACCTCTATTGATTTCTGTAAAATTCCCTTGACCCCACTATCCTTCAACTCTTAAGTCCTAGATAGGTATAGTTTCGGGTCCCTGGACAATCTTTTTCCATCCTGACCCTAAAATAAAACCGATGTTCCCTGCCATCCTTGGCATTTTCCTTGTTCAAGACAAAGTAGTTCTTTTGGTTGAGAGCCATGGTTCGTAGAATATCATCAATCAAAAAAGTCAGGGGTACATTCATGGCAGATTATTTTTGGAAATCTTCTTCAAAGCGGATGTAGTCATCTGAAAAATAATCCATCTGCAATTTGTTTTCATATAACTCTTTTCTAGTCATCAACTTCCTCCTGACAAAGTTGGATGGTGAGAATATCATCTACTCTTATTAATCGATAGCCTTCATCGGTTCTAATAGAGATTTCTTGAGGAGATAATTCTCTTACTTCACCCAATATCGTGCCTTTATGATTTTTCTCCTTGACCACAAAAGAGCCTTTTAGCCGTCCAACGTAGAGCTGGGAAAGCAGCAACAACTTCTCGACTGGATTCAAATCGGTCGACAAATCGACACGATTTTTTTCTGCACTGAGTGAACTGGTATGCTCCGATAGAAAAAAGCCCATCCACTTCTGCATGCCTGGATCTTGATAGTCCCTCGCGGATTGAAAGGGCAAATAAGAACGATCAATCATTTTAGGCCATCTAATCCTCCAGCAGAGTGCCCTCCGATCAGCTTACTTCTGGCAATACTTCTCGATGCATCCTCTAAGGCAGTCGCCTTCAAGAGAGAAGTAAAGCCGAATTGCTCTCGAATAGAATCAATGGCAGTCTGGAGCCTTTCTTCTTTTTCTACTTTATCAACATCATCAAAAAGGGAAATCAAACCAAAGGATTCATCCACAAATCCTGAATAACTAACGGCAACACTTCTGACGGCTCCATAAGTATATTTGCTATGGAATAATTTCAGTACATAACTGACTAAAAGACTGGTATTATTGGTCGGCTCAACCTTCATCTGGGTATGGATGGAGCGTTTTTGTTCCTGCTTCGAAAATCCAAGATGAATAGACACAACTGTCGTCTTCTTTCTGGCCCGTCGAAGCCTGATAGCCACCTGCTCAGCCATCTCTCGAAGGATAATTTCGATGTCTCGCTTCTTAACGTAGTCTCTCGGTAAAATTTGCGAATTGCCCAAGCCATGCGATTTTGGCTTATATATATTGTGAACATTACTCTCATCAATTCCATTGGCATGAAACCACAAGCGAAGTCCAGCTTGGCCAAGTTCCTTCTTCAGGACATCAGGATTGCTATTGGCTAATTCCTTAATTGAATAGATTCCCAAACTATTCAAGCGCTTCTCCATCCGATGCCCAATCCCCCAAAAGTCAGTCATCTTTGGAATGGACCAGACCTTATCCTCCACATCTTGGTAAGACCAATTGGCTCGCATAGTCGGTGTGTGCTTGGCTTCATTATCCAAGGCCAACTTAGCAAGCAGGGGATTGGCATTAGACATACCGACTGTCGAGTAAATCCCGGTCTGTCGCCAGATATCCCTCTGGATACGAGCCGAAAGCATATCTAGCTTATCTTTGCGAGAAATCTGCTGGTCCGGGACAAAATAATTGAGCGAACTGGTTAGATCAATAAAGCCTTCATCAATTGAATAAGGATAAATATCATCTGGACTGCCATAATTCTGAAAAATTCCTTGGATTTCCAGATTGACTGAGATATACTTATCCATCCGAGGAGGGACAATGACGGTCACTTGAGCCCAATCCTCGATAAATTTCACATAAGCTGAATCCGTAGGTAGGCCTTGTTTCTTAGCATTGTAGTAGGAAAATTTGCGCGTCTTGATATCAAAAGGCAGGTCATGAGCACGACCTACATTTGCTTTCCCAAAGACCTTTTTAAACATAGGCGAGGAGGCAAGAATAAGCCCAACAGAATTATCCGCCCGACTCATGACACAAAGGGAGGTTTTAAGAGGATGAAGCCCTCTTTCCACACACTCAACACTGGCATAAAAGGATTTCATATCGACAAAGGCAATATCACTTTTGGGCTCTCTGGAATAATCAAAGTAGCCCATAGGCTATCCCTCCATGGGTACAAAATTACCCACGATAATACCCACAATCTGCGGATCTTCTTCGTAAGAAATGTGAATATCCTTATATTTAGGATTGATGGAGACCAAACGCAGACCATCTTCTTCTCGATAGACCCGTTTGATATAGGTCTGGTTATTGCAAACCACTGCATAGACAGCACCGTCATAATCAAATCCGGTCTCACGAATCAAAGCTACTGAACCATTTTGATATTTGGGCTCCATAGAATCCCCTGATACCCAGGAAGCAAAGTCGTGGGCTAGTTCCTCATTGAAATAAACCGTATCAAAGTTGCGATCATCATAAACTGAAGCTCCGATACCGGCTGACATACGTTCGTATACATGATACTCGAAAAGTTTTTCTGAAATAAGCGTCACCTTCTTGGCTTGTTCTTCTTGAGCCAGATCGCGAGCATAGACCACTACCTTCTCTTTTCCTTGATTAGAGAGGCTGTTATAGAGACGGACAATTTCGATTTGGGTGAAATAACCTTTTGGCACTTTTAAAATCTCTTCTAGCTGTCTAACCTTTTCTTCGGAAGGTTCCTTGACTCCACGTTCCCAAGCTGAATAAGCCTGAAAACTAATCCCAAGCTGCTCTGCAATCTCTTTCTGTGTTAGCTTTAGCTCTTTTCTCCGAGCCTTGAGTTTTTCTGGTTGGTACATATTTTACCTCCTAGTCTGATGCTTTCGTTGCAGGTTGACTTTATTTTAAAAAATTCAACCTTTTTGGTTTAGTTTTATTATATAAAAAAAGTAGACAAATGTCTACTAGGAATGTTGAGGTTTAGCAGACTATTGGGAATAATGATGCTATAGATTCCTTATCTCAAATACTGCCGTATGAATCCACTCGTTATGCATTTGAAAGTCATTCTCTATGATTCTACTAAAGGTGAAACCATTTTTTAAAAGCACTCTCTGAGAGGCCAGATTGTCCCTTGCCGTCCCTGCGATAATCTTATGTAAACCATAAGTAGTAAAGGCCTTTTCTAAAACGAGTTTAACCGCTTCGCTGGCATATCCTAAATTGGTAACATTTTCTCCGATCCTATATCCAAGTTCTGCTGTTTTTCGATCATCCTCTAAGACACTTAAATTGATTCTTCCGACCATAGTACCTTGTGCATCTCTAATAAGATGCATGTAGACATCATGATTCTCTTGTTCCCTTAACAATTCCCTTGTAAGTTCTTTAAAACCTTCTAAGTCAAAATAGTGGGCTGGTCTAGGAGGTAGACTCCGCTCAAAATACTCCCGATTTTCTTTTTCAAAAGAATAAATATCTATACTATTTTCTTCAGACATCAACTCTAAACTTATCATTGTAAACCATCTCCTATCATTCTCTAAACTCAAATTTACTCATGTTCACACAAAGTGACATTTACAGAACTTAAAGAGATATCTTAATTTTTTCATATCGTATCTACATTATAACACAAGATACTATGAAGAAAAATAATATCCATCAAGGTCCTCATAAATTCCAACATCTTGCTAAACAGGCTGGAACGCCTATGGAAGCTGTTTTAAAAGCACTAACCCACAGCGATACATGCTTTCCTATCAGAGCAAATACGACTCTTATCCTGGCATTTAGTTACAGATCAAACTCTAACTTGACATCTAGAAATTCCAATCGTGAGTTTAGCACATTTGCAAAGTAAGATGAAGTTTTCAAGGGTGCGACCAGTTATCTTTGTAAAAACATTTAATAAAAGTCACTCGTCCAGAAGGGTACTTGCTTATATTCTTTTAAAGCCAGAGAAAGTTCTCTATTTCCAAATTCAATCTCAAAATAATCGTATAAGTCTTTGCCATAATAAATAATATCTAAATCCACTACTGATAAAATCGGCATCTCCTGATTCTCATAACTAGGGAGAAAACGATGCCCACATAAGGGGATTAAGCGAGGTGCTGATCCCAATATTTTCCTGATTTGTACATTTCTGTCCAAGAGTGTAGTCGGCTCGATCCCCCAAGATGCATCCCACACCAGTTCATCCAAACTGTTCAAAATTCCATCATAGGGAGCAGCTAGGTTCCGTTTCATATGTTCTATATTTTCAGCTGAGAAATCTCTCCAGTTATAAAAACCTTCTGAAATAGGCAATAATTGTTGATAGACTGCCAACCACTGCTCAGGAAATTCAATTCCATAGATTGTCTCAACTTTTTGTATTTCTTCATCACTTAGACCTGGTTCCAAAGAAATCCCATTCTCGAGCAATAGCGTCTTAATCCTATCGATTTTCAAAAGATCTCCAACCATTTCCTCTCCTCCTATTCACTCCCTATTTTATGGAGATTAGAGCACATGTCACATCTTAGCTAAATTAAAATGACTTCAAAAAATCAACAACCCCATCATGTAATTGTATATTCTTATTTAAAACTTCCTTACTCTCTTTATCAGATAACTCTAAATTCATATTACGATAGCCATCCAACAATTCCATCATCAAAACCAAAGTATCATAACTAACATTAAAAAGCAGTTCTTCTTTAGTTAAATCACTCTGATGGATATTCATATTTACAGCTTGCTCCTGGATGATTTGTAGTTCTTGTAAAAATAGTGCTTGCTTATCTGTCATGCTTTATCTAGTCTTTCTATTTTTATTAGGGGTATGTTGAACTTCCTTATCGCATAGGCCTGGAGATTCAAGTTACCAAAATTCTCTCTTTGACAAATGAAGATTGTTCCTGTCATAAGATAAATTTCCTGAATAATTCTGGAATTCCACCTTCCTGTGTCAATAAAGTCTTTACAGCAAAATCATTATCGCAAAAAACGATTTCTTGGAAGACATTATCAATTCTCCACTCGATATCTGTATAGAGAATATCATTATTTTCGACATTAACTATTTCAAACCAACCTATTGTCACTCCATAAAAAATAATCTCTTCCAATATCTGAGGCGAATATCCTTTATTTTTAATAAAAAACGAAAATAAAGTCGAAATAATAGCGTCTTCTTCAACTATCGAGAGTAAGAGTTCTCTTAAATCATCAAAAGTCATTTTATTTACCTCCAGTCAACTCCCCAGTGAGCTCATCTCTTTTGCTTCCTACCAAAGTATTACGTCCGCCAATCTTATAATAGCCTATCAAATCTCAATACTCTTCACAGATAACTTCAATGTCCTTATCTGAAATAGTTCGATTAGATTTTAGGATAAATTTTTTAATACTATTTATATCCTCATCTGTCAGATGTTCAACGCGAAATTCAATGATAAAATCGACGATATCGCTATTTCCTGAAATAATAATCATCGCATCTTCAACAACTCTTCCTACAAATATTTGCCCCACATGCAAATATCCAGTAGCTGGACTCGAAAAATACTGATCCCACTTTATAGCACTTGAATAGCTTAGTTCCTGCTTCTTATAATAAAAGTGAGAAGTAATAATCTGCTGACTTACATCTAATAAATTCAATAAGCTATCTATCATAGTTACGTCTGCTACCGCTATTCTCAATTCAACACTTAACATCATTTCATTCCTATTTATCAAGACTCGGTAATAAATTATACGTTTTTTCTCGTGCTTCGATCGGTTATTATAATCGTTTAGCTACACTTTACTCATTCTACAGTTTCACGATCCTGCCAAAAGAACTGAGCATCCTTTAACTCAAGATGTTCTATCTGAATATCACGACAAACAATTGTCATTTGCAACAAACCAATATCAACTATACACTTCACAAAATCAGGATTCTCCTCATAAATTTGTAAAGAAATTTCTTGACCATGATGATGCAATTCCCCTCTAGTCATATATTTGACGTGTTGATCTTTTCTCCACTGGATGTCTAAAGCATCATTGCTATACTCTACTTTTGCGCATACTAAAAACTTAATTTCCCAGTATTTTTCTTTGTTATGATAATCCTCTATGCATACAGAAACTTCATCGCCAAAATAGGATATCTTTAAATCCAGTATCCCCATTTCCCAATAATCTAGTTCTTCAAGCTCTTTTTGCTTAGTAGATAAATCAAATAGCAACAAGATTTTTCTCCTTCCCATTTATCCCCAAATAAATTCCTCATATATTTATAGATGACTATTTTCATCAATAGCGCTAAGCTCCCCCAAAGTTCACACTAACATCAAGTCACCATCTATCTTGAAGATTACACTCCTCAATGTATTCTAACCAGGCATCAATAGTGGGAAACACTTCCCTTTGTTCCCATCCTGAATCAGCAAAGTCATGGATGATATGCACTAGAGTACTATCAACATCTTCAAAACAGGCGATATCATCATTATCACCTCTCCTTGCAAATGGATATAATGTTCGCTCAGGATATCTTGTTTGAAGACCTCGAAATCTTCTCACTGTTTCATCGTCATTCATCAAGTACCATACACCAAAATCAACCCTACCTTCGGAAACTAAATCCTTTAATGATTGTGGATAGGAAAAGAAAGAATGCTTAAATGTAATATCTGACATGAATGTTCCCCCTTGTTACTATTGAAAAAAACAGCAAATACTTGTTACCTTTCTGCCCATCTAGCTAATTTGATACAATAATCTTCGATTAAAGCTTCTGTGTCATACATTTTTAGAATGTTCTCAAAATCTATCGCTGATATTTCAGACACATCAAACTCACCTGTAGCATTTATTGCATCAAAATCACTTGGGTATGGAGCTTCTCCCAACTCCAAGGGGGTCCGAGTATCAAAGTAAGCTACGTGTCCATTATGGTAGATATCTAATCGTTTCGTTTCATAGCGTTCCTCGTCTATTTCAGAATACATTATGATCGGATCACAGTCATTCGTATGATTCCAAATTGTTTTATAATACAACATCTAATCCCCCTAATTCCCTAGCTATCTATCCAGTCTAAATCTTCTTTCTTTAGATACCGCCCATATCATAAGCTAGGCAAGTCTTTCGTTCAATCTACTCAGTGATGACATTATCCACTAAGAAAACTGCAATCCCCCATTTCTATGTGGCATTAGTAACAGTAAACTGTACAAGGTCATCCATAAAATTCAATTTCCCAAGCAGTACTATCGTATATTTCCAATCTTACTTGCAAAGCTTCTGTCCCTTTTTCTATAGTTTCAAATTCAACAGGAGTTGTAGAGGAAACAACTATTAAATTATTTACATCCTCTATTCCCTTTGAAAATTTTAAAAGTCCAGCCCAACTCATCTGATAGCCATATTTTGAATTTAAGACTAAATCTTCAAATTCTGGCATAGGCAGATTATTGGGAGCTTTTCCTACAGCATCACATTCAAAGATATACCAATCTTCATGATTAGATGATATTTGGGAAAGAATCTCAAAAAAAGTCAGCTTTTGATTATCCTTTGACAATTGTCCACTTATTTTCAACTCGTATTCTCCAAATTTTCTGTGATAAGGTCCATCTACAATTCTCTCATCTGTCACACGGTCCAAAACACAGTTTACTAAGACTTGTTCCGATAGCTACTTTTAAAGCAGGTTTAATGGCTCCCACCTACTAGGCTAGTCAACCAATCATCATAAAATTGTTTCTGTTCTGCGACACTGACACAGTTTAAGTTTGGTTTATCTTGGTCAAAAATCTCATAAACATTGTTTAAACTAGCTTGTTTTCCCATTTCCAAGAAATAGGCTTTTTCTCCACCAAAATTCATCTGCATCGGAGAAGGAAATACACACTTGTCAGCTCCATTGCATTGGAGAATCCCGCCTTCCTTTTCCAAATCCAGACGATAATTCGTAAGCGCCTCAAAGAAAGAGTCGGCTTCATAGCGTTCAAAACCCGAATCTCTATCAACATCAAGAATACATAATTCTTCGCTATCTCGAATAAAAATCTGACACGTTTCTATTCGATTCTCATCCTTATAATAAATTGGCAATAAAACGACTCTCATTTCCCACCTCTACTGATTTTATGTAATAACTTGAATAGGATGATCAACTTTTGGGATAGACTTAATAAACTGCAAAATCATTCCATCTTTCTAATAAGGTCTCACCATCGATTAATGGTGCTGATAAAAGTTCCTTTGGGCTATAAAAAATGTGATAGTCTTCCTCAGAAACCGTAAAATATAACTCCCCTAAGTCTTTCCTTTGACTGATATAAAACTTTCTATCTTGATAATATAGAACAAACTCTTCCCCATAGGATAATAATTTTTTAAAAAAATTCATATGACATATCTTCATCTCGTTCCATTATTACTAAATTGACCTCTCCATTGTATTCATTCACCACAAGTACCAGCTGGAGGAGTTCCTTATCTTTTTGGTATTACTTTCAACCTCACTATTAATTGAATACATTTATGACTTATTCCTCCAGAAAAAATCATGTTCTGATCGTTTGATTCTTTCAACAGTAACATCCCTAGAAATGATATTGAACTTGACTAATCCTTCTAAAACTATCCTGGTTTGAAAAAAACTGTCATCGTAATATTCAAGAGATATCTCTTGACAGGTATACAAGTAATTTTGTGTAAAATCTTTTACTTTAAATTTTTTGCGATTTTGTGCATCCGTCTCATAATTCAGTGCTGCACAAGCAAGGAAACTGACTTTCCAACATTCCTCTAAATCTACTTTATTCTCATAATAACTTTCTATATATAGATGAACTTCATCACCAAAATATAATATTTGTAAATCTAGAATCCGACCATCCCAATATTCCGTCTGATTTATCTTATCTTGTTTTTCCCTTATTTCAAATTCTCTCATGTCTATTCCCTTCGCTTATTACAGTAACAACTACCATTCCGATTATGTCATCGCTGCCATGGATATGCGGCAGTTTTTTGCCCTATCAAAGTCGTACTCTAGTCTTTGATCGTTTGCATTCTGATTGATTTCAGTTTGATCTAAATCCTATCGTCAAAAATACTTATAAGTCTTAAAATTTTTGTCACTTTAAAAGCACCACAGATATAAACATCCAAATTCTCAAACTTCAATAGTCACTTAAAATCAATCTTCCTCGCATGATGAAGCAATCAAGGAAACCTACCAAGTAGAGATTTCAACACTTTTCCCCATAGAAATTGCATGTTCAAAGCCCAAAATATTATCATAAGACGATAATGTGCTAAACTCTATGCTAATACTCTGTAGTTCGAGCAGACAATTCTTTAAATGATATACTGAAACTCTCCCCTGATACAATTCATTCATAAGGATTGGATAACGACTACCCCAATTTGAATGTTCAAGACGCATGAAGACAGTTGAAAAAAGGAATTCAAAATCCAATTGTCTAATAGATCAAGCCAACCTTTAGGCAAGTGACATCGTAATCCCCCATTAATTTATTTCAACAGAGAATCTCTCATTCTAAGCTATTATAGCATTCTTTCAAGTAAAGTTGTATGGGCTTTTCTAAAATTCATTAAAAAACACCTCATGGTGTGAACCATGAAGCGTTTCGAAAGCTTGGTACAATTGTATTGATTGAACTTTTGAGACAAGTGACTATGTCAGTTTGCAGAACAATTCATATAGAAAACATCTGTGCTCTCCTCTGTATGAAGTGTAAAATACTTTATAAGTTCAATGGAAGATATTCATGTTGGGCTAAACAATTTTCATCACCTTAAAGTGCCCCTCTGGATAATTACCTTGATAGCCAACTGGAATGTAGCCTCCCTCATAAATCAAAAGTAAATCATCATGAAAAGAAGACTCTATCCCAAAATCGTCTTGCAGTAATTTATAGTTTCTAAGAGTGCTTATATCAAATAAAATAGAATCTATGCATGCCTGTGGCAAAAAATTTTTCTGTAGGTATTCTTTTAATATAGGTTCAATAGATTTACGAAAGTAGGCTGCATTTTCATTCCAGATTTTTCCTATTCCAGATCTGACCTGGCCTTTGTTCTTAAGTAAGAATTCACTACGAAATTCCCAAATAAGCTCTTCCCATTCACTAGATTCTATATGTTGCAATCCTTCAGTGCTATCTAATATTTCTATATCAAAGGGAATTTCCATATTACCTTCTCTAAAACACTCAAGAATATACTTCATATCCATATATTTTTCTTTCATTTAGAAAAAACCTCATTTCTTTTTAAGTAACGGCATTCTACCTGGCAAAATTATTTCTGGAGAATGATTCCGTCCCTAATAATCTGGTTCAGCTCTCATAGCAAAAATTGATTTTATAATGACTTATAAAAACTCAATACTCAGTAATAAATTACACGTTTTTTCTTGTTCTTCGATCCGTTATGATAACAGTTTAACTACACTTTACTCATTCTACAGTTTCATTATCCTGCCAAAAGAATTGAGCATCCTTTAACTCCAAATGTTCTATCTGAATATCACGACAAACAATTGTCATATCCATAATACCTAGATCAATTCTGCACTCAACAAAATTTTTATCTTTAGCATGCGGAATCAACGTGAAATTTTGTGCGGAATAACCAAGTTGTGTCTTTTTCAAACTTTTGACATTATAATCTCGCCAATTCTTCCATAGAGCATCTGTTGTATACTCGACTTTACCACATAAAAGGAAGGTTACGCACCAATATTTTTCTTGATTATCCTCATACTCAATAACAGTTTCATCCCCAAAATAGGACACATAAAAATTGTAAATAGGTGCATCCCAATAATTTGTTGAATCTAATTCTTTTTGTTTTTGTTCAATATTCATATCTCTATTCAATAATATTCATTCATACTTATCCCATGGAATATAATCATCTGGACTGCTTTTGTTAGCAATAAAACTGAGCGGCACAATCTCTACATCCCCAAGACTGTCAACTGAGTAAGCTTGACTAGCATTTTTAAACCAGCATTCTAGAACAACATCATAGAACACGAAGTGGGATTTTTCTTTAATCCAGTATGTATTCGCTAATCATCTTTACATTCCCCCAATTTTCAACTGAAAATTGACTAGGATAGACGGAACGCCAATCTGAAATAAGTTTATTTTTCAAAATATCATTTGCAATTTCAGTGTATACTTTTACATCTAGTTTGTTTTGAGTGATGTATTGTTCGACTGGATACTCTTGCTTATAATCATCTGAATATATCCTTATTTTCTGAATTAGTTGATTTGATTGATGTTGATACATGTATTCAACCTGTAAAATATCTGAGTTAGGCAAATCAACATTTATGACAATTAAAACATTCCCATTTCCCAACTCATTATCAGGATATTCGAATACGTAATTAATACTATGAATATTTTTAGGTAAGCTATTTTTCTTGTAGTTTTCCCCGGTTACTCCGTATAGTAAGCCTCTTGTACGTTTTTTTTCCATATCGGGTAAAGATTCTAAAGTAGAGGCTGTTGGAGATAACCAGGACCCTACAGTATGATGGTACTCGTCATGATAAATTTCTTCAAAAACATTACTATATCGTGGCTTTAAAAAAATGAAAGCGAGCGGTAGTAGCATGATTAAAAACGCCCCTATAGATAAGGTATAAAACATTTTTTTATTCATTTTGCGACCTCTTTCTTGTTAATCAATATAATCTTGCAAATCATTTTTACCCTCTTCTAAACTTCGAATAAAATCATAAGAATCTGGATAGTTTTTCTTCAAGTATTCCATGGATTCTGCATCCGTTCGTCTACTATAGGATTGTTTATTCGGGCCTAAAGCTATCGTTTTACCAGGAACCAAATTATTGTAGTCTAAATGTCTCGCAAATACTGGTACTTAATCTACCTATTGTTGGATTCTCCTTATAGGAAGACAAATCCTTCAAAATACTTATTACTTGTGGAAATTTGATTAGCTGTTCCCTATATTTCGAAGAGTTAAATGAAGTAAAAGATTGAAGTACTTCTTCAAGTATATTTTTATCATGACAAAGTATTAAGTTCATCAGAATATTAAAAGCATTTGAAGTATCATACCCTTCTATACAATAAGCCAATTTGTATTTATACAAGCTACTCTTTTCTTCAAGACAAGCACCAAGAGCACACCACTCTCCTTGCTTTAAAGACGGAAGCAAAACATCCATAACATATTCAACATCTGCATCATAAAAAGTATCACCTAAGTAAGGTTGAGATAATACTGTATCTAATTCTTTATAGCAATCCATACTAAAAAACTTTCCTCCGTTAAGAAAGTAGCTCCCTAACTATCATAATATCTTACAAGTCAACAGTCAAGTCCAGTATCGTCAGCCACTTCACCCTTATAGGCAACTGGCTGACAAAACTTGTCTGTACTTGTCTTTCTTGCGCTCTAGAGGCTATCGTGACTGGATGCGAGAGCTTGTCCGTCCTTGGTCTGGCTGTCACAGAGCACGATATAAAGATAAGCCTCGCATTATTTGAATGATTATTGGGAGACTTTGTGCCTATTGAACAGTAAAAATACTTGAATCAATTTCTTCAAGTGTTCTTTATCTGATAATTCTAATTTGCTAATTGTTTATTGCCTTAAAATCTTATAACTCTTTGATTTCTATGAACTTGCAAACTATATTATATCCATCATAACCATCAAGATATAAAGAATAATGCTTTAATTCTTGGAGCTTGTTCATTTCTTCAAAAAGATTCCTGTTAGCTTCCATTAACTGTAGTATAATTGATGAATTAAATATTTCTAAAACTTTATCATAAGCTTCGATTGTGTTTACCGAAAACAATGCGTTTACCTTTGAAAAATAGTGGACTTCTTGAAATATCAATTCAACTTCTGAATAGATATCATCGTAGTCATATCCCTTTAAATTGATACAAATAGTTGTACCTGAAAAAGTTATTTGAGGTAACTCAGACAAAAGTGAAGAAAACATTGGAAGAGTGTATATCGTTTTATTTTCCATTATTCGTACCCCCTCTAGGTCTTACAGTAGAAATAGTTAGTTTATTACGTAGCAGCTGCTCAACAGTAGTTTATTATGCGATGGGTTAGCGATATTATCCGGTACATAGCACTGATCTAGGAACTCCTGCAACTGTTAACGCTTGAGAGGTTCTTGTGTTTTTTCTAACAACTAAGGGGTTATGATTAACTCTCTCTATCTCAGTTACAATACCTAGCATATCCTAATAATTTAGGCTCTTTAGCCAATAATTCTCCAAGCTCTTTACAGAAAAAGTTACCTTTAAAATGAAGTTGAGATCGCATCATCTCAACTTCACTTTATCATTATTTTTTCTTAGTTCTCAAAACCCACTCCGCCTGTAATCTGGGTAATGAGTTCTAAATGTTCTTTTATGCCAACCTTGTCAATATTGGTTAGATCCCTTTTTCCTCCAAGTACAAGAAGAGGAACAAAACCAAAGCATTGATTGTAATCCAAGCTCCCATACTCCTTAACCGCTTCTTCATAGAAAGGAATATCAAAATAGTCCTTTAACAACTCTTCATCCTCTAAATCTTCTAGAAAATAGTACATATCTTCTAAAATAGTGGTGAAATTTTCCTCCTTGTATTCTACAATTCTCAGATAGTCTCCTTCCTCCAGAGTGATAATATCCCCAAATGCAGTTATAAAAACAGGAATAGATAAATCACCTCTAAAATAGGTCTTTTGTACAAATTCTATATATTCTTCTGGATTGATAATTTTTAGATAACCATCAAGTAAAAATCCCAGTCCATATTGTTGCCACAATTCCACTAATTCGTCTGGAACTTTTGAGGCGTACTTTTCAATGACTTCTTCTGGCATAGCTGCAAATTTGGTAAATTGTAAGTTCATTTTTTCTCCTAGTATTGTAATTTAACATTTAAGTAAATTTTATTTAAGTCTTCAAAAGATGTAGTTCTAACGATTTCATCCACAACATTATCTTTAATAGTAATTGCTGTAAAATTTTTAGACTATAGCGAAATTATAGTAGAATCTATCCCAAACTCTAGAAAATTTTATTTTTAACCGAAGTAAAAAAATAAATCTTTACAAAAATCAATCTCCTCTTGAGTTAAATCTCCGTTTTTTTCTTTGTCTAAACTATATAGCACACCTCTCACAGTATTAACAGACTTTGCTTGCTCTAACATTTGTAAACGTATTTCAGGATTATCAATGTATTTAATAATAATATTACATAATTTTTCTTTAACATCATCATAATTCATATTAGTCACCTATAAGATCCACTTTTTTAAATTTAATTACCGAATTAGTTTTCAATTGTGGATAGCCTCCTTTACCATATTCGGGATAATAAGATGTGATTGGCTCCAAAACTTTTCCTGTATCTCCGGCTTCCTTAGGAACATACACATTATCCATTATCTGAAGTATATCGAACTCTCCACGAATTTTCACATTGCTCCAAGCAGGAGATATTTGATAAGCATCTTGCATCTTACTAGCTAAATCAAATTTAGATAAACCGATGTAACTTCTAGGGGCTTCACTGATCCTCATTGTCTGTTCAGCATACTTAGAATCCATATGATGATAAAACGTTGATGCAAAGTTCTACACATAAAAATCTGATTTAGATGTAATTTTAGACACTGGTAAAGCTAACGCAAGTTATCGTACCAGCAAGGCAAGTGGTTTACTAGTCGCCCCAGGCAATTCTAGTTGTTGAACAGGAATCATATCCTTGCGTGACCTCGTGACCAGTAAATCTCCTGCCATCGGCTTCGTCAGAAGCGGAATTCGAACTATTTGGCTACTTAGGCCGTCAGTTACTGCCTTAATAAAGTACCGTCCTGACTATCATAATATCTTTCTCATGCATAGTCAAGTCCTCCCCTAAAAAGACATCCAAGTGAAAATCCTTAAATATCCGTAAACATTGATCGTATCGTGTTGATTAACCTTTTGAGGCAACTGACTTTGTCAGTTTGCAGCCACATTTGTAAGCGACTAAAGTCGCAACAACTGCGTCAATTGCGCTAATTTAGTAAGAAAGTATAAAAAAGAACACCCCGAAAGGTGCTCTTTGTAAGTATAGTAATTCTTTCGAAGAACGGTTACTAAATTGTGATGATTTACGAGCTTTTTTCAATCCTAGTTTGAAAAATCTGGCTTTTAGGACAGCTCAAAATCACTCGATAGCAACCGTCCGAAGAGTTTCTTCTGATTTCAATTTCAAGAAATAGGAATAGATGTATCTAAAATAGTGCAATTTCTTAACGCAAAACTTCCAATCCTATCCTCTTCCTTCTTATCCTAATAAAGTTTGTAATATTGGAATAACAACGATAAATAGAACCGTACTTAGAGTCACCACATTCGTAGAGAATTCCACATCTCCTTTTCCCTGATTAGCAAGGATCGGAAGAACAGCTAAAGCTGGTGTAGCGGACTGAATCATAAAGGTCTTAAATTCTACTGTCTCCATATTTGGTGCAAAGAACTTCAATACAAGAAGCATGATTAGAGGAGCTAGGATAAAACGTCCAACTAAAGTGACAATTGTATCTTTATCAAAAGTAATAGTTTTCAAACCTGCCTTTGCAAGAACGATACCAATATAAATCAGAGATAGGGGAGTGACGATATTTCCAACATAGGTTAAGGTATTCGTTGCGAAATCTGGAATAGAGATTCGAAGAATCAAAAATAGCAGAGCCACAAGAAAACCTACAAGCGGAGCTGGTAGCAATTTCTTCCAGTCAAATTTACTTGTCTCCTTGCTTTGACCCGATTTACTGTCGCTCGTCATCAAATACACGCCCAATGTCCAGGTGGAAATCGTGTTGGTGATATAGTAAATTAAGAAATAAGGAAGAGCCTGATCCCCAAAAAGAGCAACGTTTAAAGGTAAACCAATAAAAATAGTATTGGCATTCACAAAGGTATTCATCATGGTTCCTCGCCGTCCTGGACGAACCTTGAAAACCACAACTGCAATATAAGCTACGATATAGCCCGAGATAAAGGCCACAAATGTATAAAGGAGACCTCCAGAAAGACTGATTAGTTTATCTAGTGTTAGGTATTTCATCACCGACACAAAGATTGACGCTGGCAAGGCTACATTCATGATCAAACGAGATAGGTTAGGTCCAAAGGCATCTCCAAACCATCCCTTCACCTGAAGAATATACCCCAAAACAATGATAGCGATAATCGGAATGATACTCGTAATCGAGGTTAAAAAGAGTGACATAGGTATCCTTTCTAAATTACTTAAGTCCACAGCCCATACAAATCTGTCGCTAGCGAAGGATAGACAGCAGCAATGAATTATTTATACTCTGGATACCACTTCAAATCACGAACTGCTTTGGCCATATCTGTTTCCTTAGCACGCGCCAGACCTTGCTCTTGTGCTTTTTTAGCGACTGCTTCTGCTACTTTAATAGAAACATCTGCTACATACTTGAATGGTGGCAAGACAGGAGCTCCTGGTTGGCCTGGATTGACAATACCACTCAATGAATGAGCTGCTGCTCCAATCATTTCATCAGTCAAAAGACTTGCTTCAGAAGCCAGCATACCTAGACCAAGACCTGGGTAAATCAAGGCATTATTGGCTTGACCAATCACATAGTCGACACCTTTATAAGAAACCGTATCAGCAGGAATTCCTGTTGCGACAAAAGCCTTGCCATCTGACCATTCAATCAAATCTTTGGCACTAGCTTCTGCTAGTTTGGTTGGATTTGACAAAGGGAAGATCATCGGACGCTCTGTATTTTCACACATAGCTTCTACTATTTCTTTAGTGAAGGTATTAGGCTGAGTCGAAGTTCCTACAAGAATGGTTGGCTTCACAGTCTTCACTACTTCAAGCAGATCAGTCAACTTGTCTGCGTTACTAAAGTCAGCACGTTTCTTAGCAAACGGTTTTTGTTCAGGAGTTAGGTCATCCATGTCATCAAAGAGAAGACCTTGTTTATCAACCATAAAGAAACGTTTATAGGCTTCTTCTTCAGAAAGACCTTCACTTACCATTTCACGAAGAACACGAGCGGCAATTCCTGCACCCGCAGTACCACCACCATAGCAGAGATAAACTTGATCTGTTAATTTTTCACCACTAATATCCAGCGAACCAAAGATACCACCTAGGGTAACGATTCCTGTACCTTGAATATCATCATTAAAAGTTGGAATTTGTTTCCGGTATTTTTCAAGAATATTGGCAGCATTCGAGCGGCCGAAGTCTTCCCAGTGAAGGTAGAGTTTAGGAAAGAGACGTTCTGCTGTTTGAACAAATTGGTCAATGAAGTCGTAGTAACGATCACCACGAACCCGTTCGTGACGATTTCCTAAGTAATTAGGATTGTTACGAAGTTCTTCACGGTTAGTCCCTGCATCAATAACTAAAGGAAGAACCATAGAAGGATCGATTCCAGCAGCACCCGTGTAGACCATCAATTTCCCAACAGAAATATCGACACCATTTGTTCCCCAGTCACCGATTCCAAGGATTCCTTCTGCATCTGTTACAACAATGAGACGAATCTCGCGATCCCCAGCAGCATTTTTCAAAGTGGCTTCAATATTTTCAGGATGATTGATATCAAGATATCCCGCATATTGGGGGTCTACAAAGAGGTCACTATAGCCTTCAATGGTATCTGCAATGGTTGGATCATATACAATTGGATTGAATTCTTCCAAATGTTGAGAAAAGAGGTAATAGAAAAGAGTCCGGTTGGTATTAAAAATTTCCATTAGGAAAAGACGTTTTTCCAAATCATTGGCTTTTGTTTGCATTTGTGCATAAGTTTGCGCCGCTTGTTCTTCGATCGTTTGAACATACGGTGGCAGTAAACCAATAAGACCTAGTTCCTTTCGCTCCTCTAAGGTAAAGGCAGTACCTTTATTGAGGAAAGGGTTGTTTAAAATATCATGTGCAGTCATAGTGCAACCTCCTTTTTACTTCTATTATACCACTTAAAATGAATTGTTTAGAAAACTTTGTTGTTTAAAAAATACTATCGTGTACGCATATGTTATAATGAGTCTACGAAGACAATTTTCTAATAAGCTCTTTATACTTAAAACACTATTATTAATGGCACTTTAAGTTGTTATATTTTATAAAGTTCTGAACTCATAAAACTCTCGATGATCACTCTTTACTAAAAGTTTCGAGTAAAAGAAACTAATCATACAAATTGGCAATCCGAATTAAAATAAATATTATATAAGTTTGTTATACAATACTTTGTATTTTTTAAGATGTTTTTTTGTCATGCAAAACTTGTATTCTATTTATATGACGAATAAAAACTATTTACAACACTATATTTCCCAAAAAGTGAAATATTTTCGAACACAGAAAAAAATGAGCCAGGAAGAACTTTCGGAACAAGCAGGACTTGGGCTTAAGTATATCAATCAACTTGAAAACCAAAATGTGAATCTGACCATTCACAGTCTTGAAAAAGTGATTGTCGCCCTAAAGATGACCCCAGAGGAATTTTTCAATTTTGATAGCCTTGAATCAACCTCTGATAAGACCGATAATCTTTCACTCAAAAGAATCAACACGAAGATTAAACAGCTCCCTATTGATAAACGAGAAAAGATGTTGGTCATTTTTGAAAGTATCTTAGATAACCTCTGATATCCCTGACTCACTTACATTTTAACCGGTGAATACTCGTATAGTCAAATTGTGGGATACGGATAAAAATTATTTATCTGGTGATTTCCACTTATTTTCCTTCTCCAACTAATGAAAGTGAGCCCATATGAATTTAAAAGATCTACAATATTTTTATGACCTCTGTCAGCTTCAATCCTATACGGAAGTAGCAAAACAACACAAAGTCAGCCAACCATCTATTTCTTATGCCATCAAGCGCTTAGAGGAATCTTTTAATTGCAAATTGATTCACCACGATCCCTCGCATCGTTCCTTCAAACTCACTCCTCAAGGACAAATCCTTCTAAAGCATACAGAAAAGATCTTACCTGAGGTTATTTCTACTCGCAAAGAAATTAATCGCTCCTTGGCCCAATACTCTACTGTAGGATTCCCACCTATTATCATTCAGTATCTCTTTGCTGCCTTAAACGAAAAAAATAAATTCGATTTTTTAAAAAAGGTACGCCCTATCCGCGGTGGCTCCGTAGAGTTATTAAATCTTCTCCTCAAAGGAGACCTTGATGCAAGCCTACTCGGCTTGATTGAACCACTCAATCATCCCTCAATAGAGACACATGAACTCTTTCATAAAGAACTGTATGTCGTTTTATCTAAGAACCATCCTCTTGCTACTGCTCCTTCCCTCACTTTTGAAGATTTAGTAGATCAATCCTTTATACTTTTAGACGAACACTTTGTTCACCTGAAAGCTTTTGAACTACTTAATCAAAAGCATCAAAACAAGGCAGAAATATTCTTTAAGAGTGACGACATTGTCATCATTAAAGAACTTTTAAAGAAAGGGATTGGCCTTAGTTTGCTGGCTGATATCGCACTTTCTGATGAAGATGATGATTTAATAAAAATCCCTCTAATACCGGAGGACCAGATAACATTTACAGTTTATTATGCTTATCTCAAATCAGCTACACTGTCATCAGAAGTAGAAGCCTTATTTAATCTCATTAAATCATATGAATAGAAAAAAACTCTAACTATCAACCACCTGATAGCTAGAGTTTTTTTACATTATAGGTATTAGACTAAAGTACGAAGAAATAGGATATGATCGCCGAATTTTTCATTTGCCTGATACCCTTCAAGGAGATTTCTAATTATAACTCTACAAGATATTAATAAAAAAGAACACCCCGAAAGGTGCTCTTTGTAAGTATAGTAATTCTTTCGAAGAACGTTTTGAGTGCAGTGGTTACCATCCAATCAAACATCGCTTCGCTTGTTTTCTTGGGGCAACTGTGCATAGCATATCTCTATGCGACTAAAGCCGCTAGAGCTATCCTAATTGCGCACCACCAGTTCTCATAGAAAAAACACCTTGCAAGATGCAAAGTGTTTTCGTCTGTATTCTGCTGTCCAGCAACGAATTAACGTTTAGAGAACTGGCTAGCTTTACGAGCTTTCTTAAGACCTGGTTGGGGCACCACTTATTTCATCTAATTTCAAAGTGCTTTAAAATCAACGTTTTCATAAGTTTTCAAAAAATAAAATTTCAACTAATTTTAATCAATTTCATCAAAATAAGGTAAACTTTCATCAAAAATAAGCAAAAATCGAACCAGAATATCAAAAGTTTACCTTATATAAAATCTTTACATATCAGAGCAACACCATAGAAAAGAGAGCATAACGCTCTCTTTCTTTTTTATCTAAATTTTCGTTTTCCAGCTAAAGCAAGTAGTCCAGCACTTGCTCCAAGCAATGCTAAAAGTCCTGAATCCTTTGTTCCTGTATTTGGAAGTTGTTTCTTAGGTTCTGCTTTTGTATTTGTAGTTTGTGCAGGAGCTTGATATGTTTTATCGTCTTTAGTTCCCATCGTAGCAACATTAACAGGTTTGTTTTGAGCCTTAGCATCTACAATATCAACTACTTTACCGTCAGCGTTAGTGACTTCTTGAGGTTGACCACCTGCCTTACGGATTGCATCTGCTTTATCTTTCAAAGCTTGCAAACGTTGTTGTTCAGCAAGGTATGCGTCATGGTCGGCTTTGAGTTGCTTGAAGTTCTCATACCCACGAGCCTTAACTTCTGCGATACCCTCTAGGCGAGCCAACTCTTTCTTAGCAGTGGCAATATTTGCTTCCGCAGATGCAACAACTTCTTTTTGTTTAGCTACATCTTGATTAGCCTTGTCTGACTCAGCCTTAGCCTTATCAACATCAGCTTGAGTAGGAACTTTAGGAACTATTTCGTCCTTAGCAACAACCGCACCATTACCAGCTCTTCCAGATGCTTCACCCGCCTTGCGAATTTCCTCTTCTTTTTCTTTCAAAGCTTGCAAGCGTTGTTGTTCAGCAAGGTATGCGTCATGGTCGGCTTTGAGTTGCTTGAAGTTCTCATACCCACGAGCCTTAACTTCTGCGATACCCTCTAGGCGAGCCAACTCTTTCTTAGCAGTGGCAATATTTGCTTCCGCAGATGCAACAACTTCTTTTTGTTTAGCTACATCTTGATTAGCCTTGTCTGACTCAGCCTTAGCCTTATCAACATCAGCTTGACTAGGAACTTTAGCAACAATCTCGTTATTGGCAACTACTTTTGTTGCTGGCTCATTAACTGCTACCTCAGTCTCATTAGCAGATACCCCAGTAGTTACCCCAAGAGCCGAGATTGCAAGCGTTGAAATAACCGCTTTTTTGATGGCGCCATGGCCTTGTGCGTTTGATTCCATCATATAAACTCCTTTTGATAATTTTATAGTCCTATTTTATCATATTATACAGTTTTTTAAAACTATTTTATGTAGTATTTCTCTTCAATAGTAGTTGGGGCACCGCTTATTTCATCTAATTTTAAAGTACTTTAAAAACAACATTTTCCTAGTTTATATTATCATTCCTATAATACCCTTAAATGCAACATTTGTTAAGAAAACAAACAGGACAACATCATAATGTGAGAATAGTTAAAATTTATAAAAAAAAAAAGCCTGAGGCTTAGTCAAAAATTCCTAAAATGCGGGAATCTCTCCTACTTCAAACTTATAATTCGTATACACGAATTATAAGAATAATGAGGTTTCACCTCAAACACCAATTTATTCATAAAAATTTATTTTCAATTGTTTATTCCCTAAAGGGAATTATACTCCAAAATCAAGATTCTGTCAAGTTAAATTTCAGTTACAAATCTTTGCCCTACCCTCCCCCCACAAGTGCTGTGGGGATTTTTTGTTTTTTCTAAACTTTTTTCACTTTTTTGTCCGACGACACCCCAAAAAATCTCCTTATAAATAAGAACAACTGTCCAGCTCATGACATAAAACCGAGCAAGAACTCACTTACCATTTTTGTCCAAAAGAAAGGAATGAAATGATGACAAAAAAACAGAACTCAAAACAACCAAAACCTGACAAGGTCGCTATCCGAAGAGAAAAAAAAATTAAGGAAGCGATTGAACGTGGCGACTGGAAAAGAGTTGCCCATCTTCTATCATTACCACTCGACAATGCCGAGAGGAAAGACAGGTATCATGGCAAACTCAGCCTCAATTTCACCTATAAGAGGAAAGAAATGCTTGACTTTCTACCTGACAATTCCAGACACTCCAGTCCTCTTGAATCACTTATTTATGAAGAAGATATGAAGATTGTCTATCAGACAATTGATAAGTTTGACGATATCGTACAAAGCATTATCTATGGTTACTTCTTTGAAGATAAGAATTTTACTCAATTAGCTGAAGAAGTTCACCTCAGTGACAAAACAGTCAAAAGAAGGCTAGAAAAATCACTCAAACTTCTGAGGGAAAAACTTGAAGAATAAATAAAGAACTGTCCAGTTCATGACATAAAACCGAGCTTGTTTCTTCTCACTTTTAAATTTGCTTATAGAAAGGTCTATCCATATGAAAATTAAACCACAACACCGCAAAGGCGGTTACTCAAAACACATCGCCCAACAATACGTTGACCTCAACGCTCCTATCTACTTACTGAGTGACGAACTCGAACCCCAACAAAAGTACGAAAACAATAAACCGACAGGGGAAATTGTCGCTTATAAAGCTTGGTTTGGACAAAAAGGTCTCCCTCCTTTTCAAGTGAAATTTACAGAAGCACCTGAACTACCAGACTACCTATCTCTGGTTTCATTTGAAAGTCTAATGGCATGCGAAGTTAACTACAATGTCTACTTCAAAGCTGACGGATTGAAAGAGGTGAACTAATGGTTTCAACTCTCACACAAAGAGAGTTGGAACAATACCTGTTGCAGAGCCTAAATATGGGTTTGGGCTCTGTCTTACAGGGTGAGACATCCTACACCAACTCTTTTAACATTCTTGTCAAAGAAGACGGTTTTATCTTTGTCCCTCGCCTTCCTTGTGGCTTTATCATTGATGATGACTTGTATCAGAAGATTTTCTTAATTGCTAATGCGTCATTATATCCACAGTATACATTACTAAAGCAAAATTCGGCTTACTTTGTCGCATTAAAGGCAGAGGATATTCATGTTCAGCGAGGCTTATTCTTCCCATGGAAAAGAGGAGTTTCGGAACGCTTGGTTATTCCAGACCTTGAAACATTTGCCTCATCTCTAAAGGGTAATAATATTCCTATCATGAAAAATCTAACCATTAACTACGATAAGGTAACATCACTTGCGATTGCAGGAAATTCAGGTAGTGGGAAAAGCTATGCGCTTACATACCTTTTAAGTGTCCTCAGAAACTTCTCAGACTTGATTATCATTGACCCTAAATTTGATACACCATCACGTTGGTCAAGAGAACACCAAATCCCTGTCATTCATCCCCATGAAAACCGTTCTAAGTCTGATTTTGTGTCAGAAATTAACGAAAGTTTGAGCCAGTGTTTGACACTCATCCATAAAAGGCAAGGGATTTTATTTGAAAATCCACGATATGAGTTTAAGCACTTGACTATTGTCATTGATGAAGTCCTTGCCTTGTCAGAAGGGGTCAATAAAACCATAAAAGATTCCTTCTTCTCTTTATTGTCTCAAATCGCGTTACTGGGACGAGCCACACGAGTTCATTTACTTCTAGTCAGTCAACGCTTTGACCATACTACCATACCAGTTTCTGTTCGAGAACAATTAAATGTTCTGATACAAATTGGAAACATTAATAAAAAGACCACACAGTTTTTGTTTCCCGACCTTGACCCAGAAGGCATTGTTATTCCAATCGGAAAAGGAACTGGCTTAATTCAAATCATTGATAACGAACATCCCTATCAAGTTCTCCCCCTCCTCTGCCCCACCTATTACACCACGAAAGGAATTTTATAGACTATGAAAAAAACGAATTTTCAAAAAACCATACATCCAGCAACTACTCTTTTTATAGTAGGAACCCTATCTATGCTTATTTCAATCTTATTGAGGCTTGGAATGAATCCCTTGGAAAACAGTATCTATTTCACATCTCTGTTTGACTTCCTGAATTTACTTCACTTTATCAGCTCATCTATTTCTTTCTTGTCCCTTCTCTTATTCTTTGGATTGCTTGGCTATGAAATCAAGATACGCCAGAGTGAAGATAGAATAATTAACCTCTTTAAATCCATCATACAGACCTTTTCTCTTCGTCTTTTTCTGATTCAAAGAGAACACTCAGAAACGGTAAGCACAAGCGAGCAAGGAAATGTAAAGAGATACAACCCTATCAACAGACAGTTCAATAAAGCGATTCAGAAAGTGGTTGTAGATATACGAGAGGAAAGCACAACCTTGATTATTCCTGTCCCCAAATCTCAACAAGCCATTAGAATTCTAAAAGATTTAGAAACAATCATCAGTGAAGAAATTTCTAGTCGCAATCCTGACTATTATTTTTCAAGACCTGAAAGAAAGGGCATGGACTTCTACTTTATCGGAACAAGACGTAAATGATAGGACGGGCGCTATGGCGCACGAAGTGAACGCCACCTAGCGCCCGTCTGCTTGGTATATGGACTAACGGGTTACTACGACCCCGTTAGTCCAATAATCAATAATCACAAAAATATCAAAAAAACGTCTTCCACCTTCCGAAAGAACCCTTCTAAATCTCCTTATAGATAGTAATACAATTTGAAAGCGAGGTATGTTGCATATGTCAAAAGAACAACGTTCCAATAAATGGGCTTTTCTTTTCTACAGAGAAAGCGCCCCTGAAGACTATTTAGAAATCCTTGAAGGTCTTCATATTCCCTTTATCTTATCCCCTTGGCACGATAAAGATGTTAATAGAAAAACAGGGGAGCTTAAAAAAGCTCATAAACATGGTGCCTTTTTCTTTGATTCACTCAAAAGTTATTCTCAAGTATCTGAACTCATCAAGGATAAATTAAAGGGGCCTGCCCATGTAGAGCCTATTATGTCTCCCAAGGGGATGTATGACTACTTTGTCCACGCAGAGAATCCTGAGAAAAGTCAGTACGATATTAAAGACATAGAGACCGGATGCGGATTTGAATTAGACAAATTCCTCATAAACAATAACAACGATGATTTTCTATCAACTATTATTGACGTGATAGACAAGAAGAATTTCACAGAGTTTAATCATTTGGTTAGATATGCGAGAGAAGAAAATCCGAGCTTATTAAGGCTTATCGTAGATAAAACATACTTTTTCGCCAAATATTTAGATTCACGAAGGTATAGCACAGACAAAAGTAAAATAACTTCATCAGAAAATTCCTTGACGAATACTCCTAATGAAACTAGTGACGTCATATCAAACAATACTTCAATAGAAGTATAATGGAGGAAAAGCTATGCAAGTAATCTTACCAGATGAACAAATTCAACAAATTCAACTTTTACTCTCTAATCTTATAAATAAAGAAATCAGAGAGCAATTAAACAAGAGCGGTATCGATAGTCCCTATTTGAACAAACAACAAGCTTGTAACTATTTAGGTATATCAAATAATACACTGGATTCTTGGATTGTAAAAGGCTTACCCAAAATCAAAATCGGTAAAACGATTCGATTCCATAAAGACGCTATCGATCAATGGCTAAACTTACATAACTAGAAATATCTATATTTTTGTTTTATAATAGTCATGATATTTTCTGGTTCGATACACAAGGAGAATATCATGACTATCAGTAAGACAAAAAACGGAACTTATCGCTTAAAAGTCTATATCCCAATTGAAGCACGAATGCCACTTGGTATTGTTAATAGCAATTATTACGATAAGCGATTTAAAACTAGAAAGGAGGCAAGACGGGCTGAGATAGACTTGCTTACCAAGTTAAATCAAATAGAAGATAATGAGTTTACAGGACTAGCAAAAGGAGATATTCTTTTCTCAGACTTCTATAACAATATCTGGTGGGATTCTTATAAAGCAGGACAAACTACATCTACTTCTAAACCACCTAGCAGTTCAACAGTTGCTAATACCAAAACCTGTTTTGAAAAACATATACTACCACTTCTTGGAAACTATACGATACAGTTTCTAAATCAAAATAAGCAAGTTATCCTAAATCTAATGACATCTAAGGCTAATGAATATGCGAACTTCAAATCTTTACGTAGCTATGTGATTTCCATTTTTGATTGGGCAGAAGAACTTGAGTATATAGAAGCTAATAAAGTTGCAAAAATATTAAGAAGAATAAAAGCCACTAAAAAGATTCAACTTGCAGAGGCAAAGAGAGAGGAAGATTTATATCTAACTCATGAACAACTCCAAGAATGGTTCTCAGCATTTCAAGAAGATTTAGAGAATGATAAAATAACCCTTAAAGATTATGTCCTATTTTATCTTACTTTTTTCTTAGGCGATAGAAAATCTGAAACCTATGCTCTTCAATGGAAACATATAGACTTTTCAAAATCACAGATTCAGCTAATTCAAGCTTTAGATAGATATGGACAAGTAAAATCTACTAAAGGAAATAAGAAAACTATTTTCTCTATTTCTAATGACTTACTTCAACTTCTTACCTCTTGGAAAGAGCAACAAAAATATGAACTGGCAAAGTTTGGTATCATCAGCAATCCAGAACAATTCATCTTCACTTATATAGATACCAGAGGGAATATCAATAAACCTTTACATGCAGACTATCTTAATAATAAGATGAAAACTATCAAAAAGCGACACCCAGAGCTTACACACGCTACGCCACACAAACTACGTCATACGGGAGCGACGCTCGCTAAGCAGGCAGGAATGAGCTTAGAAGCCATTTCTGAAGCTCTGACACATAGCGACACAGGTACAACTCAGATTTATGTCAATACTTCTAATGTAGTCCCTATGGCAGTCGGTGAATTTGCCTTACAGTCTCTAAAACAATAAGGTGAAAATAAGGTAAACTTTGAGGTGAACTTTTTCAAAAAACATAAAAAAAGCACCCATGAGGTAAACTCTTGAGTGCTTTGAAACGTTGATATAATCGTATTGATTAACGTTTTGAGAATTGTGATGCTTTACGAGCTTTCTTAAGACCTGGTTTCTTACGCTCAACTTTACGTGAGTCACGTGTAAGAAGTCCTGCGCGTTTCAATGAATCGCGGAAGTCTGGGTCTACTTGAAGAAGGGCACGAGCGATACCGTGACGGATAGCTCCTGATTGACCA
This sequence comes from Streptococcus sp. KHUD_014, assembly GCF_051106275.1. GTDB lineage: Bacteria > Bacillota > Bacilli > Lactobacillales > Streptococcaceae > Streptococcus. The sequence goes on along the minus strand of NZ_CP193666.1, from coordinate 314,161 downwards.
GCGTATCCACCACCTACAACGTTAACGAAAACGTCGTATGAACCTACAGTTGAAGTAACTGCGAATGGTTGGTTGATGACAAGACGAAGGTCAGCGTGTGGGATGTACTCTTCAACATCTTTTTTGTTAACAGTGATTTTACCAGTTCCTGGAACAAGGCGAACGCGTGCAACAGCGTTTTTACGACGTCCAGTACCTGCATATTGTGCTTGTGACATACTTTATTGTTCCTTTCCTTAGATAAGTCCTGAAATATCAAGAACTTCTGGTTGTTGTGCAGCGTGAGTGTGCTCAGCTCCAACGAATACTTTCAATTTCATACCTTGAGCGCGGCCAAGAGTATTGTGTGGAAGCATACCTTTAACTGATTTCTCAATCAAACGTACTGCATTTTTAGAACGAAGTTCACCAGCAGAGATTGATTTCAATCCACCTGGGTGGTTTGAGTGAGTGTAGTAGATCTTATCAGATGCTTTTTTACCAGTCAATTTAACTTTTTCAGCATTGATAACGATTACGAAGTCACCTGTATCAGTGTGTGGTGTGAATGTTGGTTTATTTTTTCCGCGAAGTACGCTAGCAACAACTGCTGAAAGGCGTCCAAGAGGTACATCAGTTGCGTCAACAACGTACCATTTGCGTTCTACTTGGCCTGGTTTAGCCATGAATGTAGTTTTGTTCATGATTTCTCCTATATGAATATCGTTTTTGTTTACAGGGCGGATGTTCCGGTCCGCGGGGTATTTGAAAGGTTCCGGGGCCTTACAAATGGGGTAAACAATACCGTCTACTATTGTATCAAAATTCTCAGATAAAAGTCAAGAGATTGGGAAAATATTTTTTTATTTCTGCCAGATTCTCAACCTTTTTTCTGCCTGTTCCTGAAGGATTGTTTGAAAAATTTTAGAGAATAAGTAAATAGCGCAAGTCAAGAATAGCGTTACCACTAGATAATTGATCAAACGACCGTGGTCTCCAACCAATGGTGGTCTTGTCAAAAATCCATAATCTCCACCTGTTACTAAATTGACCATGAAAATCAAGGCATTGAGCGAAGACGTGATAATTAGGATTCGTTTGAAATCCAGTAAACTAGCATCGTAGTCCTTCAGGAGATAAATCAAGGAATTCCCAAAGAGGGCCAAGTGTCCGAAAATAAAGGACAGGATGGCAATGTGGGGGAAGGGATAGGGATCTGGCACTGGATAAATAAAAGCTGCCAAAGTTCCGAAGGTTCCCAATACAGCAAAATACTGTTTGACTCTAGAGACACCCGGGGTCAAAAGCACTACAAACATAGCCAAACGGCAATGATAAAAGGGTAGACTTTCTGTCAAAGGCATCTGATTAACCAAATACCATCCGTAGAGCAGGATTAGCTGTACCGCCTGTAAAATCTGGAAAAATCGTTGACAGATTTTTTTCTCACCATAACGGTAGGCAAGAAATACAGTCAATGCTAATAAGGTAAATAGACTTCCATACCAAAGAAGATCAAATTGGGGTGGCTCCGTCGGCTGCGTGCTAAATAAAGCATCCCAAAAATTCATGTAACTTTCCTCATTTTCATATAAGCCAATCTCTTACTGATTTTTATAGAGCCTAGCTTACATTTATTTCTTATATTTTTGTGTTCAAAAGAAGCTATCGGCCTTAAGATAAAGCAAAGCTTCTAATCGATATATTGTTCCCGCTCACCCTTATAGACCTGCCATAGAATCTCCATTTGTTCCTTGGTTATTCTTTTTTCAGATAAGGGAGGGAGAGCCGAAATGTCAAAAAATCCTAATTCAGCAACTTCTTGATTTTCCTGAAAGCGTCCATCTAATAACTGACAGTCAAAGACGAACTTTACATACTGCTTGTTCTGAAGTTGAAAGCGGTTGGTATCAAAAATTGCCAATAAAGAACCTACCTCTACAGAAAAGCCTGTTTCTTCCTGAACTTCTTTCCGGATATTTTCCTTAGGCGAATAGCCTACTTCACCAAAGCCACCAGGTAATGCCCAAGTATCTTCTCCTTGTCCCCTAACCAGGCAAATCTTCTGGTCTTGAACAATCCAAGCCCGCACATCCATCAAGGGAGTTGCATAGCTACCTGTTGGTTTTAAAATTGCAGTCAATTCCTCTTGATTGAGCTCTGTTTGATCCTGCAAAACACTCCATAAAATCTGACGTAAATCCTCATAACGTTCACGATCAAATGGATCCTTTGTATAGGTCAACCCAGTATCGGTAATCGCTAACATTCTCTGCATAGCTTTGGCGAAATCAGTTGTGCTCATTTTCTAAGCTTTCTACTAGCTTGGCTAGATTCATAGAGTTCGAACCTTTAAGCAGAATCTGGTCATGTGCGCCAAGACTTTCCTTGACCTGCTTAACCATGGCTTCAAACTGGTCTTCTTCAGCAGTTTTCTTGAAGTAATAAACATGGCCGATTGGGAACATTTGACTGGCTAATTGAGCTAAGTCAGCAATGTCTTCACCGTAGAAAATCACGGTATCAAGGGCATCGGGTGTAATGCTCAAAATCATTTGATTATGAAGTTGAACAGACTGGCCTCCAAGTTCTTTCATGTCTGCCAGAACTGCGATTTTCTTGCCACCTTCATTGGCCGGGATCGCTGAAAATGTTTCTAAAATCAACTTCATGGCAGTTGGATTGGCATTGTAGACATCTGATAAGATATCTGCTCCATTGGCAGCTTTTTTCCACTCCGTACGATTGCGGGTCAATTCTAGATTTTGGAAGGCTTGACCTATCTGCTCCTCAGTCACTCCTTCTTGCAGAGCAACATAAGAAGCAATCATAGCATTAGTAGCATTGTACTTACCAGTTACTGGCAAGTCAAGAGCCTGCTCCAAGAAATTAGTCTTGAAGGTTAAACTATCCTTACGCTCTATTAAGTCTGTAATTTCTAGTTCTGCATCTGGACCAAAACGAACTACTTTTTTATCAGCAGGTAGGTAATCCTCTACAATGGGATCAGATGGCGCCAAAAGTAAGCTACCTTTCTCCATACCATCAGCAATCTGTAATTTACCTTTGGCAATCTCTGAACGATCCTTAAAGAAAGCTAAGTGAGCCTCTCCGACCAGAGTCACAATAGCTGTCTTTGGACGAGCCAGTTCAGATAAAAGATGGATGTCTCCCAAATGATCCTGGCCCATCTCCAAGACTAACTTCTCAGTATCATCTGGCATATGAAGCACTGTATAAGGTAAGCCAATCTCGTTATTGTAATTTCCTTGAGTCTTATAAGTTTTGTAACTTGCAGAAAGCAAATGGGCCAACATATCTTTGGTAGTTGTTTTCCCATTTGAACCTGTAACGGCAAAGACATCTACACCAGTCTTTTGAAGGTAGTAGGCTGCGAGAGCTTGAAAGGCTGTCAAAACATCATCTACTAAAATGTAAGGATGATTTGCCACTTCCTTCTCTGACAGGGTTACAGCAGCGCCGTTTTCAAAAGCTGTCTCGACAAAGTCATGACCATCACGCGCCCCCTTGAGTGGCACAAATAAATCACTGGCTCCAATCAAACGACTATCAAACTCTGCCTTGACTAGTGGACTATCCGGATAGACTGATACGTCATTTTTAGCACCAACAAGACGCGCAACTTCGTGAATCGTAAGTTTCATATTTACTCCTTTAAAAAGGGGCAAGAAGTCTCTTCCCGCCCTTATGTCTGTCTTTACAATAGGTGCGCTTCACGCTTGTCAAAACTTTCCTTAGCAAGATCAACCAAACGCTCGATTAGTTCTGGATAGCTAATCCCCATATTGTCCCAAAGCAAGGGATACATAGACCATTGGGTGAAGCCTGGCATGGTATTGAGCTCATTTAGGAAAACTTCTCCCTTATCTGTATAGAAGAAGTCGCAACGCGACAATCCAAGTCCACCGATAGCACGGAAGGCAGTTTCGGCATTCTTGCGCATAACCGATACCACATCATCGCTAATATTAGCTGGGATATCCATGGTAATCTTGTTGTCGATATATTTGGCATCATAGTCATAGAAGGCTACGTCTTTGACAACTTCACCAGGAAGCGTGCTCTTGACATCATAGTTTCCTAAAAGTCCAACCTCGATTTCACGGGCATTTACCCCTTGTTCTACCAAGACACGACTATCGTACTTGAAGGCAAGCTCTAGAGCTTGATGGAGTTCCTCTTTATTTTCAGACTTAGAAATACCAACACTAGAACCCATATTGGATGGTTTGGTAAATACTGGATAGCTTAATTTGTCTTCAACTTCTGCAATCTTAGAAGCCAAATCATCCCCTTCAACAATTGCTACGTAAGGAACTTGGGCAATCCCAGCAGACTCCAAGACACGCTTGGTAGTAATCTTATCCATAGCAAGGCTTGAAGACAAGATATTGCAACCAACGTAAGGCATTTTCAAGACTTCTAAGAAACCTTGAACGGAACCATCTTCTCCCATAGGTCCATGAAGAACTGGAAAAACAACGGCTCCTTCTTCGTAGATAGCACTTGGGGCAATTTTCTTGTCCCAATCGATCGTTTCATTGGTCATGAGACGTTCGTCTTGTCCAGGAGTTTGGGTAAATTCTTGGGTTTTGATAAAATCACCAGACTGGCTGATAAAGAAGGTTTTGACTGCAAAACGGTCATAGTTAACCGCACGCATGACACTCTCAGCTGACAACACAGACACTTCACGCTCTGCACTGCGTCCACCATATAATAGAATAATTGTTTGTTTCATATGATTGTCCTATTTCTACTAGAATACTCGCTTTTTAGTATATCACATTTGTTTATTTTTTTAAACTTGAATAGCACAAAAGAGACTGGATTAAAAATAAATCCAGTCTCTTGATTTCTTAAAGTCTTATCTGCTAACTAATTGCCTGTTCTATATTCTTACAGACTAAAGTTCGGTACGATTTTCAATGGCTCTTAGGAGCGTTACTTCGTCCGCATATTCGATATCAGCTCCGACTGCTAGACCTCGTGCTAGACGAGTAACCTTAATCCCTGCGGGTTTGAGAAGCCGAGAGATGTACATGGAAGTCGCTTCACCATCAGCAGTCGCATTGGTCGCTACGATAACCTCAGAAACTTTGCTATCCATGAGGCGTGTCATGAGACTTTTGAGATTGATATCATCTGGGCTAATCCCATTCATAGGCGAAATGAGACCATGTAGGACATGGTAAAGCCCATGGTATTCCTGGATGTTTTCCATAGCAGCAACATCGCGGCTATCCTCAAGAACTAGAATCGTAGACTGGTCACGGCTAGGATCGGTACAGATAGAACAAGGATCATCATCTGTCAAGCGTCCACAAATAGAGCAATAGGTCAATTCTCGCTTGGCCGCAAGGAGATTTTTTGCAAATTCATTGACGTCATCATCCGACATCCCAATGGTATAAAAGGCCAGTCGGGTTGCTGTCTTAATCCCGATACCCGGAAGTTTAGAATAACTGTCAATCAGCTTAGCTATAGGTGTTGGGTAAAGCATGGCTTCCTTTCTAGTTCATTGGATGGTGTTGGTTGTATAGATTGATAATGTCGCGAGCAATCGAAGGTCCGACTCCGTTAGTTAGGTTGGTGTTATGCGGGAATACTACCGCAACCGCAATCTGCGGATTATCTGTCGGTGCATAGGCCACAGCGTTGGTATTGTTGGCTTTTTGACCACCATTGACGTAACTTTCGGCTGTACCAGTTTTTCCGCTGATAGAGACTGCTGCCCCATTTGAAAAGGCACGACCTGTCGTAAGAGCACTTGTCCCGTGCGATACTTGGTAAAATCCTTGTTGTAAGATAGACATGTCAGACTCAGAAATATTGATCTTATTCATTTCTGTGCTATCCGTTTGCTTAATGAGTTCTCCCAAACCACCTTGCTCGTTGTTGTCGTAGACTCCTTCTACGATATGAGGAGCTAAGCGGACACCATTATTGGCAATAGTTGAAACATACTGAGCTAACTGCATTGGTGTGTAGTTATCGAACTGCCCGAAGGCATTATTTAGATAGTTAGCCAAATCATAGTCTTTAGGGATAAATCCTGTTGACTCATCTGGTAGGTCAATTCCTGTAGAAACTCCCAAACCGTATTCACCAAAAGTTGAACGTAATTTGCCCATAGCAGACTCAAGATTGTTAGTTCCAACTGTCATATTTGGTTGATAGGTCTGACCCATCATTCCTAGCGCAGTTTGGACCATGTAAGCATTGGATGAATACTCCAAGGCCTCAACGGCTGTAATCGGGAAAGAACCACCATAATAAGGGGTATACCAGGAATTGATAGGCGCAGAACCTTGGAAGACGATTGGTTGATCTGTTAAGGTTTGATTTCCTGACAAGACCCCATTTTCCCAACCTGAACTGATGGTAGCTGCCTTAACGACAGATCCTGGTACGAAGACATTGGTGACAGTTCCGAGTGAGTCTGGTGTCAATTCCCCAGTTTCTACATTATGCTTCATCCCTGACATGGCTAATACAGCACCTGTCTTAGGATTGAGGGCTACTGCATAAACACCTTCTGAATATTTAGCTCCACCATTGGCAAGTTCTGAGTTGAAATAATTCTTTAAGAGATTGTCTACGCTATCTTGGAAGGCCAAATCAATGGTTAATTTGATATTTTTCCCCTTGCTACCTTCTTCGATATTTTCTACACTCTCCATGTCTCCGTGCTTATCCAAATGGATTTCCTTGACCGTACGTTTCCCTTGCAAGACCTCTTCGTATTGCTTTTCAAGATAGGAAGTCCCAACACGGTCATTGAGGGAATAACCTTTTTTAAGATAGGCATCTACTTCCTCAGCTGGGAGACCTGACTTTTCACTTGAAACACTTCCTACGATAGAGGCAAGAGAGGTTTCAAGAACCTTGCGATCCCACGAAGTCGAGATGCTAATTCCAGGTAACTCTTTCGATGCAGAGGCAATTTGAGCGACCTGAGTATCACTTAAAGGATCTGTTTGGATATTGCCTGTTGCAAAATTTCCAACTGCATTGAGCTGACTAAAGAGATAGATAGCCTTCTTTTCATCCTCTGTATAATTAGTTTGGCTAGAGCTAACACTCTCAACAGCATTGTTATAAAGGTCCGATTCGGAAAGTTGATTACCATCAGAATCAAAACGCTTATCTTTGGGTAGGGCCTCTACCGTTTTTTTATAAACTGCTGGATCAGCTAGATAATAGTCAGCAATTTGACGTTCCGTTAAATCTGGTGAGGATACCGTTACATAAGTTAAAAGTTTAGTAGAAATATCCTTTAAATCTGCAGCCGTCATCTTATTGCTTCGTGTGAAAGCAACTACTTGTTTAACCGTATTTTCTACCAAAGGTTTTCCAGCTGCATCATAGATTTCTCCACGGGCAGAACCTGTTGTAACCCTAGTTTGGCTAGCAGATGCTAACTTGGCTTCATAGAAATCCTTGTTTACGACCTGCATATAGAGCAAGCGACCAATGATGGTCATGAAGAGCAAAATAACGATCGCAAACAATAAATTAAGCCGAGTCGGTATCGAATGGCTGTTGAATTTTCTCATACAAATCAGTCTCGTTTCTAATCAAAATCTCACTCTTCATTGTACCATAATTTGATGAGAAAATTATGGAAAAAGAAAAGACTTTTCCTTTTTATCCAAAAACAAAGCATCTATGGTATAATAGAAGTAAGCGCTATATTATTTGCTGGATTTTTTATCAATAAAATTTGACAAATAGCTACAAAGGAGTCCCATGAACAAGCAAGACATCTCTACGATTATTGACCTTCACTTTGAAGAAATGACCGATTTAGAGCAAGAGATTGCCCGCTATTTTTTGCAGGCAGATACCATTCATGATGACTTGTCTTCTCAGCAGGTCACGCAAAAACTTCATATTTCTCAGGCGGCTCTCACTCGCTTTGCCAAAAAATGTGGCTTTACGGGCTATCGGGAATTTATTTTCAAATACCAACAACAAAAGGATACCCTTTCCGTTCCACAACAGGATATGAATCCTTTGACTCAAAGAGTCTTGAGAAGCTATACAAATATCCGAGAAATGACTCAAGAATTGATTGATGATGATCAACTAGAGCGCATCGCCCAAATGATTGATCAAGCAGAACGCGTCTATTTTTTCGGTACTGGAAGTTCTGGTCTCGTTGCGCGTGAGATGAAATTACGTTTCATGAGACTAGGTGTCGTTTGTGAAGCTTTAACAGATCCAGATGGATTCGCCTGGACGACCAGTATCATCGATGAAAAATGTTTAGTGTTTGGCTTCTCCCTATCAGGAACCACTCCGTCCATCATTGATAGTCTACTTGACGCTCAAGATATGGGGGCTAAAACCGTTCTCTTTACGAGTATGCCTAGCAAAGAAACCCAAGCCTTTACGGAAACTGTATTGGTAGCCAGTCAAAGTCAAGCTTCTTACATCCAGAGAATCTCTGCCCAACTTCCGATGTTGATTTTAATCGACTTACTCTATGCCTACTTCTTAGAAATTGACCGCGAAAGCAAAGAAAAAATCTTTAATAGCTTTTGGGAAAACAATAAACTAAATGGCTATCGTAGAAATAGAAGAACAAAATAACCCTACATAACCGGACTACTTCCTATTAAGTAGATTATAAAGAAAATAGTACCAATGGTCTTATCACTTCTTAAAAGAGGGATAAGGCCTTATTTTTTTCTTAACAGTCTCCTCAACCCACAATTAGATCTAGTTTTCAAGATCGTCTGTAACAATGAGCACTCCTATTAAATCATGAGACAAGTAGACTCTATAATGTCTATAGTTGCTTTACTAACTGTAGGAATTATGGAGTTTTTTGACAATAGATAAAATAGCTAAACAGTAAAATAGAAAAGCACCACACAAGCTATTAAGCATACAATAGAATTGTCTAATCAAACATCAAGAAGTCACTTGTTTTTGAAACACATATTACAAAAAATCTATATAAAACTCAATTACATTCTCCTTTATGAATTCATTCTAAAATAAGAGGATCCAAGAGATTTATCAAGAATCCAGCTTTATCGCTCTTTGAGCAAGTTGAAATTATCGCCTTCCTTCATATTTCTAAGACTAAGAATATAAGCAATCCCTCGTAATCGATTCACCTATCGTAAGGCAGCTTTATCAAATATCAGCGTTCATTTGCTAAAAAGCAACTCACTTCTAATAAACACTTTCTTTTAGATTTTCCTTCTGTTGTGATTTTATATACAACTCTATCCAATAGAAGATTTTTTGTGCCTAATGAGTAAAAAAAACACCCCGAATCATGATATATCATAGATTCGGGATACTTCATATCTTTTTATGAATCTTGTTACTAACTTTTCTTCTCATAGACTCTCAGCAGAGATTCTATTTTATAACTAGTCGAAAAAAGGGAACACATAGTTCCCCTTTTTCTATGACTTAAAACCGGCTCTGGTCGTCAATCGTGACTTGTTATTTTTAAACAAATAACTTTACTCACTTAAGAAAGATGACTATTTTTCGTCTTCTTTTTTACGACGTCCAAGTGCTGCCAATCCTACAAGTCCTGCAACTACTCCGAGTACAGTTGATCCTGCAGATGTAGTTTCACCAGTATTTGGAAGTTGTCCTTTAGCTGATGTTGGATCTACTGGTTTACCTGGAGTTGGATTCACTGGTTTACCTGGAGTTGGTTCTACAGGCTTACCTGGAGTTGGCTCTACAGGTTTGTCTGGAGTTGGTTCTACAGGCTTGTCTGGAGTTGGCTCTACAGGTTTGTCTGGAGTTGGTTCTACAGGTTTATCTGGAGTTGGCTCTACAGGTTTGTCTGGAGTTGGCTCTACAGGCTTGTCTGGAGTTGGTTCTACAGGCTTGTCTGGAGTTGGCTCTACAGGTTTGTCTGGAGTTGGCTCTACAGGTTTGTCTGGAGTTGGCTCTACAGGCTTGTCTGGAGTTGGCTCTACAGGTTTGTCTGGAGTTGGCTCTACAGGTTTGTCTGGAGTCGGCTCTACAGGTTTGTCTGGAGTTGGCTCTACAGGTTTGTCTGGAGTCGGCTCTTCTTTAAGCTTGTAGATATAAGTTACGTTCTTATCTTGTTCAGCTACTTTACCAGTTGTGGCATCTGATGATGTAAGGTGACCTTGATCATCTACTTCACCTACTGGGTATGTTCCGGCTGGAACCAATACATAAGTCTTACCGTCTTTTTCGATTTCTTTTGGACGGTTGTCTACGACTGTATCGTAAGCTGAATCAACTGGTTCTTTATCCATATCAGTTACAGAAGCTTTAAGCTCATTTCCTTCTGTATCTTTATAGTGTACAAATACACTACCTTTTGGTTGAACTGGTTCTTCTTTAAGCTTGTAGATATAAGTTACGTTCTTATCTTGTTCAGCTACTTTACCAGTTGTGGCATCTGATGATGTAAGGTGACCTTGATCATCTACTTCACCTACTGGGTATGTTCCGGCTGGAACCAATACATAAGTCTTACCGTCTTTTTCGATTTCTTTTGGACGGTTATCTACGACTGTATCGTAAGCTGAATCAACTGGTTCTTTATCCATATCAGTTACAGAAGCTTTAAGCTCATTACCTTCTGTATCTTTATAGTGTACAAATACACTACCTTTTGGTTGAACTGGCTCTTCTTTAAGCTTGTAGATATAAGTTACGTTCTTATCTTGTTCAGCTACTTTACCAGTTGTGGCATCTGATGATGTAAGGTGACCTTGATCATCTACTTCACCTACTGGGTATGTTCCGGCTGGAACCAATACATAAGTCTTACCGTCTTTTTCGATTTCTTTTGGACGGTTGTCTACGACTGTATCGTAAGCTGAATCAACTGGTTCTTTATCCATATCAGTTACAGAAGCTTTAAGCTCATTACCTTCTGTATCTTTATAGTGTACAAATACACTACCTTTTGGTTGAACTGGCTCTTCTTTAAGCTTGTAGATATAAGTTACGTTCTTATCTTGTTCAGCTACTTTACCAGTTGTGGCATCTGATGATGTAAGGTGACCTTGATCATCTACTTCACCTACTGGGTATGTTCCGGCTGGAACCAATACATAAGTCTTACCGTCTTTTTCGATTTCTTTTGGACGGTTGTCTACGACTGTATCGTAAGCTGAATCAACTGGTTCTTTATCCATATCCGTTACAGAAGCTTTAAGCTCATTACCTTCTGTATCTTTATAGTGTACAAATACACTACCTTTTGGTTGAACTGGCTCTTCTTTAAGCTTGTAGATATAAGTTACGTTCTTATCTTGTTCAGCTACTTTACCAGTTGTGGCATCTGATGATGTAAGGTGACCTTGATCATCTACTTCACCTACTGGGTATGTTCCGGCTGGAACCAATACATAAGTCTTACCGTCTTTTTCGATTTCTTTTGGACGGTTGTCTACGACTGTATCGTAAGCTGAATCAACTGGTTCTTTATCCATATCAGTTACAGAAGCTTTAAGCTCATTGCCTTCTGTATCTTTATAGTGTACATAGACACTACCTTTTGGTTGAACTGGCTCTTCTTTAAGCTTGTAGATGTAAGTAACGTTCTTATCTTGTTCAGCTACTTTACCTGTTGTGGCATCTGATGATGTAAGGTGACCTTGATCATCTACTTCACCTACTGGGTATGTTCCAGCTGGAACCAATACATAAGTCTTACCGTCTTTTTCGATTTCTTTTGGACGGTTGTCTACGACTGTATCGTAAGCTGAATCAACTGGTTCTTTATCCATATCAGTTACAGAAGCTTTAAGCTCATTGCCTTCTGTATCTTTATAGTGTACAAATACACTACCTTTTGGTTGAACTGGCTCTTCTTTAAGCTTGTAGATATAAGTTACGTTCTTATCTTGTTCAGCTACTTTACCAGTTGTGGCATCTGATGATGTAAGGTGACCTTGATCATCTACTTCACCTACTGGGTATGTTCCGGCTGGAACCAATACATAAGTCTTACCGTCTTTTTCGATTTCTTTTGGACGGTTGTCTACGACTGTATCGTAAGCTGAATCAACTGGTTCTTTATCCATATCAGTTACAGAAGCTTTAAGCTCATTTCCTTCTGTATCTTTATAGTGTACAAATACACTACCTTTTGGTTGAACTGGTTCTTCTTTAAGCTTGTAGATATAAGTTACGTTCTTATCTTGTTCAGCTACTTTACCAGTTGTGGCATCTGATGATGTAAGGTGACCTTGATCATCTACTTCACCTACTGGGTATGTTCCGGCTGGAACCAATACATAAGTCTTACCGTCTTTTTCGATTTCTTTTGGACGGTTATCTACGACTGTATCGTAAGCTGAATCAACTGGTTCTTTATCCATATCAGTTACAGAAGCTTTAAGCTCGTTGCCTTCTGTATCTTTATAGTGTACAAATACACTACCATTCACTTCTTTATAAACATAAGTGATAGTTGATTTTGGTTTAGTAACCTTACCTGTAACTGGATCAGACTTTTCAAGGTGTCCATTCTCATCAACCTTACCTACTTGATATTCACCTTTTGGTACGATCTTATAGGTCTTACCATCTTCTGCCTTGATGAAGTTAGGTTTTTCGCCTTCCTCAGTTGTGTCATATGGTGAATTTGGTGTATCTTGACGAGGTTTTTGAATCTCTTTACCCTTCTCATCCACATAAGTGATAATAACTTCACCTTTTGGCTTTTCTTTCAACTTGTAGACATAAGTTACATTCTTATCACCTTCGATAACCTTACCAGTTGTGTCATCTGATGATGTGAGGTGTCCTTGGTCATCAACTTCACCTACTGTGTAGTTACCAGCTGGAACCAATTCGTAAGTATTACCTTCGAATTCAATCTCTTGTGGACGGTTGTCTACAACTGTGTCATAGTCTTTGTCTACTGGTTGAGCTTTTTCGTCAGTAACATCTTTCTTGATTGTCTTGCCTTCTGTATCAACGTAGTGTACATAGACATTACCATTCACTTCTTTATAAACATAAGTGATAGTTGATTTTGGTTTAGTAACTTTACCTGTAACTGGGTCTGATGATTCAAGGTGACCATTTTCATCAACTTTACCTACTGGATAGTCACCCTTCGGTACGATCTTATAGGTCTTACCATCTTCTACCTTGATGAAGTTAGGTTTTTCGCCTTCCTCAGTTGTGTCATATGGTGTGTCATATGGTGAATTTGGTGTATCTTGACGAGGTTTTTGAATCTCTTTACCCTTCTCATCCACATAAGTGATAATAACTTCACCTTTTGGCTTTTCTTTCAACTTGTAGACATAAGTTACATTCTTATCACCTTCGATAACCTTACCAGTTGTGTCATCTGATGATGTGAGGTGTCCTTGGTCATCCACTTCACCTACTGTGTAAGTACCAGCTGGAACCAATTCGTAAGTATTACCTTCGAATTCAATCTCTTGTGGACGGTTGTCTACAACTGTGTCATAGTCTTTGTCTACTGGTTGAGCTTTTTCGTCAGTAACATCTTTCTTGATTGTCTTGCCTTCTGTATCAACGTAGTGTACATAGACATTACCATTCACTTCTTTATAAACATAAGTGATAGTTGATTTTGGTTTAGTAACCTTACCTGTAACTGGGTCTGATGATTCAAGGTGACCATTTTCATCGACCTTACCTACTGTATATTCACCTTTTGGTACGATCTTATAGGTCTTACCATCTTCCGCCTTGATGAAGTTAGGTTTTTCGCCTTCCTCAGTTGTGTCATATGGTGTTTCGTATGGTGAGTTTGGTGTATCTTGACGAGGTTTTTGAATCTCTTTACCCTTCTCATCTACATAAGTGATAACAACTTCACCTACTTTAAGTTTGTAGATGTAAGTTACATTCTTATCCTCTTTAGCAACTGCACCTGTTGTTGGGTCTGATGATGTAAGATGTCCTTGGTCATCAACTTCACCTACTGTGTAGTTACCAGCTGGGACTAACTCGTAAGTCTTACCTTCGAATGTAATCTCGTTCGGACGATTATCTACAACTGTATCGTAGGCCTTATTAACTGGTTGATCTTTTTCATCGGTTACATCTGGCTTAATAGTCTTGCCTTCTGTATCTTGATAATGCACGTAAACATTACCTTTAATTTCTGATTTACGGTAATAGTGAGTTACATCGGTAGAAATTTGTTTAACAGAAGGAAGTGAGTAGTTGTTGAAGAATGATGGATAGCCTGAAGCTTTATCTCCTGGTGTATTCCCACCAATGATATTGGAAACGTTGTTTCGAACAGGATCGACATCTGCTGAGAATTGTGGTGAGGCTGTAAAGGCATCCCCTGTAGCTTTATTGTACCAACCACTCAAGCGCACATTCCCATTTCCACTATCAGTATATGTTTGTACACGAAGATGGTATTTCCCATCCTTACTGTCAACATATCCCAGATCCTTTAATGCATCTTTTGTTCCAGCAGGTGTTGGCTTACCTCCTGGTTTAACAGGGTCTGAGGTATACAACAATGTATAGTTATCTAAATTAAGATTATTTACATCAGTTGCCGGGCTATATGATGATACTTTCGAAGGATCTAAAGCATACAATTTAACAACAGATGTACCATCTTTATCTACTTGTTCTACAATACGTTTCACATAGTAGTGAGCGCGCCCACCCTGAAGTTCTAGGTACTTAGCTCCAACACCACCGAGTGATCCAGTCATGTCTTTTTCTGATTGAGTACGGGTAAACTCGTAACCTTCAAATGTTCGCGGATTAGAGGCATGATAAGTTTGACTCTCAATACCCGTTTGAGCGTATGAAGCCAATTCCTCATCTGTACCCTCAACTTTATAGTGAGTTGTATGAGTTACTTTTTCGGTTGGAACAACTGTTTGAACATTTGGCTTTGTGTCCCCAACATTTCCTGGTTTCATTGTGTCACGAATTTGAAGGATATGGTGCTTATATTTGTCATCAGAAGTTGGACCAGCATCACGGTTATTAGTCCATGTCCCTAGGATTTGTGAAGCTTCTCCAGTAGTATAGTCAAATTGAGGTGCATAAGTTGGATTTTCTTGCACCAAGGTCTTAAATTGGTAAGTTGACTTGGCAGTCATATCCAATGTTTCTACTTCTTTACCCGTAGCTTTTTCTACCAAACGGGCATGAACCACTGGAGTAGTTGTTGTTCCTATAGCTGAGCGATCAACTGAGAATGTTACATAGTAACCACCATTGCTGTATGTGAGACCACCTTGATCAGCAGGACCTGCCCAGTTTTGAAGATCCCAGATTGAATAGGTATAGCGTTCTTCATTTGGATCCAATTTATAATTTGGATTGTCCAAGGCTGGATCTTCAATTGAAGCTCCATTTGGTTGATCCATTGGTTCTAATACAGATGGTGCAGTAAGAGTGGTTGATGTTGAAATAGCATCCAATTGTGCAGAGACTGCTGGTGATCCGTTAACAGTAGTGTTTCCTTCAAAACCTGCCACTGTTAAGACTGCCATCAGCTCCTCCACTGACTGGCTCAAACGTGCACGTTGATCTGCATAAGCTTGAGCAGTTGCATTGGCCAAACTAGTGCTCGCAGACAATTCTGATTGAACCTTAGCAACAACTGCATGGATCGCTGCTTTTTGTTCTGTATCTTGATGGTTTGATGCGTATTTTTCAGCGATGTTAATCAACAAAGCTGCTTCAGAAGCATTTTGTTCCAAGATTGCTTTGTCTTCAGACACAGGAGCATCTTCAGCTAGTTCAGATGAAACCACTGTATCTTCTTTTGTTTCAGTAGCAGATTCATTTAGAGTTGCTGATTGGTCCGTAGAACCTTGCTCACTCAATGATTCCGACTCTGATGTAACTGCAGGTGCACTAACCAAAGCTGATGCAGTAGTTGCATCCTTTCCTAGCTCATCTGCATGACCAGTATGTACAAGCGATGTCGCACTGAGAACAGCGGCGGCCACGACGATCCCTTTTAAGAATCCTCGACTTGTCAGTCTCTTTTCTGACACCGCATCTTCATGCACTTCGGCTACAATAGTCTCTTCGACTTGACCACGAATCACTTTTAGAAGCCCAAAGTTCGAAGTAGATGCGCGCAACCAATTCTTACCCGACTTAATTAATTTGAACCGAGTCACTCGATCGGTTTCACGGAATTCACCGTTTGAACGTTTAAAAAACATTGCAGTCTCCTTTTTTTTATTATTATCCACCCCCATTATACATGATTAGTAGACAAAAGCAAGCAATTTGACCTTAAACCACTTAAATACTATAAAAAGGAGAAGTTCGGCATAAAAGCTGTAAAATACTGATTTTTTAAAGTCATGAAAAATTGTAAAAATGGACACTAGTGTACAAGGATAATCACTCTTTTAAACACTTGTCCCATACCGTACCAAGCATAAACGTGAACTGCAAAAAGCGAACTGGATAGAAATAGTAGAAAATGCAATCCAAGCTTTCTCGAATCTGTTATAAAAGCATAAAACATGAATAACTAGCAGTCTATGAATAGTTTATTCACTCTTAAAAGACAGCTACTTGAGTCTATGCCTTCTAAAGATTTACATCCTTGTGAACCTTAGTTACATCACTAAGAAGCAAATGCCTAGCATTCTCAACCTTGTCTAAATTCTAGTTCACTACCGTTGACAAAGAGCCAAAAAAGCGAACAAGACCAGATTCTGTTCACCAGAAAACTAGTTTTGTCCGCTTTTTCTAGTTGAGATTAGCTTCTTGGTCCAATCTCTAAATGTTAGATAGATGTTAGATAGATGTTATAGCAGTTTATCTAAACAATGCTACTATCGCGATAAGTTCTAACAAAATTTAAACTTCCTCAAAAGTACTTTCGAGTCCTAAAGATTTTATTCTTCGTCTTTTTTCTTTCCCATTGCAGCCAGTCCAAGAATCGCTCCAACAGCACCTAAGGTTGCCAGTGTAGCCGTTTCTTTAGTTCCTGTCTCTGGGAGACTATGTTGACGATTTGCAGGCGCTTGATAGCTATTGTCGTGTGAGCTTGCAGGAGCTACAAGAGTCTGTTCATCTTTGTATTCTGGGAGTTCATGGACAGCTGCCTCTGCTCCATTGACACCACCTGTGAACTCTGGGGCTTCTCCACGAATAGCTGCTTCTGCACCATTTACGCCACCAGTAAACTCTGGTACCTCGTTGATAGCCGCTTCTGCGCCATTGACATTACCAGTAAACTCTGGGGCTTCTCCACGAATAGCTGCTTCTGCACCATTTACGCCACCAGTAAACTCTGGTACCTCGTTGATAGCCGCTTCTGCGCCATTGACATTACCAGTAAACTCTGGATCTTCTCCACGAATAGCTGCTTCTGCGCCATTTACGCCACCAGTAAACTCTGGATCTTCTCCACGAACAGCTGCTTCTGCGCCATTGACACCACCTGTGAACTCTGGTACTTCATGAATCGCTGGATCTGTTTTACCTGTTTCAACTTTCTTAGTTCCGACTAGTACAATCTCATCTTGTGGTTCTTCAAGAACTTCGCGAAGTTTTTCAGTACGGCTTCCATCCAATGCTACTTCGGTGATGATACGTTCTTTACCTTCACGACCTACTTGAGACACGCTAGTTTTACCTTCTGGAAGAGTTGGATCTTCTTTCTTCACTGTCTTGAAGCCTCTTGATTCTTCAACTACCTCAAGACTTGGTTGACTAAAGCTCAATTCTTTAACGCCATCAGCTGGCTCAGATGTTCCTTCATAAGTACCAACTTCGATGACACGATCTTGAGCTTCTTCACGTTCAACCTTAACTGTCTTACGTGTATCTCCATCTACTTCTACATAAGTTGCTACTTGACCTGCTTTACCTTCTGAAACAACTTGTTCCTTACCTTTAGCTAGGAAGGCATTCTCACGACGAACTGTATTAAAGGCGATTGGTTCTGTCGTTACTTCAAGGCTTGGTTGCGTTTGAACTAAGACCTTATCTCCTTCAGCTGGAACTGTTGAATGTTTTACTTCCTCTTTCGGAGCAGCTTGAAGTTGGTTAATAGAAGCTAGGGCAGCTTGTAAAGCTTTATCTACTGCATCTTGAGTCTTAGCTTCTTCGATAGCAGCAAGAGCTTGTTCTGCCAACTCAACCAGTTTCTTCTTAGCTTCCTTATCATCACCCAACTCAGCTGTTTTACTTTTAATGGCTTCGGACAAGCTTGCCATAGCTTTATCGTAGTCAAGCTTAGGCTCTTCTGGTTTGCTTGGTACCTCTGGCTGTGTTGGTTCTTCTGGCTTGCTTGGCTCCTCTGGTTGTGCTGGCTCTTCTGGTTTTGGATCCTCTTTCGGAGTTGCTTGAAGTTGATTGATAGCAGCTAGACCCGTTGCCAAAGCCTTATCTACAGCATCCTGAGTCTTAGCGTCTCTGATGGCAGTAAGGGCTTGCTCTCCAAGTTCAACCAGTTTTTCCTGTGCAGCTACATCATTGACAAGTTCAGCAGCTTTTTTCTCGACTGCTGCAGCCAATTCTGCAATCGCTTTATGACGGTCAACTTTAGACTCTTCTGGTTTGCTTGGTTCTTCTGGTTTTGGTTCCTCTTTCGGAGTAGCTTGAAGCTGATTAATACCAGCTAGACCAGTTGCCAAAGCCTTATCTACTGCATCTTGAGTCTTAGCTTCCTGGATAGCAGTAAGAGCTTGTTCGGACAACTCAACTAATTTCTTCTTAGCTTCCTTATCATCGCCAAGTTCTTTAGTCTTTCTTTCAATCGCTTCTGCCAGACTTGCCATAGCCTTGTCGTAGTCGATGGTTGGCTCTTCTGGTTTGCTTGGTTCTTCTGGTTTTGGATCCTCTTTTGGAGTCGCTTGAAGCTGATTAATACCAGCTAGAGCATTTTCCAAAGCCTTATCTACTGCATCCTGAGTCTTAGCTTCCTGGATAGCAGTAAGGGCTTGTTCGGACAACTCAACTAATTTCTTCTTAGCTTCCTTATCATCGCCAAGTTCTTTAGTCTTTCTTTCAATCGCTTCTGCCAGACTTGCCATAGCCTTGTCGTAGTTTGGCTCCTCTGGCTGGTCTGGTGTCGGTGTGTCATCTGAACCGTAGTTGTCTCCCTTATCAAGAATAGCTTGTAAGGTTGTAGCTGTCAGCATCAACTCTTGCGCATCGACAGTGCTTGCTGAAAGTTGTTCTGATAATTTGTCCAAGTTTGACTTGAAGGCTTGACGCGCCTCTGGAGTGTTTTTCAAGGCTGTTTGGTCAAATTTAGCCAATTCATCCTTCCAGTTCTTCATAGCTTGAACTAATTCTTCTTTGGTATAAAGAGCGCTATCTTCACCACGAGTGATGAACTGGTCAACTTGGATACCAATATTTCTAGAGGTATCATTTCGTTTTGGATCCAATTGCAAGGTTACAGCATGCCAACCTTCTTCTAGACCAGTCAAACGAACGAGAGTCTGATCGCCTTGACGTGTAGCTGCTGTACCACTGAAGTACTTCTTGCCATTGACATCAGAGGCATTTCCTTGACCATCTTGATACTCAAGTTCTTTACCATCCAGAGTTACCTTGTAGATACCATGTCCAGGATCAACAAAACCTTTGATTTCAAGACCTGTACCGTAGAAGTAAGCTGTTACGCTAGCATTTTTCTTTTGCTCTTCAGTCAAACGACCAAATGATGCCCAAGACTCAGTGTTTTGATATTTACCAGAAGAATTGGTTTCATGGTGCCAACCTGGGCTATAGTCAAGTTGACTGGCCTGATCATCGTGACTTACTTGATCTTTTTGAAGCAATTCAGCCTTCATTACTCGAACAGTTGCTTCAGTTGCAAATCCAAGCAAGGCATCGTCTGAAGCGCTAGTCATTTTCACTTTAAAGTCAAAGATTGAATCAGCTTGTTCAGTAAAGTCAATTGTCGGAATTGTCAAAGTCTTTTCTGTTTCACCATCTTGGAAGGTCAAATCAGCCGTTGTATCTTTATATACCTTACCGTGAACCCCTGTTCCTGGCTCAGTCACGACATGAACTGTCGCAGCTCCCTTGCTACCACCAACACGTTTGATGGTTACAGTAACTGGTTGGCCTTTTTGAACTTCATAGGTTGTTTCTTTCAACTCAAACATACCTTTACCAGCATTATTGAGCGTGTAGATACCTTCAGTTGCAATAGCTTTGCCAGTTTTGTTAACGAGTTTGATGGTATGTTCACCTGGAGCCAAGTCATCTGTTTCATAAACCATCTGGCTACGTTTACGAGCTGCATTATTGGTTTGTACGTCTGCAACCTTTTGACCATCCACATAAACAGACATTTCACCGTGGTTTGGATCCACTGTAGATACGACATAAGCCTTAGTTCCGTTGAAACGGTAAGTGACGCTTGCATCTTTTTGGTTAGTCCACATAGATGTTCCGCGGATACCTTCAGATTCGTCATACCAAGTTGTATTTGCTTTATCTGCTGTTGTATTTGAATGGTAGTCCAATCCAAGAGGGTAACCATCTGTCTTCTCGATACTGCTTGGTGTCTTATAAACAGAGAAGTTTGTCAAAATAGGTGTTGCTTGCGCACCAGTAATAGTCACACGAATCTTTTGTGCTTCTACTGGTTGACCTTGGATAAGGCGACGATAACCAACAGTTGAGCCTTCACCGTATGGTACCCAACGGCCATTGAGTTCAACTTCAACCTTGAATCCAGAGATACGCTGACCTTTAGCGATATCTTCTTTGAGTTCAATCACGTCAAAGCGTCTCTTTTGACCAAGATCGACAGTAAATTCACCTGTCTTAGCATCATTTGCTAATGCCCAGCTAGTATCATCCTTACCATCTGTTAGGTGGCTTGCTTGATACAAGTGATTCTTACGAGTAGAGCTTGCAGTTACAGTTGCACCCTTAGCAAAGTCAGTCGCATACATTTGATCCAAGGTTGCTCGGAATTCTTTCAAGCGAGCCACGTCTGCATCTGCGAATTTACCTTCTTTATTAGGTGGAATATTGAGAAGAAGCGGCGTTCCACGACCAACAGACTTGAAGTAGATATCCATCAAATCTTTGATTGATTTTGGTTGTTGATTGTCATGGTAGAACCAACCTGAACGGATAGAAACGTCTGCTTCACCTACAGAGTACATATCACCATCTGGATCCCCGTGGTTGAGATATTCATTCTTCACATCGTCAGTGATTTTAGCTTTCTTGACTTTATGCCAAACTGGATCTCCGGCGATACCACGTTCATTACCAATCCAACGGACGCTTGTCGGTTGAGCTGAGAAGATAGCGATATCTCCTTCAGCTTCCTTGATGTACTTGAACCACTCATCAAAGGTGTAAGTTACTTTTTGAGCTCCGCTACCACGCGCACCGTCCATCCATACTTCGATAAATTTACCTTTGTTTCCGTATTTAGGATTTCCAAGGATTTCCTTGAGTTGGTTGAGGTAGTATTCGTTGTACTCTTTTTCAGTTGCAACATGATATTTAGGATGGTTTGCATCCCATGGTGATAAGTAAACACCCATATTCATGTCATACTTAGTTGCTGATTTAGAGATTTCTTCGAGAAGGTCTCCCTTACCATCTTTCCATGGACTAGCAGCGACAGTATGTTTTGTGTACTTAGATGGGTAAATTACAAATCCATCATGGTGTTTTACAACCATAATGGTTCGTTTGAAGCCAGCATCCTTCAAAGTCTTAATCCACTGGTCTGTATCAAGGTTAGTTGGGTTAAAGTTTTGAGGATTTTCTCTACCATTCCCCCACTCAGAGTTGGTATAAGTATTCATACCATAGTGAATGAAGGCTGCCAATTCTTCCTTGTGGTAGTCCAATTGAGCCTTGCTTGGAAGTGGTCCGTAAGCAGCAATTTCTGTTTCTTCATCTTTTGAATCAACGACTGGAGTGACTGGTGTTACTGGTTTTGGATCTTCAATCTTTTCGTATTCAAAAATAACTTGGTTCACTCCTTTGTGTTGGATGGTAGCCTCTTGACTTGCATTTACTGCACGATATCCTGCAATTTCTTTGGCTTGGAATCTATGGACAAAGGAAACATCGTATTCTTTACCTTCGTTGTTGTCAACAGTTGCAGGTGCCAATTCTTGATCTGTACCTTTCAAGCGGTAACGAATGTCGAAGGAACCTTTATTGACCTTATAAACAACCTTGATGACGCGAGTTCCTGCAGGAGCCTTGCTCACAACGCTATAATCATCTCCCCAAGCATCTTTTAATTGCTTGTTGACAGCTTTGCCATCAATTGAGACAATCTCATATTTGTCTTTGTTCTTCTTGTAGAAGTCAGTCTTCTCAATTTCTGTTTTATAGTTATAGTCAAATTGAGCTCCAACTTCTGTCTTTTCAACAAAAGTATCGTTTTCTTTGACTGGATTATCTTTCTGGTCTACGTGTTCGATAACAACTCGTCCATATTCAACACCTTCAAGGAGAGTTGCTACACCACTTTCATCGAATGAATATTTGTTTTCACCAATTACAGCCGTCTCATTTCTGAGCATTTTCCCTTCTGGAGTGAAATAATAACGGCTACCATTATCGCCTTGATACCAGCCTTTAACACCGTATTTATCAATGATTTCTTTGACCCATGCCAATTGTTCTGGTGAGAGGACAAGCCCTCCTCCAAAACGATCTTTTTCAGCAATGTTCATATTATCAACCGTACCACGTTGATGGATTCCGATAACTTTCCCATCTCCGTTGATGATACCACCACCAGAAAGACCTGATACAGAAGTCAAACGATAAGTGACACCAAAAGTTCCCTTATCATCATATTTTTCAGTACCTTTAACGACACCGTCAGCCTTATACAATTGACCAGGTACGATTGGTTCTTTCAATTCTGGAGAAGTAGAATCTGTTGGGTAGCCGATCGTGCTAACTGGCTCACCAGGGTTATAGGTACGGTATTCAGCTAAAGGAGTAAAGGTTGCAGCCTTATTTGGGCTTGCAATCTGTACTGGAACTGGTGCAACAACCAAGGCTAGGTCATTTTTGTACCCTTCACCAAACTTCTCTTTATTCCAGAAATGGATGTCCTTTTCTTGGAACAAAACAGTTTTTCCTGAAGTTGGTAAAGAATTATTCTTAGCAGAATTTGAACCTACATTGTAATAGAACTTAGCAGTATCACCACCTAAGATATTACCAGCATTGGTTTCGGCATCCTTCTTTAAGAAATTGTGAGCCACTGTCAACATGATGTTTGGAGCAACAAAGATACCAGAACCTGAATTGAGGTAACGCTGAGTTCCACCACCTGCTAGAGGTGAACTGAAAATTGTATAAACCATCGCTGCTGATGTAGCCGGTTGACCTTCATAATTGATATGCTTAAGGTCTTGTCCGCCATTGATAATGGCTCTATTTTCTTTTTCACCTTCAGATGGAGCCACTTCTGTAGGTTTCAAAATGCTCTTAGCCTCTACTTGTGGACTTTCTTTCTCTGAAACAATGGCTGAAGTATCCATTTTTTTCACTGGCGTATCAGGATAAGCACGGTCAGGAATTTCTTCAGGGAGTAAATCACCTGCTTCTTCTACTGCATTTTCTACGAGAGGAGCTGATTTTTCAGCTACTTCTTTGGCAACTTCTGGAGTTTCCTTGCTTGTATCTGCCACTTCTTTTGCTTGACTATCTACTTCAAGTTTTGGTTCTGTCACAAGTTCACTAGCCGCAACATTCCCAGAAGCAAAAAAAGCAAGACCAACTGCGACAGAAGCAACACCAACAGTCAGTTTACGAATACTAAATATTCTACCTTTTTCTAAAAAATATTGTTTCATCAAATACTCCTACTATTCTAGAGCAGTCAGCTACTGCCCAAGCCCAGCTTCAGCTGGCGACATTTTTTGTTTGATTCCCTAGCTTAAAACTCTGCTCCTAAGATATTTATTTTTGGGTAAGTTCTTTTAGAGAAATCGCTTACATTTTTTGAAAATAAAATAAGACTCAAACTAGCAAAAATTTTACCTAGAGTTTCTGCAGTATAATAAATATACTATATTATCTTGAAAAATGCAAGGGCTTTCAAAGTTTTAACTAGATTTTTACTGAATGTTTTTGCCACTATTTACCACTAAAAAATCCTAAAGTGGCAAGGCCAGCTTAGGATTGTTTTGTTTTGAAGTGATAGTATGCACCAAACATACCTGCAGTATTTTGATGATGCGCAAATTCTAATCTTGTTTTTTCCGCTAGACTTGGAACAAGCGCATTTTTTAGAGCTTTACGAATTTTTGGTTTCAAAATCGCTTCCTGCCCCATAATACCACCACCTAGTATAACAACCTCAGGATTGGCAACATAACAAATGTTAGCAAGACCTTTCCCAAGATAGTCTACCATACGGTCAATTCCCTCCATACAGAGTTTATTGCCTTCTGTAGCTTCTTTGAAAATTCTACGACCATTCCAATGAGCCACTTCCTCATCATGAGCCTTGGCTACATACTCAACCAAGGCAGTTGTAGAAGCTAGATCTTGGAAGTCTCCATCTTGCATGTGCATGTAGCCAACTTCACAGGCAGAATTACTAAATCCATGGAAAATCTGGCCATCAATGATTAAACAACCGCCGATGCCCGTTCCGATGGTCAAACATAAAGTAATTCCTGCTCCTTTTCCTGAACCAGAGACTGCTTCCGCTAGACCCGCACAGTTGACATCATTTTCAATCTCACAAGGAATTCCAAAGCTTCCTTCAATTTCCTTTTTAAATTGAGTTCCTGCATAGTTTGGAATCTGTGGACCTGCATAGAAAATCTCACCCTTATCAGGATCAACCATTCCCGCAGAGGAAATGGCGACACCTGACACTGGTCCTTTTTCTAGATAGCTAGCGACGATATCTTTTGTTTTTTGTAAAATGTGGGGACCACCCTTATGCGCCTCAGTCGCTACTTCGTGAGACTCTACAAGTTGTCCATCCTGATCAATTAAACCATATTTGATATTAGTTCCACCAATATCAATTGCAATGTAATTAGTCATAAAGCCTCCTATTGATTAGAGGAAACGCTCCTTAGTTTCACGAATCAATGCCGCAGCTGCTTCTACAACTGGACGATCTTCTTCGGTCACTGGTGTAAGTGGAGAACGAACTGATCCGATATTAAGTCCTTCATTGATTTTCAAGACTTCTTTGATAACGCCGTACATATTTCCATGAGCTGCAGTTAATTTACCGATGATAGCGTTGATAGCATATTGCAATTCACGCGCTGTTTCTAGGTCTTTATCTGCAATCAATTGGTTGAGTTTCAAGAAAAGTTCTGGCATAGCACCATAAGTACCACCGATACCAGCTTTTGCTCCCATGAGACGTCCACCTAAGAATTGTTCGTCTGGACCATTAAAGACGATATGATCATCACCACCAAGACTAACAAAAGTTTGGATATCTTGAACTGGCATTGAAGAATTTTTAACACCAATAACACGTGGGTTTTTCAACATTTCTGTGTAGAGGCTTGGAGTCAAAGCAACACCTGCCAATTGAGGAATGTTGTAAATAACATAGTCTGTGTTTGGTGCTGCAGCACTAATGTCGTTCCAGTATTTTGCTACTGAGTACTCAGGCAAGCGGAAGTAAATTGGTGGGATTGTTGCAATGGCATCTACTCCCAAGCTCTCTGCATGGCGAGCAAGTTCAATACTATCTTTAGTATTGTTGCAAGCTACGTGAGCGATGATTGTCAATTTACCTTTGGCAACTGCCATGACTTCTTCCAAGATCAATTTGCGATCTTCTACGCTTTGGTAGATACACTCACCTGAAGAACCATTGACATAAAGCCCTTGAACACCTTTATCAATAAAGTATTGAACCAAAGCACGAGTACGTTCTGGGCTAACTTCACCAGCATCATCGTAACAGGCGTAGAAGGCAGGAATGACACCTTCATATTTTTTTAAATCTGACATAGATTTCTCCTAATATTTTTTTATTTTCTGCTCTGGGCAGATTACTTCTTTACTGTTTTAGTATACACCTTGCAAAAACCGCTTTCAATACATTCTGATCACTTAGATTTTAATTTCTAGTTATTGTTTGAATATTTCCTCAATTGAAAGTAGTTTCATCTCACTTTCATTCTGATTGGTATTTGGCAAATAATTTTTCAATCAATCCCGTTTGCCAAAAGGCAAGGAGGCCAAAGCCAAATAGTAGAAAGGCAGATCCACCCAGTACTAGAGTAAAGCCCGATACATAAAGAACCATTACGATTAAAAAGAGGATTGCAAGCATCAAGAAGAACCAAGGGAAGTTGAAACTCACTAAGAGTAAGCCCTTTTGAAGCACTTCTTTCCAAGTTAATTCGTAACGCGCTGCGATAGGATAACTTGCTAACATCACTAATGTCAAAAAGATTAAGATCCCTAGACAGATAGCTTTCAGCACCTGAAAAGCTAGACCTGCTTGTCCCCAAAATAGATATAAATCAAGCAAGCTAATTAAAACAATTCCCAATTCCAACAAACCTAGTTGAAGCCCCAATCTCAAGTTTTGCTTAAAGGCTCTAATATAGATTTTAAATACGGGCACCCTTCGACTTTTCTTGATTTCGAACATAGTCTGATAAAGACTAATCTTAGCTACTCCGATGGTCACAATAGGCAAACAAGACACAACAAAGAGTAGATTCGCAGTCACGATATCCAAAACCTTCTCACTAAAACGCATGAGAACATTATCCGTATCAAATGCTGCCTTGAGTAATCCAGATCCTTTCTGTGCCATTGTTTGCTCCTCCTAACTTACTAATCAATTAAAATTTTAAACAAATGTTTGCGAACTTTGTCTTCCATGCCAGCATAACCATTTGGCTGATGAGGCTCCCCTGGGAAGAAAATCGCAAAGTTGTGATAACCCAATAAAAGTGGGTATTGTTCATGACAGTGGACGAAGCCGATATCACTTGCCTCGTCAAAAGCTACTGCCTCGTCTTTAACACGAGAACCATAGCTTGAATACTCATGACCTTCTACCAACAAATGCAAGTCTGCATAGTTTTTATGATGCTCAAAACGATCATTTTCTTCTTGGTTAAGGACATTTTCTTGTACAACTAGAAAAACCTTATCTCCGTCAATCTCATATTTCCCAAGTTCAAAAGACTCTTTTCGATGCTCGTAGAGATAATCAATGGCCTTATCTAGATTTGGATGAATCCCTTTATAAAAGGTGATATTTTTTAAATCATCAAAAATCATAGTAATTTCCTTTACCTGATTGTTAGCTTCAGACATAAAATGTCTAGCCAGTAAGTTTATAAGTGTCTAACAAAACTTCACGAAGCAACTGCATCCCCTCCATCTTGTAGACACTTATAATCCTATATTGTATTTCGATAGATAGATCTTCCTATCCTCAATGAAAATCGAGGAACAAACTAGAAAGCAAACCGCAGGCTGCTCAAAACACAGTTTTGAGGTTGTAGATAGGACTGACGAAGTCAGTTCCCATATCTACCCCAAGGAAAAACTGACCTGGTTTGAATTCGATTTTCGCAGAGTCCTATCCTTTGACAGCTCCCATGGTAATACCTTGAGTAAATGATTTTTGGAAGACAAGGAAGACTGTTACGATTGGCACAGCTGCAAGGGCAGCACCCGCCATAATCAAACCGTAGTTAGTTGCCATCTCAGCCTGCATAGTCGCAACCCCAAGTGAGATAGTCAAGTTTTGACGTGAAGTCAACATTACCAACTGCATAAAGTAGTCATTCCATGTATTGATGAAGGTGAAGATTGCAAGAGCTGCAAATCCAGGCTTCACGATAGGGAAGGCTACGCTCCAGAAAGTACGAATCTCACCACATCCATCGATTTTAGCAGATTCGAGCAATTCTGTTGGAATGTTTTCACTGAACTGTTTCATGAGGAAAACCCCAAATGGCCATCCGATCAAAGGCAAGATAACTGCCCAAAGAGTGTCATGGATTCCCATGAAGTTAACGATACGCACCAATGGCACAAGGACAACTTGTTTTGGAAGAGCCATGGCAGCGATAAAGATAGCAAAGAGGATGCGTTGGCCATAGAAACGTTTCTTAGCCAATACATAACCTGCTAATGATGAAGTTGCACAAACCAAGAACATCGTTACCAATGAAATGAATACTGAGTTCCACATCCATTGCAAGGCTGGGTTTTGCACCATCAATTGTTGGAAGTTCTCCATAGTTGGAGCTTTAGGGAACCATTGTGGTGGAATCATAATGGTATCCGGTTGTGATTTAAATGCACCCGTCAAGATCCAGTAGAATGGAAAGATGAAGAGTACAGTCAACAAGAGCAAAATGATAGTTGAAATAACAGTGAAGGCTGTTAAAGGTTTCTTTTGTGTAGATTGCATAGCTGTCTCCTTTCTCTTAGTATTCTACGTCGTTTCCAAGCACTTTGAATTGAACAAAGCTTACGATAGCAATCATGATTGCCAAGAAGACACCGATGGTATTAGCATAACCGTATTCTGTCAATTGGAAGGCTTTTTCGTAAAGGTAGTACATAAGTGTACTTGTTGAGTAGTTTGGTCCACCAGATGTCAAAAGCTGAATGAGGGCGAAACACTGGAATGAGTTAATAGTTGTGATGATTGCGATATAAAGAGTTGTCGGAAGCAGACTTGGCCATTTAATCTTCCAGAAAACTTGAAACTCAGTAGCGCCATCAACACGCGCCGCTTCAACAAGTGAATTGTCAATATTTCCCATTGCCGCGATGTAAAGGATAATCGGTTGACCAACAGAAGTTGTCAAAAGGATAATCATAATCGCAAGCAAAGCCCAGTTTTTATCTCCGAGCCAAGAAATGTTCTGGCTGATAATGTTGCTTGACTTAAGGACAAAGTTCAAAATACCTGATAGTGGATCGTAGATCCATTTCCAAACAACCGTAACAGCAACACTACCAGTAACTACAGGTAGGAAGAATACGAAACGGTAGAAAGATCTAGCAACCGCATTTTGTTGGTAGGTTTGTGATGCTACAAAGAGTGAGAAGAGTACAACGACCGGTACAGATCCGATAACCAAGATAACGGTGTTGATCAAAGATTTTGTAAAGACAGGGTCTTTAAACATGCGGATGTAGTTGTCCAATCCCACAAACTCAAAGCTAGTCATCGAGTAGTTAAAGAAACTAGTGATGAAGCCCATGATCATTGGAGCTAAGACGAAGACGGTAAAGAAGATTAATACTGGTGCTAAGAATGCGTAGGAAATAACTGTTTCCCGCATACGGATTTTATTGACTTTCACAGTCGGCACCTCACTTTCAAATAGTTTTTGTTTTTTGATTGTCGTCTGACATTGATGTAAAATCAAAATGAAATTTTTTCTAAGATTAGCCTATGTAAGAACTTCATTTTAATTTTGACCTGTCAGTTCCTTACATTTTAAACAAAAGTCCCCCTTTTCGTGTACGAATGTTCACAGGGAAAAGGGGGGACTCAACTTTTAAATTAGGGCTTATTGTTTAGCTGCTTTTTTGATAGTTTCGTTTGCTTTTTCAGTGAATGCTTTCAAAGCTTCTGCTGGTTGCTCATCGCCGTTTGATACAGCTTGCAACATTGGGAACCAAAGAGTTCTCATTTCAGCAAATCCATCAATTGTGTTGTAGTATGGTGAGTAGTATTGAGTCCAGCCGCTGATAGTTTCCATACGTTTGTCATCGTAAAGTTTTCCAAATGAAGTACGAACTGGGAATGCGCCTGTACGAACAACGTCTTTAGGACCCCACTCTTTATCATCTGCGATGAATTGGATGAATTTCTTAGCTGCTGCGACTTTCTTTTCGTCTTTGTTATTAAATACTGCAAATCCGTTTACAAGGTATTCAAGAGCTGGTTTACCTGAGTCAGATGGGAATGGTACTTCTACCACTTCAACTTTACTTGCTTCCAAAAGTTTAGCTTGGATACCGTTTTGAGCTGGTGCCCAAAGGATTGTGTATGAAGTTTGACCGTTTGCAAAGTTTTGGATGTCTGCTCCACCGTCAAATTGTGAACCGTTGTTCAACAAACCGTCTTTGATCCAGCCAGCTGCTTTTTCAAGACCTTTAACGAATTTAGGATCGTCAGTTGTGTATTTAGTTACTTCTTTATCAGTTACAGAACCGCCGTAAAGGTTAGAGATGAAGGCACGTGTTCCTTGGTCTCCCCCTTGACCAGAACTGAACAATGAACCTGGAGTATATCCTTTATCTTTGAGCGCTTTCAAAACTTTTTCAAAGTCATCTGTTGTCCAACCTTCTTTAACAAGGTCAGCTACACCAGCGTCTTCCAACATTTTCTTGTTCATAGCCATGTAGAATGGTGCAGAACTGATTGGATACATGTAAGCTTTGTCGCCAGCTTTACTTGCTTGAATGATGTTTTCGTTGTTAACATCTTTTACAAATTCATCTGTAAAGAGGTCATTCAACTCAGCTAATTTACCATTTTTACCGTAATTGATGATACGACCTGGTGCATCAAAAAGTACATCTGGAGCTGTACCAGCTTCGATAGCTGTCGTGATTTTTTCTGGTCCAGATTTGAAGTCGATTGTTTCTAGTTTAACTTTGATATCTGGATTTGCTTTTTCGAAAGCTTCGATGATAGATTTTTCATAAGTTCCAACACCGTCCCCAGATTTTTCTTGAGTAAATACTGGGAATGCCCACCAAGTAATTTCTGTTGTTGCTGCATCGCCTGATTTGGCAGCATCTTTGTTAGCATCTGATTTGCCACAAGCAGCAAGTGATAGAACCGCAGCACCCGCAAGTACTGTACAAGCTAGTTTTCTAAATTTCATTTGTATTCTCCTAAATGATGTTAAGCGTATCCGAATTGGATAAAGAGCAATGTCGACTTTGTATACGTTTTCATTTTTTCCTACTAATCAACCACTCTCCTTGTTTTTTATATGATGTTACTTAAGACCGGCAACAAAGCGTTCCGTAATCTCTTTTGGTCTAGTAATAGCGCCACCTACAACGATGCCTCGCACTCCATAACCTAGGATTTGCTTAGCTTGTTCTGGTGTATGAATTTTTCCTTCAGCAATAACGTCCACCCCTGCGTCGCAGAGCTTTTTGATAAGTTCAAAATCTGGGCCATCCACTTTTGGACTGTAAGAAGTGTAACCGGATAGAGTTGTACCGACAAAGTCAATTCCTGCCTCTACTGCTGTTAAGCCTTCTTCAAAGGTACTTGTATCCGCCATCAACAATTGATTTGGATATTTTTCTTTGATTTGACGGATAAATTCTTGAATCTCTAAGCCGTCATAACGTTCACGCTTAGTACAGTCAAGAGCGATTACTTCGATATCAAGCGCAGCTAATTCATCCACTTCCTTCATTGTAGCAGTAATGAATGGTTCTTGCGGTGGATAGTCCCGCTTTATAATCCCGATAATTGGAAGTTTTGTAACTTCCTTGATTTCCTTGATATCTCGGACACTGTTTGCCCGAATACCAACCGCTCCACCTTGCTCTGCTGCTTTGACTAGCAAGGGGATTACTCCTCCCGCTTCTGTGTAGAGCGGTTCATGAGGAAGAGCCTGGCAAGAAACAATGATTCCATCTTTAATCTGTTCAATCAAAGCTTCTTTACTAATTTGTGGCATCCACTTTCCTCCTTTTCTTTTTCTTTGTGCTTATGTGACTATTATAGCTCATTATTAAAACGCTTTCAATATTTTGTACTAGAATAGATTGAAGTTTCAAAACAATTTTATGCAACAATTCATCCTGAAAGTAGTTTCAGACGTCTAAAATCCCGCCCAGTACCTCTCAAAGCCTTGAAAACATCGTTTTTTACTCGTAAAAAGGCAAGAAAAAGGCCGTAACACCTTCTGGTTACGACCCTTTCTATTATTCTCTATAAAACCTTGAAGTTTTATCTATTTCACTAATATTCTTTTTTCTTGCCCATAGCAAACATGCCAAGAAGCATCCCCACAATTCCTACACTTGCAAGACTTGCAGCATCTTCACTTCCAGTTTCAGGAAGAGCTTGCTGACGTGTTGAAGGCGCTGCTGGTGCCTGATAGGTCTTGTCTTGTGACATAGCCTGAACCACAATCTCTTGCTCACCTTTGAATTCTGGGACTTCATGTACAGCTGCTTCTGCACCATTGACTCCGCCTACAAATTCTGGGTTTTCTAGCTTAGCTGATTCTACTGCGTTCACACCACCTGTAAATTCTGGTTGTTCATGAACTGCTGCTTCTTCACCATTAACCCCACCTACAAATTCTGGAGCATTGGCTACGGCTGCTTCCTCGCCATTGACACCGCTATTGAATTCTGGAACTTCATGTACGGCTGCTTCTGCACCGTTGACAGCTCCTTCAAAGGCTGGATTCTCAGGAGTGACAAGACTGTCGATGTTGACACCACCACTAAATTCTGGTTGTTCATGAACTGCTGCTTCTACACCATTAACACCACCTGTGAATTCTGGAAGTTCTACTATCGGTGCTGCTTCTTCACCTACTGTACCAATAGGTTCAGTATACTCTGGGAGCTCCGTTACAGCTGCTTCACTACCATTGACTCCACCAGTAAATTCTGGAAGTTCAGCAGTCGTAGCTTCTACACCATTAACACCACCTGTGAATTCTGGTACTTCGTTAACAGCAGCTTCACTACCGTTGGCAGCTCCAGGAATACCTGCTCCTTCAAGACTCACCGGAAGGTTGTGCATACTCTCGATTGTTCCAGAAGCAAGTCCAGTTATCTCCTGACCAAGATCTGACTTGTCTATTGTAAATAGCAAAGTCTTAGTATCATACTGGGTCATGAAGTTTACTTTTTTACCATTTGCCAACTGAAGTGTTGGGATTTTGTTAACCAAAACTTCTGAATCAAATTCTACTGCAAGAATTCCTGGCCATTTTTCAATAATATTTTTAACTTTGGCTTCTTTAGGAGAAATTCTTTCCTTCGTTAAGAAATCCCAGTTGAATTTCTTGAAGGATAAAGTATAAGGATTGCCACCAGCTTCATGATGCTCGTACAAGAGACCAAATTCTTTTGGTCCAATTTGTTGAAGTGAGTTATAAGCATACTCACCTTCTTGAATCAAATGATGATGCAACCAAGTCAACTCGCCATCTTCTTCTACACGAGCCACTCGAATGTATCCATTCTTACGACCTGGGCCATTGGCATTTGCTAGAAGGATATACTCTTTACCATCTTGAACCGTATGAGTCGCCGCCATTTGAACATAAACATCAGGTACATCATAGCGTGCTACATAGTTGTCCCATGTAATACCACCATCATTACTTGTCGCAACTTGCAAATCACCAGTCAAACCACGCATAAAGAGTTTCAACTGACCATTGTTCAATTGAACAACAGAAGATTCTGTATTTTGAGCGTAGTAATTGTTCATGTTGCTTGAATCAACTACTGTGCCATCATGAAGTGTACGCTTGTCATTGACACCGCCACCCATATGCCAAGTCTTACCATGGTCATCTGAATAGATGATGCGAGATGATTGAGATCCGTTGAGGTGGTTGGTTCTGTTAGTCGTATAGACAGGGACAACAATCCGACCTTTATGAGGTCCATTCTGGAGGGTAATTCCCACTCCAGGTCCCACACCTAAGAATTTCATCCAATCAGCTTTGACCATTGGAGTAATATCTTGTGGTGCAGACCAAGTCTTACCATCATCATCACTATAAGACATCCATAGATAGCTGTCTTTAGCAATTCTAAATGGAGAAGTTTTATTGCTTGTAAAGTAGATATTTCCTAGTAACTGCTCACCCTGATAAAGATCACCTTTATCGCTATAACCAGGCTTGACAGGATTTACAACAACACGGTAATCCGTTGCCTGGCCATCTGGTGTGTAGACAACGCCATTTTCACGAATGGTATAGGCTCCATTTTCTCCTTCACGGTATAGAATTTGATAAGTTTTTCCATCAATTTCCTTATAAGCAACTTCTCTTTCAGAAGACATTCCGAAGATTCCTTTACCTTCTGGGAACATATCGTAAACTGAGAAGATTCGTTTAGTTTCCGTATCTTGGACCAGAACCATATCGATGTTTACTGGCGAACCAACAGATGGATCCTTGGCTTTTGGATTGTCACGTAGATTAGTAAGAGTGATGCGATCGCCCCATGTTTGGCCCTTGTCTTCACTTCGTTTAACGACCATACCGATATCACCCCAATCATAGTGGTGTAAGCGGCGTTCGTCAGCTCCAGCAATCAGAGTTCCCTTGTCGGTCTTAAGGAGGGCTGGAATACGATAGCTATTAATACCATCTGGATTTGATTGCCCATTTTTACCAGCTTCAAAGACATCCTTTTTATCTGTTATCTCAGCTCCTTCTGGAAGCTTTTTCTCTAATTCGGATCTTTCAAAGAGGTAGCTACGATTTTGAACCTCTTCTGGACTCAAGGCACGATCGTAAACAGTTAGATTACGAACTTGTAAGCCTGCCCCCCAAACCATACTTCCTGCACGATTTGTGGTACCAATTTGCATATGATTTACATCAGGCATATCTTTAATAAAGCGTCCTGATTTCTTACTTGTTCGTGACAAAACTCCGTTTACATAGAGACGAACTTGCCCATCTGGAGAATCTGCACTTGGTCTTTCAACTGTAAAGGTTACTGAATTCCACTGACCTGGTTTGACTGTTAATGGTGCATCTGTGTATCTATCATAAAATTGGTCGCCATTTTGATCGCGGCCCTCAATCAAGGCAACGTTGTTATACACAGCCATTGTAAAGTATTCATTTCTTACCTTATCACTTGATACTGAGAAAAGGTTGTAAAACGCTGGTGCAGAGGCATCTGGTTTGAACTCCATATGAATGGTCGCATTTTGAAGCTGTTTCAGTTTGTCCAATTGCTCTGTCAAATCAATTCTATTGCTATTTGCAGCATTAGTCTCTACATCTTCCTTTTCAAGAACAGTATTGACATTTTCCAACTCTCTAGCATAGTAATCACGTGGAAGCGAAGCTGGATCTTTTTCGGTTTCTCTAGTTGCTTCTGCTGTTTCTGCTGTTGCAGTTGTCTCTGTTCCAGTATGTGCTTCTGTAGATGTATGTGTGACTGTATCTACCCCATTAGACTCTGTCGCACTCTTTTCAGTATCTACTGCTTTTTCTACCTGATC
Organism: Streptococcus sp. KHUD_014; assembly: GCF_051106275.1. Classification (GTDB taxonomy): domain Bacteria; phylum Bacillota; class Bacilli; order Lactobacillales; family Streptococcaceae; genus Streptococcus. The sequence continues at coordinate 279,015 of NZ_CP193666.1, read as the reverse complement.
CTTCTCTACTCCTAGTTCTGTCGTTTCCTTATTGGTAGTTGTTGATTCTTGTGCCAATACTGGCGATGCACCGAAAACAACTGCTCCAATCACAACCGAAGCTGTCCCAACTGCAAATTTACGAATTCCATATCGTTGTTTTTTTTCAAAATGACTATGTTTCATTTCTTGTCCTTTCACCCTGAAAGTAAAGCGCTTTCTTTTTTGCTTAAAATTTTTAGTCCCACTGACTAAATTTCAAAAATAAATCTATTTGACGAATGAGTTTCCTCCTGCTGTAACGAACATTCATCTCTTTTCATTACTTCGTTAAACAGAAAATTTGCTACTCCTTTCATTTTTATCCTACCTACATTATATAATAAATTTTCATATTTTTAGATAGATTAATATATAACAGATTTCACTTTCAAGATCATGGACAAGAACTTGCTTTTCTGAAACTACTTTCTGATGTTTTGAGTAAATTCTTCGCTTTGATTGCCCTACATTTGAGGGGGATATTTTATGAAGCGATATTTTCGATAGACCTAGCATTACACTTCTTCTACCTCTCTTTTAATTCCTAGTCCCCAATAATTCCCAGATAAAAAGAGAGTGGGACAGAAACCAGTAATTCGTTAGAATTCGATTTCGTCGTCCCACCTCCGTACAGTTGAGTAGGGCTGTAAAAGCTCATGAAATCAGCGTAGTAGAGCCCACTCAACCACTGCGTCTTGCTCGACAATCCAAAGACAATTGAGAGACTAGGACTTTTGTCCCAGCCTCTCCTTCTTATGCAAGATCAAATTTCTCGATGAAATTTTTCAGTTTTAGCTATTTTATTAATCTTCTTTTTTCTTGCCCATGATAAACATGCCTAGGAGCATCCCTACAAATCCTACAGAGGCAAGAGGAGCAAGATCTTCACTTCCTGTTTCAGGGAGGAGATGTTGATGCGCTGCAGGAGCTTGATAAGTACGATCTTGTTCCATAGCCTGAGTCACAATAGACTGGTCACCCTTATACTCTGGAACCTCATGGACAGTCGCTTCAGCACCGTTTACACCACCCGCAAAAGCTGGGATATCTGAACTAACAGCCTCTACCGCATTAGCACCGCCTTCATAGGCTGGAAGTTCTGAGCTTGCTGCTTCGACTGCATTAACGCCACCTTCATAAGCTGGAAGTTCTGAGCTTGCTGCTTCGACTGCATTAACGCCACCTTCATAGGCTGGAAGTTCTGAGCTTGTTGCTTCTACTGCATTAACGCCACCTTCATAAGCTGGAAGTTCTGAGCTTGCTGCTTCGACTGCATTAACGCCACCTTCATAAGCTGGAAGTTCTGAACTTGCTGCTTCGGTACCATTAACGCCACCTTCATAAGCTGGAAGTTCTGAGCTTGCTGCTTCGACCGCATTAGCGCCGCCTTCATAGGCTGGAAGTTCATGAACCGCTGCTTCGGTACCTTTGACGCCACCTTCGAAGTCTGAAGCGTCTGACTTAGATGCTTCTACTGCGTTGACGCCGCCTTCGAACTCTGGGCTCTCTGCCTTAGCTCCTTCATCGCCATTGACGCCGCCTTCGAACTCTGGACTCTCTGCTTTAGCTCCTTCATCGCCATTGACTCCGCCTTCGAAGTCTGATGTGTCTGACTTAGATGCTTCTACTCCGTTCACACCGCCTTCAAACTCTGGGCTTTCTGCTTTAGTTGCTTCTACTGCGTTGACGCCGCCTTCGAACTCTGGACTCTCTGCCTTAGCTCCTTCCTCGCCATTGACACCACCTTCGAACTCTGGACTCTCTGCCTTTGCTCCTTCCTCGCCATTGACACCGCCTTCAAAGTCTGAAATTTCATGAACAGCTGCTTCTCCTTTTGAAGTTTCCACTGGAATATATTCTGGAACTTCATGGACTGCAGCTTCTTCACCATTGACACCGCCTTCGAAGTCTGAGACTTCATGAACAGACGCTTCAGCACCATTGACGCCACCTTCGAATTCTGGGACTTCATTAATAGTTCCCGGTGGATTTTCTTCAACTTCTATTTCTGGAATTTCATGAACGGCTGCTTCCTCACCATTGACACCGCCTTCGAAGTCTGGAAACTCATGAATTGCTGCTTCCTCACCGTTGACGCCACCTTCAAAGGCTGTATCCTCATGAACTGTACCTTCACCATTGACTGCGCCTGTAAATTCTGGAACTTCATGGATTTCTGCTTTTGCGCCATTTTTCCCACCAGGGACTCCTACACCTTCAAGACTTACAGGCAAATTATGCATGCTCTCAATTGCGCCATCAATGATTTCTGTAATTTCTTGACCAATATCTTCCTTGCTAGCTGCAAATAACAAGGTTTTTGAATCATACTGCGTCAAGAAGGTAGCAAAATTCCCATTTGCCAGTTTAAGAACTGGTGGCTGATTCACCAATACTTCAGAATCAAATTCTAAAGCGATGACATTTTTGCTCATCTCTACAGCATTTTTCACAGTTGCTTTTGTTGGAGAAATTCTATCCTTGCTTAAGAAATCCCAGTTGAATTTCTTATAAGACAAGGTGTATTCATTTTGAGTGGCAGTTGCATGCTCATAAAGCAAACCAAATTCGCCATTTCCAAGATCTTGCAAGGAGTTATAAGCAAATTTACCACTTTGAATTGGATTGTGCTTGAGCCAAGTCAAATCTCCGTTAGCTTCCACTTGTGCCAAGTGTACCAAACCATTGTAACGTCCTGGACCACCTGCGTTACTGAGAACGATATATTCCTTACCATTTTGTACAGTGTGAATAGCAGACATTTGAACGTAGACATCTTTGATTTCTGAATAGCGCTTCACATCTTTTTCCCAAGTTGCCCCGCCATCCTTACTTGTTGCAACCTGCAAATCTCCTGTCAATCCACGCATGAAGAGTTTGAGGTCTCCATTATTCAACTGAACAACGGTTGACTCAGTATTTTGAGCACCTGGATTATTCATAGTTGAAGAGTGAATTGTTTGATTACCTACTGGACGGTTATCATTGACCGCTTCACCTGCTTGCCAAGTTTCACCATTGTCATCTGAGTAAATGACGCGTGAAGACTGAGAACCACTTAAGTAAGATACGTTATTTGTAGTATAGACTGGGATAACGAGACGACCTTTGTGAGGTCCTGAATGCAAGGCAATACCTGTACCAGGTCCAGTACCTAAGAAGTGCATCCAGTCCTTACGAATGCCGTATGTAATATCTTTAGGTGCAGACCAATTTTTCCCATCGTCATCACTGTAAGACATCCAGAGATAGTTAGTATTTGAAACTCTAAAGATGTTCTTGTCGCTATAATCAAAGTAGACGTTACCAATCAGTTCTTCACCTTTATACAAATCACCCTTATCACTATAGGCTGGTTGCTTAGGATCAACTACAACTCGATATTCTGTCTTTCTATTTTCAGGGTCAAAAACTTCGCCATTTTCACGAATTGTATAACGTCCTGCATCACCTTGTTTGTACAAGACTTGGTAAACCTTGTCACCAATTTTCTCATAGGCTTGTGGCGCTTTTCCTGGCAAATCTCTAACAGCTTCGCCTTCTACGAACATATCATAAATGGCAAAGATTCTCTTAGTTTTCGGATCTTGGACTAGGGCCATGTCAATGTTAACTGGTGAGCCCGCATGACCTCTCTTAGCCTTCTCATTGTCGCGAGGATTTGAGATGACGATTCTATCTCCCCAAGTTTTACCCTTATCATCACTACGACGAATGACCATACCGATATCACCCCAGTCAGAGTGATGCAAACGTCTCTCGTCTGCTCCAGCAATCAAAGTTCCCTTATCAGTCTTAAGGAGAGCTGGAATACGGTAGCTTGCGATACCATCTTTATTTGGCTTACGGTTCTCACCACCTTGAAAAACGTCCAGCTTATCAGTAACTTTTGCTCCTTCAGGGAGTTTCTTTTCCAACTCTCCTCTTTCAAAAAGCTGGCTACGTTTTTTAACTTCTTCTGGAGAAAGGGCACGATCATAAACCGTTAGATTACGGACTTTAAGATTAGAACCCCAGAAGTTTTTGCCTGTACGTTTCAATGTACCAATTTGCATACGGTTGACATCTGGCATATCTTGGATGAAACGACCAGACTTAGGACTTGTGCGCGACAAGACACCATTTACATAGACGCGAACCTTACCATCGGGTTGATCTGCATTTGGTCTTTCCACTGTAAAGGTTACAGAGTTCCACTCACCTGGCTTAATCTTCAGAGGAGCATCTTTATAATCTCCATAGAAATGATTTCCATTGGCATCACGACCTTCAACGATAGCTGTGTTATTAAGGATGGCCATGGTAAAGTATTCATTTACTTTGGTATCACTAGAAACCGAGAAAAGACTGTATAAATTAGGAGCAGACGCATCTGGCTTAAACTCCATATGGATGGTCGCATTTTGAAGTTTTTTAAGCTTGTCGAGCTCCTCTTTCATGTCAACTATTTGACCGTTTGCACGATTCGTTTCAACATCCTCTTTCTCAATAACAGTATTGACGTTTTCTAACTCTTTGGCATAAAAGTCACGAGGAATACTTCCAACCTCTTCCTCACCTGCGTCTTCTGCCTCAGTATCTGGTGCTTCTGTTTCTGGTGGAGTTTCAGAACCTGGGTTAGCTTCTGTTCCACTATTATTTACTGTAGTTACTTGGTCTCCAAGCTCCTTATCTAGATTAGCAAGACTTCCTGTTTCTGCTTCTTTGTTTGCTGAAGCTTCTTGGGCCAAGACTGGTGCAGCACTAAAAACAACCGCTCCAATCACTACTGAAGCTGCGCCAACTGCAAATTTTCGAATTCCGTACCGCTGTTTTCTATCAAAATGTCTCTGATTCATATTTTCCCTTCCGTTTTTAAAAAATAAAGCGCTTTCTTTTTTGCTTAAAATTTTTTGCCAGCAAGGCTAAAGTAGCAAAAGAAACTGAAATATTGAATGGAAAATCCCATCCTTTTTACTGTGAACTACTGTTGCATGACATAAATTTCCATTTTTTATGAAGAAATACAACAGATTTTGCTCCTTCCATAATTGATATTACACTTATTATATAATAAATATTATAAATTTTAGTCAAATCAATCTATAATAGATTTTACTTTCAAAGATATTTGGAAGAGTCAAGTTATTTGAAACTACTTTCTTGCCATCCAAATACATTGAAAAGAACCCTGTAATTCATTCAAAATCACAGGGTACTTCTTCCTAAGCCTTTATTGACCTATATAGGTAAATGGAATCTCACTGCCACACAACCAATTGTACACCTGGTCATTGACATGAACGTTCATAGCTTCGTGTGCGTATTCTGGCATCAGGCGATAGCTCTTCTCACAAGTCAAACGATTGTAGATAGCAAACTGAGTGATTGGATAGCAAACATCGTCATCAAGCCCAGTAATCATTCGAACTTCCCCCTTTATGCGATGGGCAAGATTTTTTACATCGATATAGGCAAGCGTCTCCATAATCTGCTCTTCTGTCTCATGGAATGGATCATGGAACTTAAAATAACGAAAGAGTTCATCATAGGCTTCGCTGGTATTCCCAATCTCTAGCACTCTTCTAAAGTCTGATAAGAATGGATAAATAGCAACTGTACGTTTGATACGTGGATTGAGACCTGCAGCAACTAAAGCCAAGGCTCCTCCTTGTGAAGCTCCATAGCTAGCCAGTTGTTCCTCATCTACTTGCGGGAAGCTAGCGACAATTTCAATCAATTGATAAATATCAAGATAAACATCCTTATAGAAGAGTTGCTCTTTTCCTTCAACAGCACCACGAATGATTTGGCCCTTAACTGTATTTCCGAGAGGTGAGCGCAAGCCATCTTGTGAGTATCCAGATTGGCCACGAACATCCATAGATACGACACCATAACCAGCTACTGTAAAAGCTAGCATATCTGTCCAATCCCAGCAACGTCCCATATAGCCATGGAAGTGGAAAATGACAGGTACTTTCTTTTCTGATTTTGGTAAGACTATACGCGCATAAACAAGGCCATCACGGGTACCCCTAAAGCTTAACTCATAACACTTCACATTGGGAATATGAAAATCACGTTCCTCTAGTTGGTAATCTGGCAAGACCGAAACCTTATCAATCTCACCATCCCAAAAATCGTCAAAGTCTTGCGGAACTTCATCTCTTCCTCTGTAGGTTTTCATTTCTTCTATTAGTGCCGGGTTTCTCATATAATTCTCCTTAAATTTTGTAACCGTTATCATAACTCTAGCACACAAAGTAAGGCAATGCAAGGTAGATTCTTAAATAGAAAGTGATTTTAATTTTGCAGCTTCAGCTAAGCTAGTCTGAAAGTAGTTTTATAAAACTATCTTCTCAAAGAGCAAGCAAGATAAGTCATTAGCACTTTTTGACTTTCAAAGTTCTGTAGGATTGCCTTGCTTTTTTCCTACCATTTACTTTATTTCGTTGATCTTCCTACTTTATCAACTTTTAGACTTGTCTTTGCTTATCGCTTTTCTTTTTAAGTGATTCCTTTTCTACAAAAAAAGTTTCATAATCTCCATAGACTAAATCTATCAAGATTACAAAACTCTTTCTTATTTCAAATCTTTTTTATAGCGTTCCAACTCAGCTTGGTTCCCCCAAACATAGTGACCTGGACGAATTTCTACCATAGAAGGCTTATCAGTTTCATAGTCATGTTGATCTGGATCATAGACTTTCAAAACTTTTTTACGTTCCAAGATCGGATCAGGGATTGGAACTGCTGATAGGAGAGCTTGAGTATAGGGATGGATTGGGTTGTTAAACAATTCTTCCGTCTCAGCCACCTCAACAATGACACCCTTGTAAATTACCGCGATACGATCAGAGATAAAACGAACCACTGACAAGTCATGGGCAATAAAGAGATAAGTCAAGCCCAATTCCTTTTGGAATTTCTTAAGCAAGTTCAACACTTGGGCACGAACAGAAACGTCCAAGGCTGAAATTGGCTCATCAGCAATAACAAAGTCTGGTTGCATAACCAAGGCACGAGCGATACCAATACGTTGACGTTGTCCACCTGAGAACTCATGTGGATAACGTGTCAAGTGTTCTGCCAAAAGTCCAACTTCACGAATGATATTTTGAACTTTTTCTTTTCTTTCTTCCTCATCTTTAAACAGATGATAGTTGTATAGACCTTCAGAGATAATGTAGTCAACGGTTGCACGCTCATTTAAGCTAGCTGCTGGGTCTTGGAAAATCATCTGAATTCGACGGATTAATTCCGAAGCTTGTTCACGTGATTTCTTCCCGTTAATTTTTTGCCCTTCAAAAATGATGTCCCCATTGCTGGTGTCATTAAGACCGATAATAGCACGACCAATCGTTGTCTTACCACTTCCAGACTCACCAACAAGAGAGAATGTTTCTCCTTTGTTGATAAAGAAATTAGCATTTTTAACAGCTACAAACTTTTTGCTTCCTTCACCGAAGGAAATCTCTACGTCTTTAAGTTCTACTAATTTTTCAGACATTTCCTTCCTCCTAGTCCTCAAGATGATTAAAGCCCATTTTTTCACGAATCTTGTCGTGTAAATCTGCAATCACTGCTGGTTTTTCAACTTTTGGAGCTCGTTCATCAAGCAACCATGTTTTTGCCCAATGGGTATCAGATACTGCAAACTGAGGTGCTTTTTCTTCGAAGTCAATCTTCATCGCATAGGCTGAACGAAGTGCAAAAGCATCTCCTTTCAATTGAGTATAAAGCGATGGAGGTGTTCCAGGGATTGAATACAATTCCCCTTTATCATCAGCCAACTGTGGTAGACTTGACAAAAGACTCCATGTGTATGGGTGACGTGGATCATAGAAGATTTCTTCAACTGTACCATACTCAACAATCTCACCAGCATACATAACCGCAACCTTATCAGCAATACTTGCTACAACTCCAAGGTCGTGAGTGATAAAGATTGTTGTGAAGTGATACTCTTGTTGAAGTGTCTTTAGCAAATCAATAATCTGAGCCTGAATAGTCACATCAAGGGCTGTAGTTGGCTCATCACAGATAAGAATATCTGGCCGGCAGGCAAGTGCAATGGCGATAACGATACGTTGACGCATCCCACCAGAATACTGGAAAGGATACTCGTCGAAACGCTTCTCAGAATCAGGGATACCAACTTTGTTCATGTAGTCGATAGCCATTTCTTTTGCTTCTTGAGCTGTCTTGCCTTGGTGTTTAACGATAACTTCTGTGATCTGACTACCAATCGTTTTGATTGGGTCTAGACTGGTCATAGGGTCCTGGAAGATGGTTGCAATCTTAGCACCACGAATCTGTTCCCAATCTTTATGGGAAGCGAGTGCTGTCAAGTCTTGACCTCGGTAATCAATGCTACCTTGAGCAATACGACCGTTTTCTTCCAACATACCTGTGAATGTTTTTGTCAAAACTGATTTTCCTGAACCAGACTCCCCTACCAAAGCGAGAACTTCACCCTCGATCAAATCAATGGAAACTCCACGAATAGCTGTCAAAACTTTGTCACGAACGTCAAATTCCACGACAATATCTCGAGCAGTCAAAATTACATTTTTATTATTTGTCATTTCTACTCCTATCTATGTGTACGTGGATCACTAGCATCTGCTAGGTTTTGACCAACAATGAAAAGTGACAAGGATACCAAGACCAAAGTTGTCAATGGAATCCAGAAGAGGTAAGCATTTGTCGTTACGTTCTGAGAGTAATCTGAAATCAAACGACCCAAGCTTGGAACTGTAATTGGCAATCCAAGTCCAAAGAATGAAAGGAAAGCTTCGTATGAGATAAAGGCTGGAAGCATTTGAGATGTCGTCGTAACGATAACAGATACCAATTGTGGCATAATGTTTTTTACAACAATCTTAAAGGTTGGTGTTCCAAGTGTACGTGAAGCAAGGTTATACTCCAAGTCACGATAACGCATGATCTGAATACGAATTGAGTAAGCAATACCAATCCAAGTAGTCACACTCATGGCAAAAATCAAGTTCCAGAAACCAGCTCCGATAGAGTAAGTCAAAACAATAACGATCAAAAGTGAAGGAATGTTGTTGATAACGTTGTAGACTTCCATCATGATACGGTCAACTGATTTTGAAATTCCCCAAATACCACCGACAATAACCCCAATTACAAGGTTGATAGATGTTGCGATTACCGAAATCAAGATTGAGTTACGAGCTCCAAACCAGACACCATCAAAGAGTGATTTACCGTTACTATCTGTACCGAACCAATGCTCTGCATTTGGCTTGATAAAACGAGCACTAAAGTCATTAACCTTACTTACATCGTTAAAGTCAAAATCAGAAAACATTGGGTAAATGAAACTCATCAAAACGATGGCAATCAAGATAGCTAGCATGATTACTGTTGATCTTTTTTTCATGAACTGTCTAAAGACAGAACCCCAGTATGAATAGGCAGGTGCATCAATTACTTCAGAGGCATAGTCGTCTCGTTTTACAAACTGAAATTTATCATTACTAATCGTAGACATTATTTGCCTCCTTTCTCTGTCAATTTAATACGTGGGTCAATCATGGTCATCCAAATATCCCCTACAAATAATGAGAAGATAGAGACACAGGTGAAGATGAATACAAGACCAACTACCATGTTGTTATTTGATGCTTTTACAGAGTCAATCAACATTTTACCCATACCAGGGAAGGCGAAGACTGTTTCTGTAAGAGTCGCACCACTAATAACACCAATGATAGATCCAGGAATTCCTGAAACCAATGGAACCATGGCATTTTTAAAGATGTGTTTGTTTGAAATTTCTTTCTCAGACAAACCTTTAGCACGAGCAAAACGAACGAAGTCTTGTGATTGCAAGTCAATCATATAACGACGAATCCAAATTGCCATACCAGGTGCACCAAGTAAGCCTAGAATCACTGCTGGAAGGACATAAGAACGCCAATCTCCAGCACCCAAGATTGGGAATGAATCAGGGAATCCAATTTTAGAACCAATCAAGCGGATGATATAAACTAAGGCAATGGTTGGAAGGGCCAACAAGAATGTTAGAGTTCCAGTAGAAAAACTATCAATCCAAGAATTCTTATGACGAGCCATAGCTGAACCTAGCGGAATGGCAATAGAGTACGAAATTACAAGACCGATTAAACCAGTGATGGCAGAGCTTGTAATCATTGATGGGTACTGATAATTGCTCTCAGTTGCTGTATAAGGATCATCCTTACCATAGTTTGCTACTTCGCGAGCATCAGCCTGACTTGGAGATTTGTAGGTTCTTGAGTAGATATTAACTGAAGATGTTTTCTTACCAGTTGGGAATTGCACTTCTGATGTCTTAGTTTGACCTTGTCCTTGTGTGATAACTTGAAGCACAGGAGTATTAGCATAAGTTGGATATGAATCACCCAAATTCAAGTTGACAAAGTTTTGGTGAACAAATGGGAACTGACTATTGAAGTACAAGAGGTACTTGTGTTTGGTACCTGAACCTACCAGAGACCAGCCGATAGCGGGATCATTTTCAAAACGCAAATAACGCTCTAAGTTTGGATTTTCTGGGTCTTGAATCTTGTTTGTGTGGTCGATATCAAGCAAGTTTGCATAGAATTTGAACACACGCTCAAAAATAGGAATTTCACGTGTAGCGTAGAATTGTCCACTCTCTGTAAACTCACCTAGAGTCCAACCATTACCAAGTTGTTGGATATATTTTTCATAGATTGCTTTATTTGTATCATTTGCATCTACTGTAACAGAAGAGTCAATGCTACTAGCTTTTTCCTGCAACTCTTTCGTATCGTAATATTCGATATAACCCATACGCTCAAAGACAGTATTTTCATAGTTATCTCGTTTATCAGCCGTTGTCGCAATTTTATTGTAGTTAGTATCTTGTTTGAAGATCAACTTCCGTGGAACCATCGTATAGATGATTGTGTAAATCAAGGTCGTTACTAAGAAAATAGAAACCAACGACCGCAAGATACGCATAAAAACATATTTTTTCATATTATTTCCTTTAAAATCCCAAAAGAACCTTCTCCTTTAGGAGAGAAAGTTCTGATGAGCATTATTTATTTCACATGACTCGCTAACTCTTTTTGAGCTTTTTCGTTTGATTCAGCTTTTTCTTTGAGCCATTTTTCACGAGCTTCTTTGTACTCTTTGGTTGTTACAGTGTTAGCTTGCAATTTAAGGTACTTGAAGTATACATCTGAACCTTTATCACCAGATTGAGTGTAAGAGGCTGAGAATGGTACTACACGAGAAATAACTGGTGCTGCTCCTGAAGATGACATAGCTGGAAGGAAGAGTGAGCTATCTGTCAACCAAGCTTGAGCTGCTGCATATTTCTCATAACGTTTGTTAAGGTCACTTGTTTCACTAGCTGCATCATCAACTAATTTGTCGTAATCTTTCAAACCAACTTGAGCAACCGCTGGGTTTGATGGATTGTCATAGCCCATGTAGGTCTTAGTTGTTTCACTATTAGTTGATTTCAAGATATCAAGGTAAGTCGATGGATCATCATAGTCTGGATTCCATCCAACAGCACCTGAAAGGTCCCAATCTTCTGCTGCAGCACTAGCAGCGTAGTACGTGATATTGTGTAATTCATCCGTAGTGATTTGTTGGATATCGATAACTACATTATCTGTACCCAAAGCGGTCTCAACAGATTGTTTGAATGATTGGATACGAGCGATATAGTTTTTAGATGTTTGGTCAACTGGAATATCCAAGTGGATTGGGAATTTCACACCATCTGCTTCAAGGTCTTTTTTAGCTTTAGCTAGTTCTGCTTTAGCTTTATCAGCATTGTAAAGTCCATCTTGAGCATCCGCAAAGTTTACATCTTTCCACTCATCACCATAAGAAACAACTTTCTCAGTGACCAAGTCACCAAATGTTTTTTCACCTGCTGAAACAAATTCTGGTTTTACGAAGAGGTTACGGACAGCAAGGGCTGCTCCATCCTTACCATTTAGCTGAGCTGAATAAGCAGTACGATCAAAAGCAAAGTTCAAAGCTTGACGGAAGTCTTTGTTGAGAAGGGCTTTCTTAGTAGATGTTTTTTCTTCGTCAGTTGTTTTTGATGTGTACTTATAGCTTTGACGGTCAATATTAACACCCAAACCAGCAATACCAGCTCCTTGTGGAGTATAGTAAATATTGTCTTTATATGTTTCTGCTACCTTAGAATAGTTTGAGCTAGTAGGGAAGAGACGGGCATAACTGTATGCACCATTTGTAAAGTTACGCTCAAGTGACTCTTGGTCTGAACCATCATAATAAGCAAGTGTTACAGTATCGATGTGAACATTATCTTTATCCCAATACTGTTCATTCTTCGCAAATTCGATAGAAGACTTAGCCGTCAACCCTTTAAGCAAGAAAGGTCCATTGTAAAGCAATGATGTTGGGTCTGTTGCCTTACCAAAGTCTTTACCTTTTGATTTTTCAAACTCTGCGTTCAAAGGCCAGAAGATTGCGTAAGACAATTTAGAGTTCCAGTATGGTTCAGGTTGGTTCAATGTATATTGAAGAGTGTAATCATCAACAGCTTTAACACCTACTGCAGAAAAGTCCGTATTAGTCCCTGACACATAGTCAGCCAATCCTTTTACAGAATTTTGTGCTAGGTAAAGAGCGGCTGATTTATTGTCGGCTGCGTGTTTCAAACCTGTAACAAAGTCATTTGCAGTTACTTCTGCATATTCTTCACCATCAGATGTTAACCATTTTACACCTTTACGAATCTTATAAGTGTATGTTAATCCATCTTGAGACACTGACCAGTCTTCAGCGACTGCAGGAGTAAGGTTACCATACTTATCATTTGTAAAGAGTCCATCGATACCGTTTGAAGTGGCAACTTTAGTACTTTGTTTCCCAGAGATAAGGTAGTCCAATGTTTCTGGGTCAGCAGTATAAGTATAGCCATAGGCTTTTGGTGCTTCAGCATTTGATGATTTTGAAGAACCACAAGCTGCGAGAACGCCTGTTGCGAGTAGGGCAACCCCTGCTACCGCAAAAATCCGACTTTTTTTCATGTTTAGTTAACTCCTCTATATAAAATTAATGAGATACTGTTAATTATACCACACTCCCTTTCAAAAGTAAACGAATTTTCAGAATATTTTGTCGCATGCCTTTTGAAAGCAGGAAAACTTACATTTTCAGAAAAGAAACTATTGACGAGATTTAATTTAAAAGGTATAATAATAAAAGTTAAGGCGGTATAGCCAAGTGGTAAGGCACGGCTCTGCAAAAGCTTGATCGTCGGTTCAAATCCGTCTACCGCCTCTATATTATCAAAGGCTCCTACAGGAGTCTTTTCTTTTTAACTACTAGAAAAGCTTTATCAGTTCTGCTCTGATAAAGCTTTTGTTTTATTCTGTTTCTTCTTCTGATTCAAGTTCTTGAATTTGAACCTTAAGCTTGGTTACACGTCCATTTTTGACCTTATCATTAGTTAGGGTGATATGCTTATTGCTACTTTCTAACTCATAGCTAAGTTTTTCTGATGTTGGAATAGTTCCCACACCCGTCAAATAATAACCAGCGATTGTATCTACATCATCACTTTCAAGTTCAACATCGAAATAACTATTGAAGTCGTTCAAGTTCATCGTACCTTGAACAATGTAGGTATTCTCACCAATAGTGTGAACATAAACCTCAGCACGGTCAGTTTCGTCGTCAATCTCTCCGACAATCTCCTCAAGGAGATCTTCTAGTGTAACTAGACCAGCCATACCACCATACTCATCCAAAAGGATTGCCATCTGTCTTTGAGTATTTCTGAACTCTTTTAATAAATCATCCACAAAAATCGTTTCAGGTACAAAGAGTGGATCTTGCAAGATTCGCTTCCAGACGATATTGTCAAACCCGCTGACAAAGGCTTCTTTAAGGAGGCTCTTGGTGTGAACCAAACCAATGACATTATCCTTGTCTCCATCATAAACAGGAATACGAGAAAAGTTCTGTTTCAAGATACTTTGGATAATGGTTTGAGTATCATCCTGAATATCTACCATAAAGGCATCTGTTCGGGGAACCATGACTTCACGTGCCATGAGTTCGTCGAGTGAGAAAATCCCCTGCAACATTTCAATTTCATCTGCATCTAAGGTTTCTTCACTCTTAGACAACATGTACTCAATCTCATCACGAGTCATTTTTTCATCTGCATCGTCAAATGTCATCGGTGTCAATTGACTCAAGAGATTCGTCGAGGCAGATAGCATCCAAACGAAGGGACTCACAATCTTACCAAGAGCAATAATAAACGGTACTGTTCTGATAGCCAAGGCATCCTTAAGATTTAGAGCAATTCGCTTAGGATAAAGCTCACCAAAAACAATAGAAATATAGGTCAAGAAAGCTAATGATAAGAAGCTAGCTACCGCATAGGCAGTTTCACTATTTCCCATCCAAGAGGCGATTAACTCTCCAAGTGAATCTGCTAGTTTAGCCCCTGACAAGATCGTAATTAAGGTGATACCAACTTGAATGGTTGATAAAAAGTGATTAGGGTTTTCAAGCACCTTTAGCAAACGGATATAGCGTTTATCTCCCTCCTCAGCTTTTTGCTCAACACGTGAACGACTAAGTGAAACCATGGCCATTTCTGTTGCAGAGAAAAAGGCATTTAAAAAGGTCAAAACAACTAATAAAACAAATTGCAGTAACAAATCCTGACTGCTCGGGTCTTCCATTTTCCTTCTCCTAAATAGTATAATTGAGTCTATTATACCACATTTTTTCTCTTCTACACATTATTTTACGATTTCAATAGTTAATCCCCTATCTGAGGAGATAAGGGATTTTTAGTCTATTTTGCTTTTGTAACCGTAACTTGACCTGTTCGGTAGTCAAGCTGAATTCCATTTTGGACATTCGGAATGACGACGTTAAACTCCAACTCCCCATCAGAGGACTTGGCTTCAATCTGAGAAGCTGACGGTACCAAATCTTGCTCAGTAGCATAGAGTAATGTCACGCGGTAACGAACTCGTTTGTTTTGATCTAGGGCTTTTCGAACCAAGCTCTCATAATAGTTTTGGCCTGTCGAATCTTCGGCACGCGCCTGGTTAGACCAAGCTGTCTGAACAGCGATATTTTTAGGATTGCTAGTAGAAGCATCAAAGCCATCTAACCCACCGATCAAGGCATAGCCCAACAAATGCCCTCTATCGACCGCATGGTTGTAGCTTCCCTTTAGATTCTTAACCTGATGCCAGCCTGCTGGCGTCCAAGAAGTCGAGCCATTGCCAGTCTCTTCACGGTCTTTGTACTGTCTTGTCGCTTTTGACATGAGGGCGTTAGCGACAGTTGGAACCGTCTCCCCACCTACAGTTTTTGTCTTGTTATCAGCATAGGGTTTGCTTGAAACCTTTGCATCCAAATTTGTCTTATTACCATTGACGATAAAGGCTCCTGCTCCATTCCATTCAAGAGAACCCTTAATTTGTTTTTTGATAGAATCTGTCAGGACACTTTCAGCTAATTCTTGACTTGGAGCATCCGATGCTTGCGACTTCTGCTTTACTTGCGTCTGAGGTGCAGAGTTGGAAGCCTGCATCTCCTTGATATAATAACTTCCTGCTGACAAGAGCAGAAAAAGCAAGAGACCTACTAGAGTCTGTCTAGTTTTTTTATTCATATTTTCTCCTTATACTCTTCGAAAATCTCTTCAAACCACGTCAGCTTCCATCTACAACCTCAAAACGGTGTTTTGAGCAACCTGTGACTCTCTTCCTAGTTTGCTCTTTGATTTTCATTGAGTATTATATTCAATTCCTAGAAAAAGGCTGGGACAAAAGTCCTAACCTCTCAATTGTATTTGGATTGTCGAGCAAGACGCAGTGGTTGAGTGGGCTCTACTACGCTGATTTCATCAGCTTTTACAGCCCTACTCAACTGTGCGGAGGTGGGACAACGAAATCGAATTCTAACGAATTACCGATTTCTGTCCCACTCTCATTTTCCTGTAAATTTTGTGATGAGTTCTTGCCATTTTGCTGGCGCCAAAATAGCCCAAGGGTCTTCCCCTTTTCCTAGTATGCCATAGCCAATCATCAAACCAATTGCAAGAGCTAAAGCACCTAGAAGGAGAACTAGCATAACCAAGACAAAACGACGCAATACATATTTGGCTTCTTTATTCATCTTCATCAGCTTCCACACTTACCCGTTCAATCTTAGCTCCTAACTGAGCCAACTTTTCATGAAAACGGTAGTAACCTCTATCTAAATGGACAAGTTTTCCAACAACTGTCTCTCCTTCAGCTACTAGTCCTGTTAAAATCAAGGCTGCACTGGCACGCAAGTCTGTCGATAGAACTTCTGCACCTTGAAATTGCTGTCCGCCAATAATACGAGCTGTATCACGGATAATTTCTGAGTGCAAGCCCATCCGACGCATCTCTTCTAAATGTTGGAAGCGATTCTCAAACACAGTCTCCACCATGGTTGACTCACCTTGAGCTACCGTCATCAAGGCCGTAAACTGGGCCTGCATATCTGTTGGAAATCCCGGATGTGGTAATGTCTTAACATGAACAGCCTTTAGCTTATCCCGCTGAGAACGTACACGAATCCCTTCATCCTCATCAATGACTTCAACTCCCATTTCGAGTAATTTAGCTATCAAGGGACGGTTGTGTTCCCAAATGGCATCTTGAATCAAGACATCTCCACCAGTCATAGCAGCTGCCACCATGAAGGTCCCTGCTTCAATACGATCTTGCACAACATTATGGGTCGCACCGTGCAATTTCTCAACACCCATAATGGTAATCGTTTCTGTACCAGCACCTTTGACTTTGGCACCCATTTTATTTAGTAGAACAGCTAAGTCTACAATCTCGGGTTCACGCGCCGCATTTTCAATGACAGTAACACCCTTAGCAAGAGTTGCCGCCATCATCAAGTTTTGAGTAGCACCTACACTAGGGAAATCCATGTAAATATGAGCACCCTTCAAGCGTTCCGCCTTAGCCTCAATATAACCTGCTGTCTGAGTAATTTGAGCTCCCATTGCTTCGAGTCCCTTTAGGTGAAGGTCGATAGGGCGACTACCAATGGTACAGCCACCTGGCATAGAAACCTTTGCGTGTCCTACACGAGCCAAGATTGGCCCCAATACTACAATAGAAGCACGCATCTTGCTGACATACTTGTAGGGAGCTTCTTCTGTGATATCCCCAGTTGCATCAACTTCGACAATATGAGCATCCTGATCAAAATTAACTTGAGCATGCAATCCACGAACCACTTGGTTCATGGTAAATACATCTGATAAGATTGGAACATTTTTTAAAACAGTTTTTCCTTCACTTGCTAAAATAGTTGCCGCTAGCAGAGGCAAAACTGCATTTTTTGCGCCCTCGATGGCGACACTTCCAACCAAGCGATTATCGCCACCTCGAACTACAATTTTTTCCATAAAATATTTTCCTTTACTTACAATTTTAGAATAGCGCTCTAATTGCTTCTTGCCAGAGTTGGTAGAGATTTAGGAAAAAGGAACTAATCAGATATCCTAAACCGATACTACACAATACTACCAAGAGTCGAATCTTCCCCGCATTGTCCTTGGTCACCTTTAAAATCTGATCCCATTTAACCAGGTCTTTCAAAAGTTGAAAGACTAGATAGACAAAGAACATATGACTACTAAGGGTAAAAAATAATTGAATCATCGGCCTATTATACCATCTTCTCTTTTTCTACGCTAGTTTATAGATTCCCCTACTTTTTAGGGATTATTTTTCAAATAGTCAATCGCATCCTGAAGTGTTTTTACTGGAACAATCTTCATGTCTGTTTTAATCATTTCTGCAGCTTCTACAGCCGTATCATAATTACTTTTTGCATGTGGATTAGCCTTTTTAGCTTCTTCAGTGACTGGATTGTTAGGAGCAAAGAAGACTGTTGCTCCTTTTTTAGCTGCGGAGACAACCTTTTTATCAATCCCACCAATATCACCCACATTACCATCTCTGTCAATGCTTCCTGTACCAGCTACGATACGACCATTCCGAAGAGTTGGTTCTGCAATTTGTGTATAAATAGATAGACTAAACATGAGCCCAGCACTCGGCCCACCAATTCCTGCCGTTGAAAAACGAATAGGGATATCACTAGTCACTTCCGTGCGGTCAATCAGGCCAATCCCGATACCATTTTTCCCGTTTTCCAGAGTAATAATTTTCCCTTCGGCAGACTTGATTTGTCCATCTTCTTCATAGGTGACCTTTACCTTATCTCCCAGAGTTTGAGAATTGACATAGTCAACTAAATCCTTAGAACTCTCAAAAGTCTTATCATTAACCGCTGTTACTGTATCAGCAATATTGAGAATTCCTTTAAAGGTCGAATTGTCGGTAACGGTTAAAACGTAGACCCCAAGGTAGTTGAGTTCTATCTCTTTTCCAGCAGCCTTCAAGCCTTGGTATTTGGCCATGTTCTGCGAAGTTTCCATGTAGAATTGGTTGATGCGGACAAATTCTGCATCTGATGAACCACCCGTCATTTCCTTAGCACTATGAATATCTGTGAAAGGTGTTAGCCAAGCATAGATCAAATGAGCTAGTCGAGCACGTTGAACACCAACTGTTACAAACTGGTAAGAGCCTTCCTCTTGATCAGGCTGATTATTTACCTGCAATACCTTACGAATATCCTCTGAAGTCCCTGGAACCTCAATGTAATAAGGCAGGGGCACTGTAAAAGCAACAAAGGTAATGATAAGTCCCACAATCAGGTATATGGGCCATCTAGTCTTTTTCTTCATCTTCTAATTCCTCCAAGACAGTATTTGGCACATATCCACTGATATCTTGACCAAATTTTAATAGTTCTCTGACAGCTGAAGAGCTAATGTGTATATGCTCTAAACGACTATGGAGATAGATCGTCTCTAGTTCACTTGCCAGCTGGTGATTGTAATAGTCAAAACTGGCTTCATACTGGAGGTCTGTAGCATTGCGTAATCCTCGCACCAAGACCTGAACACCAAGTTTTCTAGCAACGTCAACTACCAATTCATCGTGAGAAGCCATCACTTCCACATTTTTGAGATGTCCCACCGCTTTTTCAACAGTCTTCTTTCGACTCTCTATCGGTAAAAATCCCATTTTGTGTGGATTATAAAAAATCCCTACATACAATTGATCAAAGAGCTTACTTGCACGCTCGATGAGATCCAAATGTCCATTAGTCATCGGATCAAAGGAACCTGTAAATAGCCCAATCTTATCTGACATAAACCGTCACCTTACTAATTCCATATATTTTTTCCTTCCAGATACCCAAACAGGCGATTTCTTCTGGAAGTTCTACCGATTTATCGGTCTCACATACCACCATGACATCTTCTGAAAAAAGATTTCTCTCTGCCATTTTTTCAATATCTGACACGATTTGTTCTTTTGCATAGGGAGGATCCAAGAAAATAAGATCAAAGACTCCATCCACCTGCTCCAAAGCTCGACTGGATTCCATTTTCAATAATTGAAATTTAGAGGTTTCCTTAGTCATCCGAATATTTTCTGCCACAATACTCTGGGCCCTGCGATCTTTCTCAACCAGTACTGCACTGGACATTCCCCTTGAGACAGCCTCGATGGATAGACCGCCACTGCCAGCATAAAGATCTAACACACGTCCACCTTCAAAGTAGGGACCAATCATATTAAAAATAGCGCCCCTAACCTTATCTGATGTCGGTCTAGTTGTTTTCCCGTCTAGCGTCTTTAATGGACGCCCTCCGTAGATTCCTGATACGATTTTCATACCGTATATTATACCAAATTCTTATCAAAAAAAGAAAATCGAACCTTACGGCTCGATTGATTAAAGAATATTTTCGTAAGTATCTCTCACTTCTTGAGGCCAAACACTGGTTTGAACTTCTCCGATATGCTTTTTACGAAGCAAGAACATAGCCATACGAGACTGACCGATCCCTCCACCGATTGTCAATGGGAAGAGTCCATTTAGGAGAGCCTTATGCCATTCTAAAGTTAAACGGTCTTCGTCTCCTGTGATAGCTACCTGACGGCGAAGAGTGTCTTCATCGACACGAATTCCCATTGAAGATAACTCAAAGGCTGCACCAAGATTCTCATTCCAAACTAGAATATCCCCATTCAGACCCTTATAACCATTTTCAGATTCTGTTGTCCAGTCATCGTAGTCCGGTGCACGACCGTCATGAGGTTTTCCGTCTGATAGCTCTCCACCGATACCGATCAAGAAGACCGCTCCGAATTCCTTACAAATGGCATTCTCACGTTCTTTTGGAGTCAAATCCGGATAACGTTCGACCAATTCTTCTGTATGGATAAAGGTAATCTGTTTTGGTAAGATAGACTCAATATCGTAGCGTGCTTCGACTGCAAGTTCTGTCAAACGGATGGCCTTATAAATCTTTTCTACTGTTTCTTTAAGATAGGCAAGATTGCGTTGTCCGTTTGGAATAACTTTTTCCCAGTCCCACTGGTCCACATAGACTGAGTGAGTTGCATCTAGCGAATCTTCATCTGGTCGAAGAGCTTTCATGTGAACAAATAGACCTTCTCCTTCACCAAAACCAAATCGAGCCAAGGTATGGCGTTTCCACTTAGCAAGTGAATGCACCACTTCATAAGTTGCATCAGGAATTTGGAGAACCTTGACTTCCACGGCATGCTCCACACCTGATAAATTGTCCTGCATCCCATCCCCAACCTTACTCAAGATAGGACCTTGTACCTCAACCACTTCTAACTTATCTTTTAAATACTGGGTAAAGGTGTTTTTTACAAAGGAAATTTCTTCCTGTTGATGGATAAAACTTTTCTTCATACATCTCTCCTTTTGAATAATAAGATGATTATACCCTTTTGCCAGTAAAAATGAAAGTAAAAATTAAAAAAAGAGCTCCACGGAGCTCTAAAAATCAATCGTCACTACCGAAAATACGGAGCAAGCTAAGGAATACGTTGATAAAATCCAAGTAAAGACTGAGCGCCAAAGAAACTGCCCAACCTGTTGCAACCTGACCACCTGACTCCTCATAAACATAGCGAATCTTTTGGTTGTCCCAAGCAATCAAGCCTGCAAAAACGAAAACCATGATAATGCTGATGATATAGTCAAAAAGGCTACTGTTTAAAAAGATATTGACAATCATAGCTAGTATGAGGCCCACCAAAGCTGCCAACAAGGCACGTCCCATACCGCTCAAGTCCTTCTTAATCACAACTCCGATAAGAGCCATCACAAAGAAGAGAGCTGCACTAGATACAAAGGCTGTCAAAACAGTACCTGGGGTATAGAGCGAGACAACGAAACTCAGTGTAAAACCGTTTAAAACGGAATAAAGCAAGAAAATTGGCAAGGCTGCTGGACTGTTTTTTAAAGCCATACTACTCGCTACATAGACCAGAGCAACTTCTACAAAGCCCGCAACTATTAGCCATACACGAGCATTCATCATAATTTGAACGAGCAAATCCTGGAAAGTTGTCAACATGAGTCCTGAGACAAGGGCTGATAAGCCAATTCCCAAACCTACAAAAGCATAGACTTTTGCATAGAATTGATTCAAACCAGAACGTTCTTGAATAATTGTTTGATTCATATCTTTTTCTCCTTATGAAATCTTTTTACTGATTATAACAAAAATAAAATGATTTAACTCAAATAAAACATGAGTATACCCGCTGCAATGGCAACATTGAGACTTTCCGCCTGGCCCTTCATGCTGATATGAACCAGTTGGTCTGCCTGCTCTGCTATGAATGGACTAATACCTTGACCCTCATTTCCCATGACCAAGGCGAAATCCTCTTGATAAGCCAGCTCACGATAATCTTTAGAGTTTTGGGACAAGGTAGTTGCTAGAATCGGTAAATCGCTCTTTTTAGCCTTTTCGCAAAATATTTCAACAGACATGCGATAAATAGGCAAATGGAAATGACTTCCTTGCATAGAGCGAAGAGTTTTGAGGCTATAGATATCTGCTGACTTGTTTGAAACAATGACTCCAGAAAAACCTGCCGCATCTGCCGTCCGGATCATTGTGCCAACATTTCCTGGATCCTGCACATCTTCTAAGAAGAGGTATTTACCCTGGATCAAATCTGGCAACTGCTCCTCTTCCTTTTGAACAATGGCAACAATACCCTGAGGAGTTTGCGAATCTGCTAAATCAAGCAAGATTTCTTCAGTAACAAAGACAGTCTGGGAATAGTCACTTAATTTTTCGCCATACTCTGCAAGGGCAAATATTTTCTCAATCTTTGCACCAGCCTGAATAGCTTCTTCAAACAGATGCCAGCCCTCAATCAAGTAAGAGGTTTTCCGATATTTTTTTTGATGTAATTTTTTGGCATTTTTCACCACAGAATTGGTTTTAGAGGTTATAATAGTCATAGAAATATTATAACACAATCAAGGAGGTTTGGTATGCAAAAGGTTAAAATGATCGCTCAAGGTCGCGTCCAGGGAGTGGGCTTCCGCTGGGGTGTCTATAGTCTGGCTCTAGAACTAGGTGGCATTACGGGTCGTGTCTGGAATAATGATGACGGAACCGTTGAAATTCTGGCCCAGGCCGAGTCTTCTGCCATTATGGCTAAGTTTATCCAAGAGATCCGAAAAGGCCCTACACCTTTCTCTAAAGTAACCTACCTAGATGTGCAAATGAGTAACTTCCCATCCTATTCGGATTTCAAAGTCGCAAATTAGGTCCAGAGAACTATTGTATATTTTCCAAAAAAACAGTAGAATAGAAAGGTATAATTTTTAAAGAAGGAATAAAAACAGTGAAATCAATAAAACGTTTCGCCCTCTCGGCTATGGGAGTGGCTATGCTATTAGTCTTGACAGGTTGTGTTCAGATTGATAAAGCAACAGGTAAGCCAATTGGTCCCGTTTGGGATTTCTTGGGTGCCCCGATGGGAGAAGCTATCAAGTACTTCGCTACTGATAAAGGTCTAGGCTTCGGGGTCGCTATTATTATCGTAACCATCATCGTCCGCTTGATTATTTTGCCACTTGGTATTTACCAATCATGGAAGGCAACGCTTCACTCTGAAAAGATGAACGCCCTCAAGCATGTCCTTGAACCACACCAAACTCGTCTCAAGGAAGCAGAAACACAAGAAGAAAAACTCGAAGCCCAACAAGCTCTCTTTGCCGCTCAAAAAGAGCACGGCATCAGTATGTTTGGTGGCGTAGGATGTTTCCCTATCCTCCTTCAAATGCCTTTCTTCTCAGCTATCTACTTTGCTGCTCAACATACAGAAGGCGTTTCTGAAGCTAGCTTCTTAGGAATTGCACTTGGTTCTCCAAGTTGGCTTCTCGTAGCCTTCGCAGGTGTGCTCTATTATCTCCAATCACTCCTTTCTCTACATGGAGTTGAAGATGAGACTCAAAGAGAACAAATCAAGAAGATGCTCTATATGAGTCCTCTCATGATTGTCATGTTTTCAATCTTCTCGCCAGCCAGTGTCACACTTTATTGGGTTGTCGGTGGTTTCATGATGATTCTCCAACAATTCATCATCAACTACATGGTTCGTCCAAAACTTCGTAAAAAAGTACGTGAAGAATATGCCAAGAATCCACCAAAAGCAAGTAAAACTTCAGCTACTCGTAAAGATGTAACCCCTGAACCAGCAACAGCTATCACAACTTCTAACAAGAAGAAAAACAAAAAACGCAATTCTGGAAAACAACATTCTAGATAAAGACTAAAAGGCCTAGCATTTCAGCTAAGCCTTTTCTATTGTAGAAAAGAGGTCGGGATAATAAATCCCAACCTCTCTTTTTATCCATGTACACGTTTCATGTAATCTTGATAGCTTTCTGTATCCATTAGTTCCTTAGCATTCTTCACACGCTCTGCTGTCGGGGGTTTAACCCCTTCAAGCGAATACGGAATCCCAAGTTCACGCCATTTGAACTCCCCCATGGTGTGGTAAGGCAAGATTTCAAACTTGTCAACGTTTTTAAGAGTTTTTACGAACTTACCAAGTTCAATCAAATCTTCATCTCGGTCTGTCAATCCAGGCACGAGAACGTGACGGATCCATACAGGTTTACCGATTTCTGACAAGTATTGAGCACATGCCAAGATATTTTTGTTGGTTTGACTAGTCACAATCTTGTGTTGCGCTTCGTTGATTTCCTTGATATCAAGGAGTACCAAGTCTGTAACAGCCATCAATTTGTTGAATTTTTCTAGATAGCGTGGTTTATTACGGAATGGAAGAGCACAAGTATCCAAGGTACAGTGGATACCTTTTTCTTTTGCCTTGGTAAAGAGGGCAATCAAAAAGTCAATCTGAAGTAGCGCTTCTCCACCACTGACTGTAATACCACCTTTTGTCCCCCAGAAGCCACGATAACGGAGGGCTTCTTCTAGAACATCGTCCACTGTTCGTTCACGAGATTTATTGGTTTCCATAGCCCATGTATCTGGGTTATGACAGTACTGGCAACGCATCTGACATCCTTGAAGAAAGACAATAAAACGAATCCCGGGTCCATCTACCGACCCAAAACTCTCTGTTGAGTGTACCATTCCTGTCACTTGTCCATAATCAATTGTTTCTTCAGTCATATCGTTCCCTTTCTTGAAACCGTTTTATAGCTTTATTATATCATGCCTGAAAAGAAAAACCACAGATTTTGCCTATTTTTTAGAAAACAATCTGTTTTTCACTTTCAACTTTCATGATTTTCAAAAATTTACTCATCCTTGTCAAAATCAAAGCCATAGAGAGTTGCAAAATAATCTTCTGGTCGCTCTGCTCTGCGGATTAGTCGTGCACCACCATCCTCTTTATAGAGAATTTCTGCTGAACGAAGTTTGGCATTGTACTGGTAGCCCATAGCAAATCCATGCGCCCCTGTATCATGAATGACTAGTAGATCGCCAATTTCTGTTTGAGGTAGTTCACGATTAACTGCAAACTTGTCGTTGTTTTCACAAAGAGAACCAACAACATCAACCACTTCAGTCTGACCATCAGGATGCATCATATTGGTGATGTGGTGATAGGCACCATACATAGCTGGTCTCATCAGGTTGACAGCTGAGGCATCTACTCCTAGATAGGTACGGTAGGTTTTCTTTTTGTGAGTTACTTTTGTGACTAGAATTCCATGAGGTGCCAACATAAAGCGTCCTAGTTCTGTAAAAATCTTAACCTGACCAAGTCCTGCTGGTGTGAGGACTTCTTCATAAACCTGACGAACTCCCTCACCAATTACAGCGATATCATTAGGCTCCTGATCTGGACGATAGTTGACCCCGATACCACCTGAAAGATTGATAAAGTCCAGTGAAATACCCAACTTTTCCTTGATTTCTACTGCCAATTCAAAAAGTTGACGTGCTAATTCTGGATAGTAGAGATGGGTCACTGTATTGGAAGCTAGGAAGGAATGAATCCCAAAGTTTTTAGCTCCCCTTTCCTTCAAGATGGCAAAGGCTTTAAAGAGCTGTTCCTTAGTCATCCCGAACTTAGCTTCACCAGGATTATCCATAATGTCCGTACCCAGTTCAAATACTCCACCAGGATTGTAACGGCAAGAGATAATCTCAGGAATCCCCGCAGCGCGCTCTAAATGCTCAATATCTTCGAAGGCATCCAAGTTGATAGTCGCACCTAATTCACTGGCGTATGCGTACTCTTGGTCTGGAGTGTTATTGGATGAGAACATCATGTCTGAACCTGCAAATCCAAGCTTGTGACTCATTAAAAGTTCGACATAACTAGAGCAGTCAACTCCACAGCCTTCTTCTTGTAAGATTTTCAAGATAGCTGGTGTCGGAGTCGCCTTGACAGCAAAGTATTCTTTAAAACCCTTATTCCAAGAAAAGGCCTTGTTTACTGCGCGTGCTTTCTCGCGGATCCCCTTCTCATCATAGAGGTGAAAAGGAGTTGGAAACTCCTCAACAATTTTTTCCAAGGACTCACGGTTAATAAATGGTGTTTTCATAGGTCAGCTCTCCTTTACATCGACTGGCAAAGAAAGGCTGGGACAACCGTTCCAACCTTTGTATTTCAAGTTATTTCTTATTTTTCTGTATCGAAGATATTTCCAACTTCAACTTCAATTTGTTGGTTCTTCACATCAATATTGGTAACCTTCAAGAGTGATTTATAGTCAAATTGCTGTTCACGATCTTCCTGAGCATTGTCAGCAAAGACAGCTACACCAGCCAACTCTGAATCAAACTCAGTTAAAAGGCTAATCATCCCGTTAATGGTTCCTCCACCCTTCAAGAAGTCATCGACAATCAAGACACGACTTCCCGCTTTGAGGCTACGTTTTGAAAGGAACATTTTTTCAATACGCTCGCTAGAACCTGAAACGTAATTGACACTTACGGTCGAACCTTCTGTGATTTTCAAGTCTCGACGGACAATGACAAAAGGTACATTGAGGACATTTGCAACTGCATTAGCAAGCGGAACCCCTTTGGTTGCCACAGTCATAACCGCATCAATCTTTTGATCCATGAAGCTCTTAGCAATAATGCGACCAATATTTTTCAAGATGGACGGTGTGCTGAGCAGATCCGATAGATAAATGTAGCCACCTGGAAGGATACGATCGCTTTCTGAGAGCTTTTCACGCAACTCATCAATAATAGCTTTAGAATCTTGGGTAGAAATAGACGGTGTGAAAATGACACCACCACCAGCACCTGTCACCGTTTGAATATGACCAATTTCGATCTCTTCAAAAGCACGTTTGATGATGACGATATCTTCTGAAATAGAAGACTTGGCAGATTCATACTTTTCTGCAAAGGTGTTGAGACTGGTTAATTTGTATGGATTGTTGATCAAGTAATTGGAAATAACAACCATCCGATCACTTCTTCTTAATTTCATTATGCATTTACCATTCTTTTTATTTAGTCTTTTTCTAATTATATCACACTAGAGTTAAAAAAACGAACTTTATTACCTAAATAAAGCTCATTTTTTTAGTTTCTAGTCTAATTTTGGCTTATAAAAGGAACGATTGTCCATGGCAAAGACCTTATTGGTCATTTCTCCCTCATCAACAAGAGCGAGAGCCGTTGACATCATCATCATACTTGCATCTAAATTATCAATCATATGAATAATTTCAGCTTCCATCACACGAGGACGAACTGGACTACCATACTCGAGTAATCCATGGTGACTGAGAATGACATGGCGAAGCAGGACAACCTCTTCTTTGGTATCATCGATTCCAAGCTCCATAACTGCTTTTGTGATTTCACTGTCAATCAAAGCAATATGTCCCAAGAGATTTCCTCTTACTGTGTACTCAGTTTGGTCAGGACCTGTCAACTCGATGACCTTGGCTAGATCATGGAGCATGATTCCTGCATAGAGTAAACTTTTATTGAGCTGAGGATAAATATCTGCAATTGCATCCGCCAAACGAACCATGGTTGCTGTATGATAGGCCAAGCCAGTTTCAAATGCATGGTGGTTGGTTTTGGCGGCCGGGTAGGAATAAAACTGCTTGTCGTACTTGGCATAAAGACTTCTGACGATACGTTGCCAGATAGGATTTTCAATTTTGAAAATCATCTGTGACATATACTCACGAATCTCTTTGGCATCAACTGGAGATTTAACCTTAAAATCAGCTGGATCATTGGGTTCACCGGGTTGAGGCAGCCGAAGGGTAATTTGATTGACCTGAGGGGTGTTATTGTAAACTTCTCGGCGGCCTTGCATGTGAACAACCTTACCTGCAGTAAAGGCTGAAACATTATGTGGTTGAGCATCCCAAAGTTTGCCTTCGATTTCCCCACTATCATCTTGGAAGGTAAAGGCTAGGTAGTTTTTCCCAGCTCGGGTTTGTCTAAGATCAGCTGACTTGATTAGGTAAAAACCTTCAAAATGCTCATCTTTCTTCATGTGACTAATCTTCATATTCTTCCTCATCTTCTTGGAACTGGAGTAGATCAAGCGCAGGCTCACCTTCTGACAATTCAATATGTCGGAGCGTTCGCTCGATAGCTGTAGTACGACGGTTTAGTAATTCATCAATATTGCCAGAGGCATGTTGGAGGTGTTTTTGCGCTTTAACCAAAATACCACCAAACTTGCCAAATTCGGTTTTGACGCTAGCAAGCGTTTTACTGATATGATCAGCACTCTTTTGGATATTGAGAGTCTTGAAGCCAACTGATAGGGAGTTAAGGAGGGCTGACAAGGTACTTGGCCCTGCAACGATAATCTGCTCCTCCCGTCTCAAATCATCAAAGAAGACAGGATTACGAACAATTTCTGAGTAAAGACCTTCTGTCGGTACAAACAAGACTCCAAAATTTGTCGTCCGAGGTGGCGCCAGATACTTTCTCTTGATATCCTTAGCAAAACGCTTAACACTTGCTAGGAGAGATTTACGACAACGTTCGATTTCATCCTTGTCACCTGCTTCATAGGCTTCTTCTAAGCGGTAATAGTCTGCCAGTGGAAACTTAGAGTCAATTGGTAGATAGACATATTCCTGATCACCTTGTCCAGGTAACTTAATAGCGTATTCCACACGTTCACTCGAATTTTCAACCGTTGCATATTCTCGTTCGTACTGGGCAGGTGTCATGATATCCTCTATGATTTGCCCCAGTTGTAATTCTCCTAGAATTCCTCGAGTTTTTGTGCCAGATAAGACCTTATTAAGGGCACCGACATCACGGGCAACCGTCTGCATTTCTCCAAGGCCACGATTGACAGATTCCAGCTGTTTGGAAACTGTCTCAAAGGAGGCTTGTAAACGCGTCTGCAAGGTCTTTTCTAGTTTTTCCTCAACCGTTTGGCGCATCTGTTCCAAACGTTGCTCATTTGATTCCTGCAAGGCCTGAAGGCGTTGGTCAGTCTTATCTCTTGTTTGGAGGAGGTTTTCATTCATCTCCTGTCGAACCTGAGTCAGACCTTGGTGCAACTCGATTCGGATTTCCTGCAAACGGTCACTGACAGCCACTTCAAGATTTTTTTGGTCAAGCTGACTAGCTTGTCTGGCTTGTTCAAAACGATAATCCAGCTGGTCTGAAAGATTATCTGCCTGATCCTCCAAGCTCTTGGTCAGATATTTTTCCTGCTTGTCCTGCCTTTGCCAAATAAGAAAGAGGCCGGCTAGATTAGCAACTAATAAAACAACAAGTAAACTTTCCATCCTACCTCCTGTCTTTGCTATGCAGCACGACCACATAGCCATCTGGGCAAGTCACCGACACTTCCCTATCTATATATTCGTTAGAAGCGTAAACTTTCTTAAAGAAAAAATTTTTCTCTGTCAACTCATACTTGGCACCGATAATGGTTAACTGACTGTCCCTCACGGGCATAAAGGCCAGATAATCATAGTCCAAACGTGGTTCTAGCTGACTGGTCCCTTCTGGACAATAGGCAATCAAGTTTTGCCCATCCTCAATCTCTATTTGGCGCATATAGGGTGCTAATTTGGGATTGCTGGGTAGAAAGACATTGGCCAGCATATGGTCGATGCGACCACCTAGGGCGCCAAAAATGGTCACCTGAGCCTGAGGATCCTTTTCAAAAACCGTTAACAGTGCTAATTCCAGATCCGTATCATCTTTTTCTGGCTGGGCTTGGACAAAGTGTCGCGCACGTTTTTGAATCAACTGACCTTCTTCTACAGTCACAGAATCAAAATCCCCAACGGCTAGCGCAAGAGGAAGTTCTTCTTCCAATGCCCAGAGTGAGCCTCGATCCACACCGACAAAACAGTCAAAATCTGTCCGGAAGTGACCGCGGTCTCCCCCTGCAAAAACTGCAACTTTAGTCCAGTTGTTTTCGGAGGGCTTGCACTCGTTCATTGACATCTCCCTTAAAAACATAAGACCCTGCTACAAAGACTGTAGCACCAGCATCTTTAGCTTGAGCAATCGTTTTATCATCAATCCCGCCATCCACTTCAATTTCAAAGTTCAAACCTTTTTCCTCGCGAAGAGCTACCAACTCACGAATCTTATCCATGGTTTCTGGCAAAAAGGCTTGTCCACCAAATCCAGGGTTAACCGTCATGACCAAGACTTGATCAACTAAGTGAAGCACGTGCTTGATCGCCTCAACAGGTGTTCCAGGATTGATAACAACCGATGGTTTGACACCTAGAGAACGAATCTTTTGAAGAGCGCCATGGATATGAGGTGTTGCCTCTACGTGAATGCTGATGATATCTGCCCCTGCACGCGCAAAATCTTCTAAATGATGTTCGGGATCTGATACCATCAAGTGGCAGTCAAAAACCATCTTGCTGTGAGGACGAAGAGCCTCGACCACACCTGCGCCAAAGCTGATTTGTGGCACAAAGTGACCATCCATGATATCGATATGGGCGTATTCTGCCCCAGTTGCTTCTAGGCGTTTAATTTCACGTTCAAAGTTGGCATAATCTGCTGCCAGAATTGACGGAGCAATCTTGTATTGAGACATAGGTTTCTCCTTATTTTGGAATTTTTTTGCTGACTTTTTTATAGGTTTCTCTGCGATTTTCAATCTCACTGAGGAATTGCAAATAGTTGTCAAAACGGAAGGTAGCAATAATCCCCTCTTCTACTGCTGGTTTGACTGCGCAAGATGGCTCATGAGTATGCGTACAAGTACGGAACTTACAGTCGCGACTGACACTAGCAATCTCTGGAAAGGCCTGGTTTAGCTCTTCCGCACTTGACACTTCATAATCCAGCGATGAAAATCCTGGTGTATCTGCGATTTTGCCACCATTAAGATTGTAAAAACTAACAGCTCGAGTAGTATGGCGACCGCGACCTAAACTATCAGAAATTTCTCCTGTTTCGAGATTGAGGTCAGGTGCAATTTTATTAAGCAGAGTTGACTTCCCGACACCTGTCTGCCCCATAAAGACTGTCACTTTGTCTGTCAACAAGGGCAAGAGTTCCTCTTTACTAGTCACAAAATCGTAACCAATAGCACGATAGGTCTGCTCGTAAAAATCCAGTTCTCCCCCATCTTCTAGTAAGTCCATCTTAGAAATATAGACGATAGGATGAATGCCCTTATGCTCTAAAAGAACCAAGAAGCGATCCAGCAAGTTGCTATTAAAGTCAGGTTCTTTAACGGACATAATGACAACGGCTTGATCAATATTGACAATGGGCGGGCGAACCAGACTATTTTTTCGTTCATGAATTTCTAAAATATAGCCTTCTGAATTCTCTTCCGCAGAAAATTCTACCCAATCCCCAACATAGGGGGTGTGACCTTTTTTACGAAAATTCCCACGCGCGCGTGTTTGATAAACCTGGCCCTCACTCTCCACATAGTAGAAACCCGCCAAGGCTTTAATGATTTGTCCCTGCATCTTAGAGTCCTTGTCCTTTAAGTGCATCTGCTAGACTAGCAAATTCTGCCAAGCTGAGAGCTTCACCACGTACACTTGGTGACAAGCCGGCTTGCTCCAAAGCCTTGGTCAGCTTATCCTTGATTTCCTCAGTCTTCCCAAAGTAACCTGTCAAGTTGTTCCACAAGGTTTTACGACGATGAGTAAAACTAGCCTTGGAAACCTTAAAGAAGAAGTTCTCATCTTCGACCGCAACCGCCGGTTCTGGACGGCGTACCATTTTTAAGATAGCTGAATCTACGTTTGGCGCTGGCACAAATACTGTACGAGGAACGATAAAGGCAACCTTGGCAGTCATATAATACTGAACTGCAATTGACAAGCTACCGTAAGCCTTGGTATTTGGCTTAGCAGAGATACGATCTGCCACTTCTTTTTGCATCATGACCACAAACTCACTAAAAGGAATCCCACTTTCAATCAAGTGCATGAGAATAGGGGTTGTGATATAGTAGGGTAAGTTAGCCACTACCTTGATTGGCAAATTAGGATTTTTGAAATTCTGGATATGCTGCGCCAAATCAACCTTAAGAATATCTTCGTTAACTACGGTCACGTTGTCAAAATCACGCAGGGTATCTGCTAAAATCGGTACCAAACGGTGGTCAATCTCAAAGGCCATGACTTGAGCTGCACGCTCCGCCAAAAATTCGGTTAAAGCACCAATACCTGGTCCAATTTCGATAACATTAACCTGGTCATCAATTTCAGCTGTGTCCACGATTTTTTGAAGGATATTGGTATCCGTCAGGAAATTTTGCCCGAAGGACTTTTTAAAGGTAAAACCGTGACGTTCTAGCACTGCCTTGGTCACGCTATAATCTGCAATTCTCATTTATTCTCTTTTCTAATATTAAAGAACTTTCTAATCTAGAGCTCTTCCTCTTTGCTTGTCACTGTGCTCTTGCATTTCTTTAAAAGCTGTTAGACTAACATAAGCACCAGCTTCATAGTATTCCGTTGGGTTTATGGCATAGTCAAAGCCTTCAATCATGCCTCCAGCTTCTTCAATCATGCCATTCCACTTTTCATCAAAGACCATTCTCAGACGTTTCCAATCGGTAAATACTGGAATTGAATTTCGTCCATCTTTTCCCTCTCTAACGGGAATATTAAAGTTAGCGTCTTTTTCCAAAACAAAGGAATTTCCTTCTGAATTATCCTCTGGGAATCCTGATGCTGCATCTAATGGAAGCAAGAATTTTGCTTTAGGCATAGCCATAGAGAAGAACTTGTAGTAAAGCCCATAAACTAGTTCTTGCTCTTCTGTAGTCGGTTGATCCATCTGTCCCATCAGGAGCATCCATCTTACCAGGTCAGGATTCATGACAGGCACTTGTATTTCTGGCAAATCAGAAAAATCTGGTTTTTGAACCAAGGCTGAGGCACTGATACTAACTTCCTTGGAATTAAAGATTGCTCCCATGGCACCGTTTAAGTAAAAGGCTGTCCCAAGGAAATTTTCTATCCCTTTTTTATCTTCCGTATTTTCAATCAGTTTTACGACTGAGTTTGGTCGACTATCAATGGTTTCCTGAAATTGGCGATACCAAGATGGTGTCAAAAGCATAATCATGGGATCAGTACACAGATAACCTTCCTCACCTCTGTCATAGGTCGTTGATAAAAGGTAAGGTTCGCCTGTTTTTTCCGAATAAACTGCATAAACCGAATCTGCTGCTAACAACTTGTCCTTGACGATTTCCGCTAGACCTTCCAATTTGCGAGTGTTGGCTTGATAGCTTTCTTCACTTTCAGTTTCCTGATTTTGACGGCATTTCCATAAAAAGAGACGTAAAATCTCTACGCTGTCATCAAGGCTAGCTGCCAAATAATCCTCATTAGTTAACTGACCCTCTTGGATGGCTACAAAAGCACGATAAAGAGCATCTGAATAGCTAGATAATTTTTGTTCTTCCTCAACACCTGAACTAAAGAGCACACTTCCTTTTTTCAGTTTATCCAAAGAAGGAATCCTATCAACCACTAGATGCGCGAGAACTTCATCAGTAAGACTATCGGCATCTTTGTTTTGACTGCTGAGCTTTTTAACCTCTACAGAGCCGAGAGCTTCCATTCCTTGGTCAGGATTGCAAAATTGCAACTGTTCGCCAACCTTGAGAGTCCCTTCTAAACTCCCAACGATCAATAATTGATTCTTTTCCTTCATAGGGAGAAAGTCCAAAACTCCCACACATGCATTGTTTTTAGACTCTTCTTCCGCTTCCGTCTTTTTCAAATAGTCAAAGATTCCCATTTTTTCTCCTTGTTGTTACTACTCCTTAGCAGTTTAGGCAAGAAATGATGTTGTCAATACTCTTATCTAAGTCTTGCTATCAAGTAGCCTTTTATCTCCTGATAACCAGCATATGATTACTTCTATTGTATCATATTCCCTTGGTATTTTGGGGCAGTTTCTCAATTCTCATACGATTTCATAGCCTCTTCAACTTCTGCCAAGCTAATCCCAAATAATTCCAAACGCTTGAGGAGTTGTTTACCATTGGAATAGCCGATACGAAGGCTTTCTCCTAAATATTCTCTGCGTTTTCGGCTATCTGCTCCTGCTAGAAAACCAAGGCGAATCAAATCACTACGGCTAATATCAAAATCGCTTTCTACTTCAAACTGTTCAGTTACTTGTTCTAGCGCTGTTCTCAAGTCTTCATAGCTAGCATGCTCAATTCCTAGAGAACGTCCCTTGGTCTTAGACTTAGGTACTGCCTCGTCTCGTTTGAGAAAGGCGTGCTGAACTGTCGGAATGGCCGTCATAATCATCCGACGAATGCGTTCCCCGTTAAAATCAGGATCCGTAAATACAATCACCCCATAACGTTGGTGTAGACGTTGGATTCGTTCAAGATCTTGTTCATTGATAGCCGATCCACGAGTCTCATAAGTCTCCACATCAAAGTAGCGTTTTAAATTAGCCGTATCGTCACGCCCTTCAACTACGATAACTTGGGAAATTTTCTCTTTCATGATTTACGTTCCAATCCAAAGATGCCTTCTGCATTGGCACTTGTCACAGCTGCCAATTCTTCTGTTGTCATACCACGCAAGTCTGCAATAAAGTCTACTACATAGCGCGTGTAAGCTGTCTTATTTTCACGACCACGCTTGGGTACCGGAGCTAAATAAGGTGCATCGGTTTCTACCAAAATCTTATCCAAAGGTAACTCTTTGGCTGCTTCTTGAATATCTGTCGCTTTTTTAAAGGTCACCACTCCAGAAAAGGAAATCATCATACCAAGCTCCACAAACTTCTCCGCCCAATCCAAAGAACCTGAGAAGGAGTGCATAATCCCGCCACGAGGACCAACTCCTTCACTCTTGATAATCTCATAAGTATCTTCAAGCGCATCACGGGTGTGAACCACAAAAGGTAAGTCCAGTTCCTTAGACAGCTGTATCTGACGGCGGAAAACTTGCTCCTGCACTTCTTTAGGAGCTGTCATCCAGTGATAGTCCAAACCAATCTCGCCCAAAGCAACAACTTTGGGATGTTTTAGCCTATCCAACAAGTAATTCTCAACTTCCTCTGTATAGGTTCCTGCCTCTGTTGGATGCCATCCAATCGTTGCATAGAGTTGATCATACTTGTCCACTAGTTCAAGGGCACGCTCAATGGTCGGTTTGTCAAAACCCACGATATTCATCCGAGTCACGCCCATTTCAGTGGCTAAAGCCAGTTCTTCTTCTTCGCGTCCCAAAAATTCTTCCACATTCAAGTGGGTATGAGTATCAAAAATATCCAAACTATATTTCCTTCTCTTTCCTCAATATTCCTTAATTACCAAAAAAAAAAGCCATGTAACATAGCTTAATTATAACATAACTATATCACTTCCTCATGTTTCTTTTGTTTACACATCTTAAATAGACAATTATACATTCCCCAAACACAACAGTCATCGTTAAAAATAGCAGTTATACAAAATCGTATAACTGCTATGCATTTTACTCACTATATATATCATAAAAAATTCATAATCATTCACCAATTTATGGATTATGGACTTTCATACACCACTGACTGATTAACTTACACACACATATATATATATATTAAATTCAATCACTGAAAAACATTATCATCATTAAATACTAACTCTGAATAAAAAATATCAGGTGTTTGTTTAATAATTTTTAAATGATTTGATCTTTGTGACTGTGTAAATTTAATTTGTATTCCATGTTTACTATTATAATTAACAAAGTATGCTTCTGGATTCTCTGCTAACCATTCTAACGTACTTAACTCAGCCATAATAATTCTGATTTTTCTTATATCTTCCTGTGTATCAACAAATACAAATGAAACTGCTGGAATCATTCCTAGCATGTTGGCTGTGTCTTTTAGTTTTTCTATATTACTCCGATCAAAATCAAACGATTTACTTTCTGTTGCTGGAAAATTTCTGCCCTTCACAGAAATAGCTAGCCTTTTGGATTCTCCAGTCCTTCTGACAGCTATTACATCTGCACCAACGTGATCAATGAGAGCAACTGACCAATTATTTAATCCTAAAATATACATTACCAAAGATTCTGAAAAATCACCGAATTGTTTTGGAAAACGAAGATCGCGATAATTAGTCATATTATTATCTATCCTTAAAAAAACGTTCTAAAACATATAAGCCATTTTGCGATGGTTGTCCTCCATCCATTTCTTCTTTATCAACTCGAATACCATTATAAAAATGTTCAACGAATCTATCAAAATCTGCTGGACTTAATGTCTTTTCCTTTAGTTTACCTTTATCTGAAACTTGCAAACGATAATCAAAAAAGAGTAACTTTACAATAGCTTTTAGCCCATTTCTCCATTGATCTTTGGGAAAAATTTCCTTTACTATTGAGTCAATGGATAATCCGTCATGTACGTATCGATATAAAATAGATCCAATAAAATTAGTCGCATTCGCTCCTAGTTGCTTCCTTATTTTCGGTAGTTGACTACTATAATTTTTTTGGCCATTTAACCTCCAATATTCATATTGCAAGGTCAATATAAAATATAATACCTCATCACTTTCATTTTTATGATTTGCAAAGTGCAATGAGACTTGATAATTATTTTCAAATGTTGTCTTCCCTTTATACAGTATATCAACCATGAACACTTGTGATCCGCCTTTTTCCTGTGAAACAAACTTTTCAATTTCTTTAAACGGAATTAGTAAATCTACACTAGACCTATCTAATGCTCCCAAAATATAAACAAGATAATCATCAAAAACTGCGACATAACATATATGAGTGGATGATGAGAATGGCCAAGAGCCTTCTAGTTCAGATACTTTTTTATCTAAATCTCCTTCTAAAACAATTGAATACTTATATTCTGATGCAAAACCCAATCCTTGCGAATAAATATAATTTAAAATCTTATCATTTCCCTCACTCGTCCTTTGAGGAGTATAAATAATATTATTCATTGAATCAATCGCATCCCCCAAAGTAGCAGTTAAATGAGGTATACTCTGCTTTATCTTTTGTGTTTTACTTTGTTCCAACCAGTCTGAAATAGTCAATCCTGTATCGTAGGTACCAGTTGGATAGGATTCAACAAAAAATTTAATTTCATCTTTAGTAACCGAAATTTTACCACGATTTTTACCACCCTTTTCACAATATCCTTGCGTAATAGCAGATATTTTCCATGCATAATTTTTATTACTATAAAAATCCTCTGCAATAAACGATCCACTCTCACCATTCACAAGATAGCGATACAATACTTCTACGCGTTCTTCTTTACTTGTTTGTAAAAAATCATTCAATAAGCCAAAACTCATGTTATTTTCCTACCATTCTACTTTTTAACTTTCCACATTGTAATACCATTTTTACCATTATATTCTGCCTTATATCCAGCAGCTTTTATTAATGTTATAGTTCTTTTACATATTGTTTCTACATCTTTTCCAGTATTAAAATAAAGCCAAGTAGGTAATTTATCATATAAAGGCGTATCTCTGAAATATCTAGATTGATAAAAACTATAAAAACTAGCATTAAATACATTTCTAGAGAAAAATTTAGTTCTTCCATCATAGTTATAACTCATTAACTTTTCGGTTCTTTTAAATTCCTCTATAGCATACTTTTTAAAAGCTCTATATAATTGTTCTTTTTGACTGGTACTCATGACCTTAGTTTTATGGTAAACACTATACGCTTTTGCAGTTGCAGCAGAATATACTAACATAAGACTACACTCCTTTTGTATTGTTTTTTATCTATTTTAACACAGAATTGTACATTACGCTATACTATATTGAGTTTTTAGATAGTCAATTGTACTTAAAAAATCATATAAAGGATAGTAGAATAGTACAAAAGAGGAAATCATGGATGGAAGCTAATCAATTACAAAAATATATAGCAGAGCGTATAAGAGAATGTAGAAAAGAACAGAATCTCAGCCAAGAACAATTATCCAATCAAGCCGGACTAGGTATTAAAGCAATACAAAACATCGAGAATATGAAATACGATTTTAAAATACACACACTTGAAAAAGTGCTTACTGCTTTAGGCATGACCGTCGAAGACTTCTTTAATTTCCCGCTTTCAGATAATTCCGTCCCTATCACTACATTGATTGATAACATCTCAGATTTATCACACACAAAAAAATTAAAAATCATTTCCTTGTTCAATGAAATTGTAAAAAATATAGATTAAAAGAGGAACTCTCAATGAATTCCTCTTTTTGTATGCTACTTTAACTTTCCTTTGGTTAGTTTTATGGTTAATTTGTGCCTCAATAATATCATGAGTCCTTAAACTTCACTCCAAACACTCTAAGTATGAGTATCAAAAATCATTTATATTCCCTCGTTTTTCTACCTTCTATTATACCAAAAAACTAATCTCATCCTTATAGGAAAAAATATTTTGAAATCATTCATTTTTTCTTGACGGCTTTTTTTCATAGCAGTATAATAACTCTTGTTGAAATTTTCAGAAAAGGAAAGAAAATGTTTACAAAACTAAAATATACCTTTATTGGTCGTCCCCTTAAGTCCTTAACTGAAGGCGAGGGAGGACTACTTGGAAAAACGCAGGCACTCGCAATGCTATCAAGCGATGCTCTATCATCTATTGCGTACGGGCCTGAGCAGGTCGTCCTCGTCTTAGCCAGTCTTTCTCCCCTCGCTATTTGGTGGAGTCTTCCTATCGGCATTTTTGTCCTCTTACTATTAGCTAGCCTGACCATTTCCTACCGGCAAATCATTCACGCCTACCCTCAAGGTGGAGGTGCCTATATGGTAACTCGAGAAAATCTATCTCCTGAGCTAGGTTTGATTGCTGGAGGAAGTCTGCTTGTTGACTATATGCTAACAGTTGCCGTATCCGTGGCTGCAGGAGCTGATGCTATCACAGCAGCACTTCCTACCCTCCACCCCTATAACCTCCACATCTCCATTTTTCTGGTCTGTTTGCTCATGCTTTTGAATCTGCGAGGCTTGAGGGAATCTGCTAGTTCTCTGATGATTCCGGTCTACCTCTTTATCTTTAGTACAGTCTTCCTCTTATTGTTTGGTATATTCCAACTATTGACAGGTTCTCTAAGCTATCATGCAACTTCTGCAATTGGTCAAACTGTCCCAAGTCTCTCAATTGTCCTAATTTTAAGAGCCTTTACCAGCGGTTCAGCTTCACTAACAGGGGTTGAAGCCATCTCAAATGCCGTTCCATTTTTCAAAACTCCCAAAGAGAAGAACGCTGCTCAGACACTGACCATCATGTCTCTGATTCTCGGATTTCTATTTGCAGGGATTACCTTCTTAAATTACTGGATGGGAATTACACCTCAACATGGAGAAACAATCCTTTCGCAGATGGCTAAAGGGATTTTAGGGGATTCTACTCTCGGTCAGATTGTTTATTATCTCTTCCAATTCTCAACAGCCCTAATCCTAGCCGTTGCTGCAAATACTGGTTTTTCTGCCTTTCCAATGTTGGCTTACAATATGGCTAAGAACAAGTACATGCCCCATCTCTTTATGGAAAAGGGAGACCGCCTTGGTTACTCAAACGGTATTTTAACCTTAGCTTTTGGTGCTATAATCCTTCTGCTTATTTTCAACGGAAATACAGAACGCTTGATACCTCTTTATACTATCGGAGTTTTCGTCCCCTTTGCACTTTCTCAAACAGGGATGATTCGCCACTGGAAAAAAGAAAAAGGCTCTCATTTCTTAAAATCTGCCTTTGCTAACATCCTCGGTGCTATCATTTGTTACGCTATCGTCCTTATTCTACTTCTCTTTAGACTTGGAGATATCTGGCCATTCTTCCCAATTATCCTGGTCCTAACCTTCCTATTTCTGTCCATCCACAGTCATTACCAAAAAGTGGCCAAACAACTTCGACTCTATGAAGGAATTCAAAAGCAAAGCTACGATGGCAATGTCGTTCTTGTATTAGTGGGAAATGTTACTCGAGTAAGCGTCGGAGCTATTAACTATGCTCAAAGTATTGGAGATGAAGTTTTGGCCATGCACATTTCCACCAAGGAAACCGAAGAAAAAGACCAAGAAATCCTCCAAGAATTTGCTGACTACTTCCCAAATATTACTCTTAAAAACATTAATACCAGCTATCGCGATATCATCACACCTACAGTTCGATATGTTCGAAAAATCTCTCAAGAAGCCCAGAAAAAGAACTACACGGTTACAGTTCTAGTACCCCAATTTATCCCTAACAAACCTTGGCAAAATATCCTCCACAATCAAATGAGCCTCAAATTAAAATACG
Source organism: Streptococcus sp. KHUD_014 (assembly GCF_051106275.1). GTDB lineage: Bacteria > Bacillota > Bacilli > Lactobacillales > Streptococcaceae > Streptococcus. Next base: position 238,812 of record NZ_CP193666.1, on the reverse strand, counting down.
CTCTCAGATGGCACGAAGATGTCGTTATTGCTAGCTATTCATATCATTTGAAAGAATAAAGAAAAGGCATTACCAGAACCAATAAGCTCCTGGTAATGCCTTTTTTCTGAATCTAATCCCTAAAATTAGACTCATACTCAATGAAAATCAAAGAGCAAACTAGGAAACTAGCCGCAGGCTGCTCAAAGCACTGCTTTGAGGTTGTAGATGAAACTGACGGAGTCAGCTCAAAACACTGTTTTGAGGTTGTGGATAGAACTGACGAAGTCAGTAACCATACCTACGGCAAGGCGACGTTGACGCAGTTTGAAGAGATTTTCGAAGAGTATTAAAATTTTATTGATAACCTTCTTCTATCGAACGTGGTTAGCCAAATCTTCTTGGGCTTTTTTATTAGATTCAGCTTTTTCTTTTTGCCATTTTTCATAAAGTTCTTGGTACTGTTTAGCCGTCACAGGTTCCTTTTGCAATTCAACATATTTGTAGTTGTCCGCATCTCCTTTGTGTCCAACAAATGAGAAGGCCGCTGTAAATGGAACAGTCTTACGGAAGATTGGATTTGCTCCTCCACTTTGAACTGGTAGGAAGAGAGCACTATCTGTCAACCAAGCTTGAACTTCGGCAAATTTTTCATAACGTGTTTGCGTATTTTCATTCTCTTTATCTGCTGCATCCAACAACTCCTTGTAGGTAGCTAGACCAAGTTTTTCTTTGACTTCATTGTCTTTTCCTGGAGTCAAGCCAAGATTTTTCAACTGAGAACCAGAGTCTGGATCCAAAAGGTCAAGATAGGTTTTCGGATCTGAAAAATCTCCGCTCCAACCTGAGATGTCGATGTCATAGTCCTTTTGATCGGCGGTATCCGCAAAGAAGGTAGCATTGTCTTTCTCATCTGGAGACAATTGAATAATATCAATCACAACATTATCTGATCCAAGTGTTGCTTCAACGGTCTGCTTGAAGGAGCTTGCTTGCTGAACATCCAACTTAGCAGTCTGATCAACCAACATATCCAAGTGGATAGGGAAGTTCACGCCTTCTGCTTGCAAACTTTCTTTAGCCTTGGCAAATTCAGCCTTGGCTTTTTCAGGATCCAAGAAAGCAGCTTGAGCGTCGTTCAGATTGATATTTGACCACTCTGTACCATAGTTGACCATCTTTTCATTGACAGCATCTCCAAAGTTTTTGCCGCCGATTTGAACAAAGTTACTTGGTGTGACTGTGTTTCGAAGAATTCGATCAGCCCCATCTTCTCCATTTGTCTGTGCAGCATAGGCATGACGGTCAAAGGCAAAGTTAATAGCTTGACGGAAGTCTTTATTTTGCGTCGCTAGACGAGAATCCGTCTTTTCTTTATCCGTCTGTTTCATGGTTTGCTTGTAGCTTTGACGGTTGACATTGAAGAGATAGTAGAAGGTTACAGCATTTTGAGGGGTATAGGTAATCTTATCTTCATTCCCTTTTTTCAACTGATCAAACACAGAGCTTGTTGGGAAGATACGACCATCTGTGTAGTTGCCTTCCAAGAAACCTCTAGCCAAACTATCTTGGTCTGAGCCATCATAGAAGGAAAGTTTTACTTTCTCAATCTTCACATTGTCCTTGTCCCAGTAATTAGGATTCTTTTCAAACTCAATTAAAGATTTTGATGTGAATGATTTGAACAAGTAAGGTCCATTTGACAGGATACTAGACAGAGTTACACTTCCAAATTCATCCCCCTTAGATTTCAAGAAGGCTTCATTGACTGGACTTAAAATTCCACCTGTAGTCTTAGAATTCCAATAAGACTCCGGCTTGTTTAAAGTATATTGGAGAGTATAGTCATCGACTGCCTTGATACCGACAGTTTCAAAGTCTGATAATTTACCCTCAACATAGTCCGCCAAACCTTTGATGGAATCTTGCACCAAGTACAAGTTTTCCGCCTTTTTATCAGCTGCATACTTAAGACCGGTCACAAAGTCATGAGCTGTCACTTCAGCATATTCTTCTCCTTCAGAGGTATACCACTTAGCTCCTTGGCGGATTTTGTAGGTATAGGTCAAACCATCTTTTGAAACTGTCCAAGATTCAGCCATGGAAGGAACCAGATTACCATACTTATCATTTTCCAACAAACCATCAATCAAGTTTGTCGTAATGCTAGACGTCGAGCCACGTGTCGAAGTAATGTAGTCTAATGTATCTGGATTGCTAGCAAATACATAAGAGTAGGTTTTATCAGATGCATTTGACTGTGTCGAGCTACAAGCTGCCATCAAGAAGCTTGCACTCAAAAGCCCAGCTCCTAGTAGAAGGATTTTTGATTTTTTCATAAATATTCTCCATTTTTGTAGTATATGAAATATTATACACTATTTCAGAAAAAATAGAAAGCAAATGCAGGCCATCATTTAGGGCAAAACAAAAGCCAGTAGACTCGAGTTCCTACTGACTTCATTGTTGAATTTGTTTGGATTATGCAGCCAAAACTTTGCGTCCTTTACGACGACGAGCTGCCAATACGCGACGACCGTTTTTAGTTGACATACGGTTACGGAATCCGTGTTTACGCGCACGACGTAGTTTACTTGGTTGATAAGTACGTTTCACGATGAATACCTCCTCATAGATTTTGTATTCGTTTAGCCGGCTATAAAGTGATCAGTTACTAAACATACTTTACTATTCTATCTGATTCTTTTGCATTTGTCAATAGCCCTGACAAATGTTTCCAGCTTTTTTGCTATGAAAGCCTTATCTACGATACTGTTTCAAGAAACGGGTCATCTTTTCTTGGATTTGGGCTAACTCATCTACACGTGGTAAATAAACGATACGGAAGTGATCTGGTTCTCTCCAGTTAAATCCTCGTCCGTGAACCAAAAGTACCTTCTCTTGTTTCAAGAAATCGAGTACAAACTGTTCATCATCATCGATACGGTACATATTGCGGTCAATTTTCGGGAAGATATAAAGACCCGCTTTCGGTTTTACAGCTGACAAACCAGGAATATCTTGAATAGCCTTGTAGATAAAGTTTCTTTGCTCATAGATACGACCACCTGGCAATAGTAATTCGTCCACCGATTGGTGACCACCGAGTGAAGTTTGAACAACTTGTTGCGCTAGGACGTTAGAGCAGAGACGCATATTTGAGAGCATATTAAGCCCTTCGATATATCCTTTGACATGCTTCTTAGGACCAGACAAAACCATCCAACCCACACGGAAACCTGCGATACGGTGAGATTTAGATAGACCATTCATGCTGACACAGAAAAGATCTGGTGCTAGACTAGCTACCGGTGTATGAACATTGCCATCCATAACCATACGGTCGTAGATTTCATCTGCAAAGATAATCAAGTCATTTTGACGAGCAATCTCAATAATATCTAACAAGAGTTCCTTAGGATAGAGGGCTCCAGTTGGGTTATTTGGATTGATCAAAACGATAGCCTTAGTATTTGAACTAATCTTAGACTTGATATCATCTAAGTCAGGATACCATTCAGCTTCTTCATCACAGACGTAGTGAACGGCATTTCCTCCAGCCAAGCTGACTGCAGCAGTCCAAAGAGGATAGTCAGGCATAGGAACCAAGACCTCATCGCCATTGTCCAAGAGACCTTGCATGGACATAACAATCAGCTCACTGACACCATTCCCAAGGTAAATATCGTCAATACCAACATTAGGGAATTTCTTAAGCTGGCAGTACTGCATGATTGCTTTGCGGGCTGAAAAGATCCCTTTTGAATCCGAATAACCTTCACTATCACGCGCATTCATAATCAAATCATGGATGACCTCATCTGGTGCTGTAAAGCCAAACTCAGCTGGGTTTCCTGTATTCAAGCGGAGGATTTTTTCTCCATTTGCTCGCATACGCATGGCTTCCTCAAGGACTGGACCACGGATGTCGTAAGCCACATGCTCTAGTTTGATTGATTTGTTAAATTCTTTCATTTGAGTTCCTCAATTCATCAGGATACTTAATATTATACCACTTGATAGAAAAATCGTAAATTTCGCGATAGCATTCCACAAAAAAAACCTTGCTTAACGCAAGGTAAACAGAGCAAGGTCGATTCCTTTCTATTCTCGGGAAAAGAAAGAGTAGATACAAAGTTGCATATCAACTACGAATCGAAAACGAAGGCATCGTTATGGATGATAGTTGCATGAACTCACGAATTTCTTCCTGTGATCAGCAAAACGCAAAGAAAAAATAAGTCGACTCAACAAACAACATAGACGATGTCTGGGCTAATTCGAGTCTGTTTGTAAAGAATTTTACCATATCACTGACTTCTTTCCCCTGCCCTGTCACTTAATATTATACACTAAAACTTTTGCATTTTCAAATAAGTACATATAAAAGGAACTCTTTTTTAAAGTGCCACCTAAACATTTAATTGAATATGATTCTACTTTGGCAATAAAAAAGAGGCTGGGACAAAAGTCCTAGCCTCTCAATTGTCTTTGGATTGTCGAGCAAGACGCAGTGGTTGAGTGGGCTCTACTACGCTGATTTCATCAGCTTTTACAGCCCTACTCAACTATGCGGAGGTGGGACGACGAAATCGAATTCTAACGAATTACCAATTTCTGTCCCACTCTCTGAACTCAGTCCTACAATTACTATAGCCAAAAGTAGTCGGAACTTAGCTTATTTTGCAATCTCTGCCAACATTTTTTCGATGTGTTGGATTGATTTTTCGCGGCCAAGCAAGTAGATGGTTTCTGGTAGTTCTGGCCCATGCATCTCACCTGAAACAGCGATACGGATTGGCATGAAGAGGTTCTTCCCTTTGATACCTGTTTCCTTTTGGACCGCTTTGATTTGTGGGAAGATATTTTCTACCACAAACTCATCGTCTGACATAGCTTCAAGTTTTGCTTTGAAGGCTTCAAGTACAGTTGGAACAGTTTCACCAGCCATGACTTCTCGCTCAGCTTCTGTCAATTCTGGGAAGTCTGAGAAGAAAAGGTCTGTCAATGGAACGATTTCGTCCACTGACTTCATTTGTGGTTTGTAGAGTTCCACCAATTTTTTAGCCTTGTCTGTCAAACGTCCTGCTTCTTCAAGGAATGGTTTTGCCATTTCAAAAATAGTTTCAAGGTCTGCATTCTTGATATAGTCATTGCTCATCCAATCAAGTTTCTTCTGGTCGAAGGCTGCTGGAGACTTGCTAAGACGGTTTTCATCAAAGAGCTTGATGAGTTCTTGACGAGAGAAGATTTCGTCTTCCCCGCCAGGGTTCCAGCCAAGAAGAGCGATAAAGTTAAAGACTGCTTCTGGAAGGTAGCCCTTCTTACGGTAATCTTCGATGAACTGAAGTGTATTGGTGTCACGTTTAGACAACTTCTTACCAGTTTCAGAGTTAATAATCAAAGTCATGTGACCAAACTCTGGTGCATCCCATCCAAGTGCTTCATAAACCATAAGCTGTTTTGGCGTATTAGCAATATGGTCGTCTCCACGAATAACGTGAGAGATTTGCATATCGTGGTCATCGATGACAACGGCAAAGTTGTAAGTTGGGTAGCCATCTTTCTTTTGGATAACCCAGTCACCACCAATATTGCCACCTTCAAATTCAATATCACCTTTGACCATGTCATGCCACTTGTAGATACCAGACTCATTCACTGCTAAACGCACAGTTGGGATGATGCCTGCCGCTTCACGTTCAGCAACATAAGCTGCTTTTTCTTCCTCGCTCATACCAAGGTATTCGTTAATGTAACGAGGTGTTTCACCAGCTGCTTCTTGGCGTTCACGTTCAGCTGCCAACTCTTCTTCAGTGACGTAAGATTTGTAGGCTTTCCCTTCGGCTAGCAATTGATCGATGTATTTTTGATAGAGTTCCAAACGCTCTGATTGGCGGTAGTTTTCATGAGTTTCTGGACTTTCATCCCAATCCATGCCCAACCAACGAAGGTTTTCAAGCTGTGAACGTTCTCCATCTTCGACGTGACGCTTACGGTCTGTGTCTTCAATACGGATGATAAAAGTTCCACCATGGTGGCGTGCATACAAGTAGTTAAACAATGCTGTACGGGCATTTCCGATGTGTAGTAGTCCTGTTGGACTTGGTGCATAACGCACACGAATATCTTTTGACATATCTTCTCCTATAAAGTCTCTAGGCGTCTGCCTTTTTGCTCTCTATATTATATCACAAGTCGTGCCAGAGTCCAATTTCTCTTTTCGAGAAATAGTAAAAAGAGTGGTAAAACCACCCTTTTTATATCCTATTATAGACGAGCGTTTAGTTCTTTGCTCAATTCTTCAAATCCTGGTTTACCAAGAAGGGCAAACATGTTGCGTTTGTAGGCTTCAACACCTGGTTGGTCAAATGGATTGATGGCATTCAAGTAACCTGAAAGGGCGATAGCCAATTCGAAGAAGTAGATTGTGTAACCAAGAGTGAAGGCATCTTGCTCAGGAAGAGTTACGTACATGTTTGGTACGTCACCATCTGTGTGGGCAAGAAGAACACCGTCAGTTGCTTTTTTGTTAACGAAGTCAACGTCTTTTCCTTGAAGGTAACCAAGTCCATCAAGATCTTCTTCCAAAGTAGGGATAATCACGTTCTTACGTGGTTTGTCAACACGGACAACTGTTTCAAACATGATACGAGTTCCTTCTTGGATAAATTGACCCAATGAGTGTAGGTCTGTTGAGAAATTAGCTGAAGTTGGGTAAATCCCTTTTTGGTCTTTTCCTTCTGTTCAGGCACCCCTTGTGGATGCATCTGCTGGAAATTCCCTTGCACTGACTGGCTAGTTTGATTGACTTGCCAATCAACCACTGCGTCATCTATTTTTTCTAATTTAGACCCAGAAGCCTGGACTTTTGGTCCAGGCTCTGAATCAATTTTTTAGACTTTTATTTTTCTAAATTGCTTGATTTGAAATTTTATTATGGTTAAGCAGTTTCAAAAATCTGAATGGTAGAATCTTTATCAATTACTACCGCTTGATCTGCTACAACATGGAGTGTACCAGGAAGGCTCCCCTCTTTTGAACCATCAAAAGAAATCGTGATATGTCCCAGTCCAGTTAAATTTTTTTCTACTACATTTCCTACGGAACTAATCGAATATTCCTGATTATCTACCACCAGCTTGCCACCTTCTAGTATTGAACCTAGCAGATTTTTGTTATCAATCTTAAAACAATACTCTGATAAATCTTCTGGTGCTTCTTCTCCAAATAAAATGAGCATATTGGCATCTTGAATCATATTCTGAGCTTCAGACCCTACTTGAATTACTTTAGTTTCAAAAATTTTCTTCATCTGATTTCTATTCATACTTTCTCTAATTTGTCATAAACTTAGGCTTATAGATAAGTTTAACATAATAGTTCTCTGTTTTCAGGCATCTATCAAAGGTCTACTGATAAAGACCAATACTAGCTATCCAAGCAACTAGCACCCGCGGAACACCATTGAGAAAGCGTGAATAAAGTACCGAAGGGACACCAACCTCAACTGTTTCAGCCTTGGCTTCAGATAGGCCGAGTGCTACAGGAATGAAATCACAACCGTTTTGAGTGTTGATAGCAAATAAAGCTGGCAGAGCCATTTGGGGCGGAATAGTCCCTTTTCCGATTTCGACTCCAATTAAAGTTCCAATAATCTGACTAATAACAGCTCCGGGACCTAACAAAGGAGATAGGAATGGTAAGGAACAGATAAAGCCAATTAAAACGAGTCCCCAGATGTTCCCCGCTAGGGGAACCATTAATTTTGCCAGCCAATTTCCAACACCAGATCCTTGAATAACCCCAATCAGCAAGGAAACAAAGGCCATGAAAGGAATTATTGTATTGAGCATTGTTTGGATGGCTTCACGAGCAGCCTGGTTGAAAGTTGCAACGACCTTACCAGCCCCCATCCCAATTCGTGCTACAATACTTGTTTCAGCTTTTTGCTCTGTAATTTTTTTACTAGTATCGTAAGTTGGCTTTTCAGTTACCACAGTTGTCGCTTTTTCGTCTTCATTAGCAGCAGAAATTTGATTAAGGCCAACTGCTGACACATAGATTTCCTCGGTTATATATTGAGCTAGAGGCCCACTTTTCCCTGTAGCTACAATATTTATTGTAGGGATCCCCTTTTTAGGATAAATACCACAGCGAAGAGTACCGCCACAATCCACGATTGCTAAAGCAATTTCCTCATCTGGGATAGAAGTTTTAAACCCATTAACAGCTTCCATACCGGTCAAATCAGCAATTTTATCCACAATATCTGGCTTTTCTCCTCCGCCAGTGATATAGATGAATTTATGCTTAGCTTCACTAGGTGTAATGACCAAAGGTCCTCCGAAACCGCCATTTCCTTTAACAACTTTTATACTCTTATATGACATAATTTCACTCTTTCTATAAATCAAATGTTTTACTCAAGGTAACACCTTGCTGTTTTGCTACATAAGCAGTTGTAAAATCGGTCACCCAACCGCCTACAAAGTTCATGACAAGCCCAACAAGCATGTAACGAATGGCTAAGTCCATTTGACTTAAACCTAAAGTTTGAATTCCTGTTGCAATTCCCATCCATACAAACAATTCCCCAGGATTGATATGCGGAAATACACCATTTGAAGTATGGCAGAACTGCATCTGAGCTGCTACAAAACTAGGTTTATAATATTCTGGTAAGAAACGTCCCATACTGATTGCCATCGGATTCCCCAGCATAAAGGCTGAAATGAAAGGTAAAATCATATACCGGCTAACAGGATTTTTGGCAGAAATCTTAGCCAGGGAATTGACCTTCTCTTCTCCCAAGAAAGCGATAAGGGTATTCATTGCAATCAATAGCATTAAGACAAGCGGTACAATATTTGTCATCCAGCTAATAAAGGTTTCTCCACCTAATTGGAAGAGTTTCATAAAACTCTCTGCAAAATTTGTAATGTGATTCATAAGGAACTCCCTTTCTTATTTTTTTTAAATAACTGTTTAATAGATAATTGTAAGTAATTCGCATAAAAGCCGAATCCCAGAAAAGAATCAGATGAACTTGTCTCTTTCTCAATACCTGCCTCATGCCAAAGATAGACTTTTCTAGCATCTTCTATGGCTGATTGCATCAACTTATTTTCTTTTCTCACAAGAGGATTATACTTGTCAAAATAATGGATGTCTTCTCCAACATAATCGTCCATATTTTGAAAACGTGCTAAGATTGTGACTCCTTGCATTTTGCTAGCTTTAAGAACCCGACCGTTTTCATCAACCGCGAACATGACAATCGTACCGGATTTGATTCTTCCGGACTTCCTGCCAATCGCTACGCGCCCCAGTCTTCGGAGCATCGTATAGGTCTTATTGAAGTCTTTGAGTTGCTGCCAGCCGAGGAACATTTGAAATATATAAGCTGCCATGACAAATACAGCGAAAATTATTAGCGAATTCATTAAAATACTCCTTTGCTCTTAGAAAATGATAGAAACTCTGTCTCTGTTTCTACAGCCCTCAAAGCTTCTTTTAGAGAAGGCTCTCCTGCAATTCGAAAAATGTCGTCATACAATTCCAGCAATTCACTCTCCATTTTGCTTTCAATTTCTGAGGGAATGGCGACTAGAAAGATAAATTCAATCCAATCATCTCCTTTTTGATAAGGCTCTTCTAGCTTTCCAAACATTAAAATAGTCTTTGCATAACCCTGGTTAATTGTATGGGGGAAGGCAATTCCTCCACCAAAAATGGTTGATTGTTTTTTCTCCCTATCAATTATCCGATTTCTAAAACCTTCATCAATCATCTGAAGTTTCTCTAACTCTGCAACCATATTTAGCAAGTATTGCTGATAGGTTTTTTGGGGACTCAACCGAAGAAAACGTAAGCTGACTGTTTCTAGATTTTTTTGATGAAAAGCATTGGCCCTCTGCCATTCTTCCCGCAGCCATTGATCATCAAAAAGATGATTAACTTGAATGACTGGAGATTTAGAATCTTTATATTTTAGAGGAACTGTCGTAAAAATCGCGAAATAGTCCTGATTCAAATCCAGATTAAAATCCTCTTCAGAATACTGAGTAATGTCTACATCATTTCCAAGGATTCGTCTGAGTTGCTGAATAATCATCGCAGCAGTTCCTCTTCCTGTTGTGCAAACTACTGCTATCTGCTTGCGAGAACCATTTACAACAGAGTTTTGCTTTCTTAAAATCATTTCAAAATACAAAGCCAGATATCCGATTTCAGATAATTCCAATTCAGAACCAAAAATTGCAGACAGTTCTTCTCCAGCAATTTTCGCCATTTCAAAAGCAAAAGGATATTGAGTTTGAACCTCGCCATGGAATATATCATTAGCTTGCACATGGAAAATCAGTCGATTGATTAAGGGGCCTAGATGAGACTTGATTTCTTCAAATAATTCTTCATCATCAAAGTTAACCAACATTGTTTCTTTGACTTTCTTGACAATCCCTTGAAAAATGTTTGCAAGCTGTTCAGATTGATAAGACGGCTTGCTTAAAGTGTCAATAAAACGGATATTAAACGGAAAACACAAAAAGTCTATTTCAAACTGACTGAGGGAAATCTTATAAGTCATCTCAATATGATAGATTAATTTTTCAACCAAAGGTGTCTCTGTTAAATCATTCCTATAGTAAGGAATAGGGCAACTCAACACCCTAGATGCATAAATACGCTCCACCATAATTGAAATTGTCTTTCGAAGGAGTTCCTTTGTTTCTTTCGGGATTTTATACTCCTGGAGTAGCGTCTCCAGAAAAGAAGATGTTGCCTCGGTGAGTGTCTTTCCTTCAAAGTAAGGGGCCACTTGGTGAATATAGAGCAAGCGCAAATTCAGCTCGGACCCCAAGACCTCCAGCCCACGGTTGGGCTTTCCTGAAATAGTGATAGAGTAACTCTCTGCCAAAGATTTTACTTGTTTTAAATCCTTATTAAGGGTACTTCTACTAACACCTGCCTCCTCAGCCAAGTCGTCAATAAGAAGAGGGGAGGTTGACTTAATTAAACGTTTTAGTAAATAGGCAATTCTTTTACTGGAAGAATTGAAGTCACTCTCCCGTTTTAAACTACCAGATAAAATCCTTTCCAACTCAGTATAGTCATACACCTCTAACATTAACTTATCATCTTGTGAGATAATCTGGATACTCGGAGCCAAAACATCATTTAATTGTTGGATACTCTTTTGCAAGGTTTGCATACTAATATCCAGCTCTGAGCGCATATCTACCAAGGAATAAGTTGGCTGTGAGACCATTTTTTCTAAAATGTTATACCATCGATTTACTATGGTCAACTCTCTTCCTCACCTTCATTTTTTTAACCGCGAGTTTTCCCCCCGGCAATATTTGTAGTGACTCCAGTTATATAGCTAGAACGGTCTGAAATATAGAATGCTACAAGGTCAGCTACTTCCCGTAGTTTACCACTTCGTCCCAAAGGAGTTGTTGAAGTTGAAGCATAACCAGCTCGAATATCTTCTACCGTCTTTCCACGGGTATAAGCAAGAGCTTCCTCATAAGAAAGAGTTCGAAGTCCCGTAGCTTCCATAATTCCTGGAGCAATTCCAACCACACGTACACCATGCTTACCCAGCTCTTTTGCCCATGAACGAGTGTAACTATAGACTGCTGCTTTTGTGGCAGCATAGGCACTTTGTCCTTCAGAACCTTCCAAGCCTGCTTCTGAAGCCATGTTCACAATTACACCTTTTCCATTTTTCACTAAAATACGTCCCACTGCCTGACTAACCAGATACAAACCTTTTTGATTAATCATCGTTACTTTTTCGAACGTCTCATCGTCCAATTCGTAAGGACCTTTAGGATTTTCTGCATCGATTAATAATCTAGGGATATTAATCCCTGCATTATTGACCACTGCATCAATATTGCCAAATCTTTCAACTATTTTGGCAACACCCTCTTCTACTTCAGAGCGAGAAGTTACATCAACTTTTACAAATAATAGATTCGGGTGACGCAAATCGTTGTCGCTAAGATCAAAATTCGCTACATTGACTCCTAATTCCAGCAATTCTTCAACGATTGCCTTACCGATCCCAGATGACGCGCCAGTCACAAGAACTGTTTTGCCTTTTATGTTTAACCAATCATTCATTTTGATACCTCTCAAATTTTATTTACAAGGCAATTATACAGCGCTTTCATAAAAGAATTAAGACACTCTTTTTTACACTTTTAAAAAAAATAATAAACTAATTAAGAGGCTTGTACTAAAAATCCACAAGAAATGAACTTGTGGATCTTTTTATATTCTAAATGAACTCAAAGCATATGAGAATCAAAGGCGTGCATTCAACTCAGCACCCAGCTCTTCAAAGCCTGGTTTCCCAAGAAGAGCAAACATGTTTTTCTTATAAGCTTCAACTCCAGGCTGGTCAAATGGATTGATACCATTCAGGTAGCCAGAAAGAGCAATAGCCAACTCAAAGAAGTAAATAGTGTAGCCCAAAGTGAACTCATCTTGCTCAGGCAGTGTCACAAACATATTTGGAACTCCACCATCAGTGTGTGCTAACAGCACTCCATCTGTAGCTTTTTTATTGACAAAGTCAACATCTTTTCCTTGCAAGTAGCCAAGACCGTCCAAGTCTTCTGCCAATTCAGGAATCAGCACATTTTTGCGAGGTTTATCTACACGGATAACTGTTTCAAAGAGGATACGGGTACCTTCCTGGATAAATTGTCCCAGAGAGTGCAAGTCTGTTGAGAAGTTAGCTGAAGTTGGATAAATCCCTTTTTGGTCTTTCCCTTCTGACTCACCAGCCAGTTGCTTCCACCACTCAGAGAAGTATTGCAGAGATGGTTCATAGTTAGCTAGAACTTCTGTCAGATAACCTTTACGGTACAAGATATTGCGTACAACTGCATATTGATATGCTTCATTTTCAGCCAACTTATCAGAAGCATAAGCCTTGCGAGCAGCATTTGCTCCTTCCATTAACTTGCTAATATCAGCCCCTGCAGCTGCGATTGGCAAGAGTCCCACTGCTGTCAATACTGTAAAACGACCACCTACACTATCAGGCACTACAAAAGTATCCCAGCCATTAGCATCTGCTTCAACCTTAACTGCACCTTTAGCGCGGTCTGTAGTTGCGTAGATACGTTTGTTAGCTTCTTCTTGTCCGTATTTCTTCACCAAGAGTTCTTTGAAGACACGGAAAGCAATAGCCGGTTCTGTTGTTGTTCCTGACTTAGAAATAACATTGACAGAGAAATCTTTGTCTGATACATAGTCTACCAAATCAGCCAAATAGCTTGAAGAGATAGAGTTTCCAGCATAGAGGATCTGAGGTGCCTTGCGTTCTTCCTTTCTTTGCAAGTTTACAAATGAATTATTCAAGAAATCAATAGCTGCACGAGCTCCTAAATAGGAACCACCAATACCGATTACGATCAATACCTCACTATCAGATTGGATTTTAGCAGCAGCCTTTTGAATACGAGCAAATTCATCTTTGTCATATTCTTCAGGTAAGTTCAACCAGCCAGTCATTTCTGCCCCAGGACCTGTACCATTTCGCAGAGCAGAATCTGCTGCAGTCACTTGAGGCTGCATATAATCTAGTTCATGTGGTGCAACAAATTTATCTAATACTTTTGAATAATCAAATTTAATATGTGACATAATATTCCTCCAAAATTCTTCTCTTCTATCATAACCCTTACCTTAGATTTTTTCAAGTTTTTATACTGAATTTTTCCAAATTTTATCATAATTTAAACATTTGCGTAAAAATTGTTACAATATTAAAATTTGAACGAAATAAGACAAAAAAACGACTAGGTTTCCAGTCGTTACAATTCATTCAATAAATACTCAAATAATTCTAAGTTGCCATCCTCTTTATTGACCAAAAATTCTGGATGCCACTGGAGACCAATAATACGGTGTTCGTCAATAGATTCGATTGCTTCAACAGTTTGATCACGTGGATCCACAGCCGTCACACGGAAATTGGGTGCCAAATCTTTAATGCTCTGACGATGCACTGAATTAACCTGACTTTCTTTACCAAATAATTTAGACACTACACTGCCATCCACTGTCTCAATAGAATGTGAAGTCCCAAAAGGTAGACCTTGCCAATGACCTTCAATATCCTGATTGAGTGTCCCACCAAAGGCAACATTGACAAGCTGAACGCCACGGCAAATGGCTAAGATTGGCTTGTTCTGACGCAAGGCTTCTTGTAGAAGAGCTAGCTCAAACTCGTCGCGAGCTAGATTATAGTCATCGCTATCAATCGTTTTTTCCTCACCATAAAACTGAGGATGGACATTTTGCCCTCCAGTCAAGATAAGCTTGTCTATCATTTCTACATAGTCGTGCACAACTGACTCATCACCAACTGGGATGACCAAAGGAAGTCCGCCAACCTGACGAATACTCTCAGCAAATTTACAAGAGACTGATGAATGAATATTTTTCCCTTCTGCATCCACAGGACATAGGTTTGCCGCTACTCCAACAACTGTTCTTGCCATCACTGATTTCCTTTCCTTCTCCATTGATAATCTTATCTTATCATCCTTGCCCACTCCTGTCTAATATGTATTTTTTAAGTCCGTGATAAAATTTCTTTATAAGAAAAAGTTGCCCAAAATTAGGACAACTTTTTGCTTATTCAAAGACAAATTGATTATGGTACAGTTCAGAGTAAAAGCCTCCAAGCTTGAGTAATTCGTGATGATTTCCTTGTTCGATAACCTCACCATCCTTAAGGACAATAATCTGATCTGCATTAAGAATAGTTTTCAAGCGATGGGCAATCACAAAACTCGTTCTTCCTGCTACAATTGCCTCCATAGCATTTTGAATCTTGCTCTCTGTTACAGTATCCACGTTTGATGTTGCCTCATCCAAGATTAAGACCTGGGGATCCGTCATTAAGGTTCGAGCGATGGAAATCAACTGCTTCTGACCGGTTGAGAAGACGCTCTGGTCATCATTAATCAGAGTATCGTACTTATCTGGTAGACTTTCGATATATTCATGGATATGCGTAGCCTTAGCAGCTGCTTCTACCATCTCCTGACTAGCATCTGGTACACCAAATCGAATATTGTCCCGAATAGTTCCGCTGAACAAAACAGAATCCTGCAAGACAATTCCCACCTTACTTCGCAAACTGTCTAAATCAAACTCGCGAATATCTGTTCCATCAAAGCTGATACTACCTGCATCCACATCATAAAAACGATTGATGAGGTTCATAATGGTTGTTTTCCCTGAACCTGTCGGACCAACTACCGCAATCATTTTCCCTTTTGGAGCTGAGATGCTGACATCTTTCAAAATAGGTTTTCCTGGCAGGTAGGAGAAGTCTACGTTACGAATCTCCACACCTTCTGTTAATTCGGTAAAGATTGGAGCATCTTGAGGACGAATTTCTTCCTCTGCATCAAACATTTCTTGGATACGGTCCGCTCCTGTAAAGGCCAGTTGCAAACTTCCCCAGCTCGCTGCCAATTGGATAATGGGCTGGTAATACTGTTGCGAAAACTGAGTAAACATGACAATCAAACCAAGTGCAGTTGCTGTCTCGATGTTCTTATCATTCAGTAAGACAGCTGAACCTACAAAAATAACGACTGCTGTATTGACCAAACTCATCCCGTTCATGACAGGGAATAGGATTCCTGAAAACATTCTTCCCTTGAAAGTGGCTTTTCGAACCCGTTCATTCTGCTCGACAAAACCAGCAATCACATCTTCTTGAATGCCTTGAACAATAACGGCTTTTTGTCCAGAGATACTCTCATCCATATAAGCATTGAGCTTCCCAACTTCTTTTTGTTGGAGATTTGTATATTTCCGCGCTAGCTTCAGGATAAAGAACAACATGATAACTGCTATCGGAGTACTGGCAATTGTGATTAAAGCCAAGGTGACATTTTTTGCGAACATGACAATCAGCAAGCCAATATAAAGGGCAATATTGGTCATGACAGACACTAAACTTTCGTTGAAAGCTTGGAGAATATTATCCAAATCACTGGTAAAACGTGACAGGATATCCCCATCTTGATGGCGGTCAAAGAAGGAGACGGTCAAGCGAGAAAGCTTACCAAAAAGCCCCTTACGCATCTCATTCGTCGATTCGGCAATAATTCGGCTCATCAAGACCATATAGATGAGACTAGAAACTACTAAAACAATCAAAATATAGGCAAGATTGATTAGGAGTCCCAAGAGACTTTGCCAAACCATATCTGAATTTCCATTTTGATAGGCTATAACCAAATTGGCTAGTTCTGTGACTGTTTGACCTGCAAATACTGGAAAGAGGGCTTGTGCTACCGTTGCAATGATAATCATAGCAATAACAACGACAAAGGATATCTTGTAAACTTTAAAATAGTTCCAAAAAAATTCAAATGTCTTCATCCTACTCCTCCTTTCCTTTTTGCGTCTCGTAAATTTCACGATAAACGGGATTCGTTGCGACCAAGTCAGCATGCTTACCTTGACCAATCAAGCGACCTTGGTCAAGCACTAAAATTTTATCAGCATGCACAACAGAGCTAATCTTTTGCGCGATGATAATCGTAGTCGTCCCCTTCAAATCCTTGTTGAGGGCTTCTTGGACCATACGTTCTGATTTGGCATCAAGGGCAGAAGTTGAATCATCGAAAATCAAGATACGAGGATTGCTGACAATCCCACGCGCAATAGACATTCTTTGTTTTTGTCCACCAGAAAAGTTAGTCCCACGTTCCTCAACCGGACTTTCAAAGGCCAAGTCCATACGACTAATAAATTCACTGGCCTGGGCGATGCGAGCTGCGCGTTCCATTTCTGAAACTGTCGCATCTCCCTTACCTTGTCTGAGATTATCTGCGATGGTTCCACTAAAGAGAATGGCTCTTTGTAGGACGATAGAAACTGTCTTACGAAGCGTCCCTTCACTAACTGTCCGAATGTCCTTTCCACCAATCTTGATCGAACCTTGCTGAGGATCAAATAATCGTGGAATCAATTGAGCCAAGGTTGATTTCCCTGCACCAGTTGCTCCGACAACCCCAACCATTTCACCAGCTGCGATATCGAAGGATACATCTTTTAGGATAGGTTCTTCATCATTTGGATAGGTAAAGGTCACATTATCAAAACTGAGACTTCCTTCCAATTCTTCATCTTCCACATCATTGAAAGTCATAGCTGGTTCTGTATCAAGGATTTCACGAATACGACGAAGGGAAATCATGGCACGAGTGACTGAATTCCCCAAAAATCCAACCATGACGATGGTAAAGATAATCTGACTCAGGTAGTTTACAAAGGAAGCAATGGAACCAACTACTGAAGGATCTGACTCTGCCATACCTGCTACAAGCCAGATTGAAAGAAAGACAGCCCCGTATGAAATCATCATCATTACAGGTTGAACGATAGAAAAGGCGTAGCCGATATAAAGGTTTTCACCCAGTAATTCATCGGATACCTGCGTAAACTTAGCAAATTGATCTTTTTCTCGAACAAAAGACTTAACCACGCGCACACCACGTAAATTTTCTTTGGCAATGGCATTGATACGCTCCAATAAAGTCTGGAATTTTGCAAATCGAGGCCCCATCATCCCCATCATAAGACCTGTCATGGCGACGATCAAAACGACCATAAGAACCAGCACCCACCACAGCGAAGGCAGAGTGACAACGGCTAGTATAAAGGAACCAATAAATAAAATCGGTAGTCGAAAGAGGATTTGGAAGGTCATCATAACGACGTTTTGAATCTGGTTGATATCGTTGGTCATACGCACAACGAGGTTCCCTGCATTAAACTTCTCAATATTGGCGTATGAAAAAGTTTGAATCTTACGAAAGGCATCTTCACGTAAGTCAGACGAAACTCCTTGAGCAATGTAGGCAGCTAACACAACATTGATGCCACCTGCAATCAAACCAATCAAGGCAACAAGAATTAACCAAAAACCGATACTATAAATAGCTTCATTATCACCCGTTAGCAGTGCCTCTAAAACCTCCTGCAAATAACGTGGTTGCAAGAGCGAACTCGTTACCATTAGACCTGTCATAACCAAGGAAGCCAGGGCCTGCCATTTATAGGCTTTTATTTTCTGAAACAGCATATTTTCCCCTTATAAGATAGACAAAAGGGGACGACAGTTCTGTCAGTCCCTTCTTATGCTTTCATGTTGATACTATTCTAACAAAAAAGAATGCTATTGTCAAAGCACTCAGCTCTCAGAAGCTTGTGCAAACACGACATT
Organism: Streptococcus sp. KHUD_014; assembly: GCF_051106275.1. Classification (GTDB taxonomy): domain Bacteria; phylum Bacillota; class Bacilli; order Lactobacillales; family Streptococcaceae; genus Streptococcus. The sequence continues at coordinate 220,553 of NZ_CP193666.1, read as the reverse complement.
AGCATTCTATCAATCCTTTAAAAATTCTTCTAAATTTAGTGCTGAATGTTATTGTTCTGAACTATCTTGCTCGTCTAGCTTAACTCGTCCAATTTCACGGTAACTACTATCCCCAACAATCTGGACTGAGAACTGACCTTCTTCGTACTCAAGAATCGTCACACTTCCATTATCAAGGCCATGCGGATGCATGCCGTTAATGAGGTAAACAATGGTTCCAATAGTCATTCCATGGCTGACTACGATAGCATTTCCTCCCCCATTAGCTTCCATTTCCTTAGCTATGGCTTCAAAACCTTCCCAGATGCGACCACTTAGTTTTTCCCAGCCTTCAGCCCAGCCTGCTGTATCCACTTCTACCAAGCCTTCAGCCAGCTCAGCATAGGACAAACGATGCACATGATCGACATTAAAGATACGTGGGATGATGCCCATAAAAAGGTCTCCATCATATGCACCATCAAAACTACCAAAGCACCATTCACGGATTCGCTTATCCATACGATAAGGAATTTGCCCTGTCAAACCTAGTTCCTCAAGGATAATTCCCATTGTCTGAATGGTCCGTCCAGAGTCACTTGAATAAGCCCGCTCAAATCTTAAGCCTGACTCACGCAAGCCAATTCCCAATTCATGAATACCTCGCTCACCTTCAGCTGTTAAAGGAGTATCACTCCAGCCTTGAGCACGCCCAATCGTATTAAACATTGTTTTCCCATGACGCACTAGATACAATTTTACACTTGCCATTTTTGGTCCTCCATATGTATCTATTATAGCATGATTTCAGGTAAAAACCTCGTCCAAACTACTCTGTGCCCTTCTTTGAAGGTGCTAATTTGGAAGATCTTGCAGTCTCTTTTTTGCCCCCTTCTTCTTTTTTCTCCTCACTTCCTTCTTTGGACTTGTTTTCTATTTTCTTAGACTTTTGGTCGGTCTTTTTCAAAGGTGGATAGTGAAATTCAAACTTATTTTTTCCTGTGTCAATAGTCGTTGTGAAGAATTTTTCGTCATTTCGATAAGTTGACTTCCCTACATTAAATGACTGCTCTCCATTTTCAGAAGAAGCTTTTTCATAGGTTCTCTTAGCCATAGCAAATGCAAGAAGTTTTTCTTTATTTAAGGCATAATCCTGATGATGAGCTACTTGCCGGTTCAGATAAAACTGCAACAGAAGACTAAAAATTCCAGCAATAGTGACAGCGTATAGGAGAACGCCTGCTCTAACTTTTTTCTTTTTCAACACGATAGATAAACTCCCTCTCTAGTCCCTTTTCAAACTGAAAGTGAAAGTGCAGCTCCTGCCCTTTTTCTTGAATTCGAGCTGATTTTAGACCGTAGACCATGGGTTGATAACCACGTCCACTAACATCTGTTTTCCGAAAATCATCTGACCTTGATTTCCCCATGGAAATAGGTTTACCTTCCTGTTTGAGGTAAAGTCTATCATTCTCAACTTTTTCAAACCGAGCTCGATTCAACTCCGCTTCCAGCTGATCTACAAATAAGAGCCACTCCTTCTGCTCATTTTTCTGCTGATAGCGAACTTCTGAAACCAATAGTTGGCTCATAGCTTGAAAAAGAAGTAGGCTCCCACTAATAACGATAAGGGCAACCAGGGATTCTAAAAGAGTAAAAGCTCTAGCTTTACTTTTCCTCAATCGCCAGTAATTTTTCAGTTCCATGATACACCTCCAAACCTCGCTCATTCGAGACAACATGAACCGTAAGGCCATTGACAGTTAACTGCTTTTGTCCAGTCTGCAAAGCCATACGAGCCACTCGCAAAACTTCTTCCTGTTTTAGAAGTTCTACTTCTCTTTTTCTACTTTCTTGAATCTGCCCCAGCAAGAGGGTTGCAATACTGGCAAAAATGGCTAGTGAAATCACTGCTTCCAGTAAAATAACCGCCTTAATTTTTTGCTTCTTGAATACGTTTAATCTTTCCATTTCCTATATTTAGTCGATAGCGAACTACTTCTTTCCTTGTTTGAAATCTGATGCTAACCAGATATGAACTACCTCCAGCCTTATCAAATGTTATTGACTGATGTGACTGAAGCTGAATCCCTTTAGGAATGACTAACTTTTGATAGCCATTACTAATGCTCCTCTCTTCTAACACTAAATTCATCTTTTGTTGACTAGCCAGACTTCGTTTCTGGGTTTCTCGATAAAGTTCCTCAAACTCCATAAAGAAAATTTGCTCTTCCACAGCTGCAAAAGTTGATTGAACTGAACTTGACAAACCCAAGGCTAACAGGCTAACTATTCCTAAGACCAATAGGCTTTCTAGCATGGTAAAGGCCCTAATCTGCAACTGACTGACTCTTATTTTGCTTGGCATGATACTCTTTATAGGCTTTTGCTTGCTCAGCAGTGATACGTCCATCTGCCTGTAATTTGCTTAGACTAGCATCCTCATTTTTATCCAGGCTATAGAGTTCTGCCTGGCTCTCTACTACCTTGACGACAGCTGCTTTTCCCTTGTCATTGACTGCATCCTTTTGCTTAGTCAGATTGGGTACAAAAAGCAAGAGTAGGACGCTAATGATAAGAAGGACCACTAACATTTCAACAAGAGTGAATCCTTTTACCTTAGCTTTTTTTAATTCCATCAACATTTTTTTCATCTAAAAATTCATCTCCATATTTTGATACATGGGCAGCAACATGGCTGCGTACAATAAAACGATTAGCAAGGCTACAAAAATAAAGACCAGCGGTTGAACTAGATTCATGGTACGATTGACTCGGGTAAAGAAGGATTCCCAGGTTTTTTCCGCATAGATTTCCAATTCACTTCCCAACTTGGATTTAACCTCTCCATATTCAATGATTAATCCCAACTCCTTTCTAAAGAAGGGATAGGTCTGAACAACCTTAGAAAATTCATGCCCATTTTGCAAAGATTGATCTAAATCGTATCCAATTTCCTTAAAAAGAGGATCTCCTTGCCCCTGCATCATCTGGAAAATCTGTGCCAACTCTAAACCTTGCCCAATCATATTGCCCCATTCCCTAGCATAATAGGCAGTTAGATAATACTGAACAAACACACCTAAATAGGGGATTCTAGCCAGATAAGAAAAGACTTGTATCTTCTTAGATTTTCTGTAGAAAATCAGACCGGTTAAAGATGCTAAACCCAGTGCTAGAACAAACCCAAGAAAAATCTGTGGCAGGTTACTAATCACTAAGGTAGCTATGTTGCTACTATCCAGTTGAGGCAAGAGATAATTCCGCAAGCCCAACATAATAATCAGTAAGAAAGCTAGCAAAATAACTGGGTAGGTCGCAACTTCAATTAACTTCTTCTTAACCTTAGCTAGATTATCTAAATATTCTTCAATTTTCTCCAAACTCAAATGGAGATTCCCATGAACTTCAGCCAATGAAAGCTGAGTGACAATCGCACTCGAAAAACCTAAATGACCCATCATTTCCGAGAAAGACTTTCCCTGTGAAAGTCCTAAGCGCATCTGAGCTACATATTCCTTTTCCAACAAGAGACTTCTATCTAGAAAGGAAATGATTTCTACCAGGTGAAAACCACTGGAAAATAAATTATTAAAGAGAGTGATGATTTTCTTCTGATTACTGGTAGCTAATTTTCTCCGTTTCAGCTTGAAGGGCAGTGATATGTCCATCTTTAAAAAGTTGGTCAATTTGCTCATTCCACTTGTTTGCTTGGTGTTCCTGATACTCTTGGTTTGCAAAATCAATCATTCCTCCTCCCCCGATTAGTCTCTGGTAGCAAACACCTTGTAAAACAACTGCCAGTTCATCTTCGCTGACACCAAGTTCTAAAAGACGCTCATAAACCCCACGAACACTCTTTGCATGAATAGTCGAAAATACTGTGGCTCCCGTTAAGCTAGCTCGTACAACTGCGCGAGCCGTCTCGCTATCCCGAATTTCACCGATAATCAAGAGATCCGGTCGATGACGAAGAGATAGTTTTATCAGATTTTCATAGCTCAGTCCGATAGCTTCATTAAGTTGTAATTGTAACATCTCTTCTTGCTTTATCTCAACTGGGTCCTCAATAGACATGACCTGCAGTCCCTTAAACAATGACTTAGCCAATTCATGCATGAGGGTTGTTTTACCACTTCCTACAGGGCCTGCAAAAAGATAAAGCCCTCTTTGCCTAAAACTCTTTTCCAGTTCCTTAAGATTTTGAAACCAAAAACGCAGCTCTTGTTCTTGGTCATGTAAAAGTCGAATAACTAGACTCTCATAGCCCCGATAATCACCTACCGTTGACAAACGCAGTGAAGTAAGTCTACCATCATGCTGATAATCACAGGAACCAAGCTGACTACGACGTTTTTCGCCAACGTTCATCCCCGCAATAAATTTAAAGTGACTAATGACAGCACCCAACTTTTCAAAGTCATAACTATCAATAAATCGCCTCTCATCCCCAATTCGCATATGTAGCTCATAGATCAGATTTTTAGGAACGAAATAGATGTCTTGAGCTCCTTCTTTTTTGGCCAGTGTAATCAATTCTTGTGCAAGTGCTTGTACCATATCTTCCTCCTTACTGTTATTATTCGAAGAAAATACAAAAAAAGAACAACTTCCTTAAAAAGTTGTTCCTTCGTTTTTGATACGGCAGGTTCGGTGCACCTCTAACCCTGTTTGTTTTTCATAGCCTGGTCTAAATTTTTCATCTGGGATGACTTGCCCATCCTCCAATAAAGCTAATGAATGATATTGTTGAAGAAATTCATCACATTCTTCACACCAACGTTGGTCACCTGGATCCCAAAATATAGTCATCAAATCTCCACGACTCTTGTAGAGCGGGATTCTCTCTTCCAAATCAAACCAACAAGATTTATAATACTTCAAGGCGTCATAGTAGTTTTCGAATTGCTTACTCGCAATGACGTCTTCTTCCCAGCCTTCTAAAAACCACCAAGGCTCAAAATCTCCATACATTTCTATAACTCGATACATTTCTTACTTCCTTTGTACCGTATATTATAGCGAATTTTTTAGAATAATGAAAGAAATTTGCTCATTTTCACGAATTATAAAGTTTTTTCAAAAAATCCAGCTATTCAAAAAAAATAACTGGATTCAAAGATAGGATTAACTTTCTGAAATATCGTTTTCAATAATGACTTTAATCGCATGATGATCAGCAGCCTTACCAAATACTTCATAGGCCTTTTCAATTTCACTAAGTTTGAAATAATGAGTTACCAATTTTTCTGGTTCAATTTTATGACTTTCTAAGGCTTTCAAAAGCTGTGGAGTTGTGTTTGTGGAAACCAATCCAGTAGTCACGTTAATGTTACGAATCCAAAGTGTGTCCAAATCGAACTGAACTGGCTTACCATGAACGCCACAGTTTGCTACGGTTCCATCAACTCCAATAATCTTCTGACAGAAGTCAAAACTTTGTGGAATACCAACTGCCTCGATAGCTACATCAACCCCTCTACCATCTGTTAAATCATAGATTTCTTGAATAGCCTTTTCAGCATCTGCACAATTGATTTTATGAGTAGCACCAAAGGAAACGGCAGTGTCCAAACGGTGATCATCTAAGTCAACCATAATCAATTTGGCTGGTGAATAGAATTGAGCGGTTAATAAAGCTGCCAAGCCAACTGGACCTGAACCAATGATCGCTACACTACAACCAGGCTCTACTTTCCCTTTTAAGACACCAATTTCATAGCCAGTTGGTAAGATGTCAGATAACATAACTAAGGCTTCATCAGACAAGTCAGATGGAGTATGATAAAGAGTATTATCAGCATGAGGCACACGAAGATATTCTGCTTGCATACCGTCGATCAAATGTCCAAAAATCCATCCACCTTCGTCTTCACAGTGAGCATAGATTCCTTTTTTACAATAGTAACACTTGCCACATGCACAAACGCAAGAAATTAAAACCTTATCACCCTTTTTGAAGTTTGAAACTCCTGCTCCAACTTCCTCTACAATACCAATTCCTTCATGTCCTAGGATAGTTCCACTCTTACAAGCAGGAACATCTCCTTTAATAATATGAAGGTCTGTACCACAAATAGTAGTCTTAACGATACGCACAATAGCATCTGTTGGCTTGCGAATAACTGGTTTGTCAACATCAACAAATGACGCAAGGCCTGGTTTAACGTAAGTATAAGCTTTCATAAGCAATCCTCCGCTTTTTTATTTGTATTGTTTATATCATAATTGTAAGCCTTTTCAGCATAGAAATCAAGTGGCTTGTGAAAGAAATAACAAATTTATTTTAAAAAAGAAGAAACTAAACTAGTTTCTTCTTTAGAAATTATGCTTGATAACGTTTTTCACCATCTAGATAAGTTGCTACTAATTCCAAATCTTTATCTAGCACGATAAAGTCAGCATCATAGCCTTCACGAATTTGTCCACAGACGTCATCGATATGGACTGATTTAGCTGGATTCAGACTAGCCATCATGACTGCCTCATGAGAATTTGCAATTCCCCATTCAACTACATTTTTGAGACCATCTTTTAGTTTGAGAATGGAACCTGCCAAGTTACCTGTAGATTTAAGGCGAGCAGTCCCATTTGCAACTACAACTGGAAATTCACCTAACATATAGTCCCCATCTTGCAAACCACCTGCTGTCATACAGTCAGTGATAAGGGCAATATTTTCAGTTCCTTTTTGTTTAAGAAGAATTTCGCAAGCCTTAGGATCCACGTGATGACCATCACAAATCAATTCTGCATAAGTGTGTGGTAACTCATACATAGCACCAACCATACCAAGTTCGCGGTGTGTTAAGCCACGCATTCCATTATAGGCGTGAACCCATACACTAGCTCCAGCATCAACAGCTTTTTTTGCTTCATCAAAGGTAGCATTAGAGTGACCAAGAGCAACAGTTACACCTTCACCAGTAATTGTACGTACAAAATCCTCAACCCCTTCACGTTCAGGTGCAAGAGCAATTTTATTAAGAAGACCATTAGCAGCCTTTTGCCAAGCGCGGAATTCATCCATACGTGGATCTTTCATATAGGCAGGATTTTGAGCCCCCTTAAATTCTTCAGTAAAGTAAGGTCCTTCAAAATAAATACCACGAATCTTAGCACCAGATGCTTCTTGATAGCGTGCACCAATGTTCTCAGTAACCGCTAGCAACTGTTCAAATGATGAAGTAAGAGTAGTTGGAAGAAAACTAGTAACACCAGTACTAAGAAGACCTTCACTCATCGTATGAAGTGTACCTTCAATATTGTTATCCATAACATCGACACCACCGAAACCGTGAATGTGAGTATCAACTAGACCCGGTGCAATGCTGTAACCAGAGTAGTCTAAAATTTCAGAATCATCAGAAATCTCTTCAACGTGCTTACCAAACTTGCCATCAATAAGTTCCAAATAACCTCCACGACGAATACCATGTGGATAGAAAAATTGATCAGCTTTAATATACTTAGGCATAATGAAAACCTCCTTAAGAAAATATTCTACTATTTATTATGTCAATTACATTATAAACCTTTCAAAAGAATTTGTAAATGGTATAGACCTATTTTTAGTAAAATTTTTTTAAACTTTATTTGAAGAAACATAACCACCCGTCAAACGGATGGTTTGTACCAGGGATATAAGCCTAAATAAAAAGACAAGGTCCTAAAACCTTGTCTTTAATACTATACCGGCGGCCGGGGTCGAACCGGCACGTCCTTGCGGACACTGGATTTTGAGTTTGGCTCTTACCGTTTTATAAGTATGTGAAGCCTTTCAAATAGCCTTTTTAAGAAGATACCTCTATCGCAAAAACGATAGTTTTTTTATTTTTAGTAACTTTTTAGGATTTACTTTTCCTCAATCTATCCATTATTTCTTTACTTAACTTGTCGATATCATCGTCAGTACCAAGTTCTTCTCCAAATAACTTACTAAAAGTAAAAGATTTATAGACTTTGTCACGACTTTTCTCAGTACCATCATCAAGTAGTTTTAGATAATGTTGAAAATCTTTAATTACTCTTTGTTTTACTGTTTCAAAGTCTTCATCTTCAGTAACTGAATAATTGACAGGTTGCCATTCACTATATCCCATTTTATCTAACCTTTCATCATTTTTCAAATAAGTAGATTATACCATACGCGTATAGAATTTTTTATTTTTTTAGGTGTTATGGGTTGACAAGTATGCATAGAAAAATTATAATAGTTATAAACATGGTTATAATGTTGAAAGGAAAAATTATGGCAAGAGGTAAACCAGTTCCAGCAAGTAGCATGTTTGATAATCCTACAAATATATCAGCAGTTGTAGATAAATCAACCAAGTTAAATTTGGAAATCATTGCAGGAGAACTAGTGAGAAATTTAGGTTATCCCCCAACTCAAGGGCAGGTAATAGATTTCCTTGCTAAGTTTTATCTTGAAAACACTCAAAAATAGACGACATCTGTATCGTTTATTTTTTAAAAAGAATAACCACGTTTATATTTTTTAAATTTTTCAATAAAAGGAGAACTGATATGACTAATTTATCTTTATTGACTGCAAACCTTGATTATCGTGGCTCTGGTGGACCATATAAGGATAGAACTTCTACTAAGATAGCTGATTATTTATTATCACAAAACCCTACTTTCATAGCATTACAAGAAGCTGGAGGCACCCAACCATCAACAAAGCCTCGCTACTTAAATGTTGATGAATATCAGAAATTTTTGTTAGCCGAAAAGTTAGCAAAAGAACTTGATACAGAATTGAGAAAGCGTGGATATGGGGTTATTTATCCTAAGTCTGATAAATCTAATGCTGTAAGTACTAGACTTTTCTATTTTAGTGACAATATCGAACTCATCAAAGAACTTCCTCCTATTTATGATGACTTCTATTGTAGACAAAGTGGTGGTCTGTTTAAAATTAATAATAAAACTATCGCGGTCTTTTCTCTCCACTTTCCTCTTTTTGAAAATCGCCCCGTAGAAAAAAAAGAAATGTGGGATAAATATATTCAATTTGCTTCCCAAGCAAGCAAATTGTATGACCATATTATCTTGGCAGGTGATTTCAATGAAAGTCCAAATAATGAAACGACTTTACCCGATAAGATAGTTGAAATGGAGCAATACATGGTAAATGCTAGCCGAGATTTACCGACTTGGAGTAATAAGAAACTTGACCATATTTTCATTACACCAAATAGCAAAATTGAAAACTATTCGACACTTGATAATCATTTTAGTGACCATAAAGCACTACAAGTAACTTTTACAGTTTAGGAGTTTTTAAATGAAACTATTTAGATTAAGAACAATAGCAGATTTAACAAGAAATTATATCATTTCAAGTAGCAGATTAAGGGTGGCTCATTGGTCAATACTGGTACTTTCTATCTGTACTCTGCTTACTATAATTGCAAATATTAGAGCTCCTGACCTTACTAAAATCCATTTATCTTTTTAATTGGTTGTATAGATACATTAATTTCTGAGAGGAATGAAGATGAAAATACTGAAACTGAGCAAATCTGTGAAAGTAAAAGTTAATCCCTATGTTATTACTTCTCGTAGACTTTTTCTTAGTAGAATAGGAACTGAATTGTTAGTAGGCCTCTTATTGATAAATACTTGGTTTTCAATCCCCTTTATACCTTTTGGATTGATTATGTCAAGTTTTTTTACAGGCCTTATTATTCTTGTAGAAAAATTTTTTAGGTCTACTTTTATTAAAAAAATTCAAAGTATATTGTACGTCAGAGAATCTCTATTTGATATGCTAATAAGTCTAAATTTATATGAAGAAAGTAACAATCTAGTAATCAATAGCGCAACATTGAACTTCGAAATCACGCCTAATAATGATGTAATGGTTAAAGTACCTCTGTTTGGGAATAAATTTTTAAAACTTCTTAAAAATCTAGAGGAGTATCTTATACCAACCTTAGGGTTGCCTTTAATATCAAAACAAGAATTCCCTGATTGTGTTATTTATAAACTCGGTCACACAGAAAAAATTGAACAGTATGTTTTAAATGCCCACACATTGACTAAAGAATTTTTTGAAGATATTCCTACTCCAATAATCAAGCTATCAAATACCCAACAATTCTCTCTGAAATCGAATACTAATATCGGTATTTATGGACGCACTGGAACAGGCAAAACAATAGCCTTACAATGGTACTTATTTAACGCACTGGCTAAAGGTTGTGGTAGTGATGATGATACTTATTTAGGTATAGTTGATGGTAAGGCTGCCGATTTATATCGTATTGGTGAACTTCTTCACGAAGAACTGGGAGAACAAGTGGCAGTAGGCTCTTCACCCCAAATGCTAGCAAAATTATCGAGAAAATTTATAGAGATTATGGATGCAAGGTTTGAAATTATCAAACAGAATAGTTCATTAAATGCTGATGCATATGACCTGGGCATGATGACACCTAATTTTCTATTTGTCGATGAGCTTGCTTCTATTCGTGATTCTTGTGGCTCTAGCAAACAAGGTAAAGAGTTATGGAACGAAATTTTGCAAAACTTGGGTTTGATTGCTCGTAAAGGAAGACAGGCTGGTTGTCACTTACTATTATCTACGCAAGACCCTAATGCTGAGAATATTCCGGTAGAATTGAGAAACCAAATATCTGCGGTATTATATCTTGGGAATCCAGGAAGTGACCGTCTAAGAATGGCTTTTTCTATGTGTGAATTGGAAAATGTTCCTACTGTATCCGATAGAAAAGGAGAGGCTCTCTTTTATGCTGACGGTCTGAATTCTGTGGAACCTGTACTGACAATAGTTCCATTCGTTGATGTTAAAACAAAACGAGAATTTTTGCAGGTAGTTAGAAACATACTACCAGTCCACTAATAGCGGTCTTTTTCTCTGTTGGAATAGGTATTCTTTCCAACAGAGAAAAAGAGCAAACCGACTGCTTTGGCAGGAGGTAAAAAAGAAAGGAAACTATCTATGAAATTAAATGACTTTTTGAAAATTGAGCTCCTTGGTAATCGTTTCTTTGCCGTAAAAGGATATACTGAAGTTTTAGACCGTGAAACCAGTAAACCTACCGCATTACGTCTAAATGTGTCAATTCAAGATGAAAATAGCGATTTTTTCATGGAGATGATACAGGTCAAGGTTAATACTCTCACTCCTACTGCTTCTGTACAAGATATGGCAAACAACAAAACCTGCCCTGTTATATTAAAAGATTTGAATGTTGGTCAGTATAACGGAAACCTTTGGTTCTCATGCTCTGATGTGCTCCCTCTAACAAAATAAGATTCTATGGCTAAAATTTACGCAATTTCTGACATACATGGATATTTAGATGAGTTCATAAAAGCTCTCAACAAAGTAGAGTTATCTGATAAAGATAACAGACTTATCTTACTTGGAGACTATATTGATAACGGTTCTAAATCTTTTCAAGTGTTGTCTAAAATTATAGAGCTAGAAGAAGTGTACTCTGGGCAAATCATCACCCTATTTGGCAATCATGAGGAATGGTTCTATGACTGGTTAATACCAGAAACTCCTACTGCTTCTGCATTCGGAGAAACGATACAAAGTTTCTTTTCTCCAGAAGAGTTGAAAGAAATCTTAGTCTCTAATCCCAATAACTTTGAAATTGCTATTAGAAATGCAATCAAAACGAAAACTAAATTTATAGACTGGTTTAAAGAGCGATACAAGGATAAACGCTATTACGAGACTGATAATCAAATTTTTGTTCATGCAGGTATTGAAGAAGAAGCTGGTGACCTGTGGGAGGAGTTGACAAGTCCAGAAACATTTACCAATAAATTTCCAGTAACAACAGGTGCTTTCATCAAAGATGTCATTTCAGGTCATATCGCTTCTCATCAAGTTGCAAGAGATGATAGCTATCTTGGAAAAGTGTATTACAACCAGAATCATTACTTCATTGATGGGGATGTAAATCATAGCAAAACAATACCTGTTCTTTGCTATGATACAATTACCAAGAAATATTATTTTCTATAACTTTTAATCATGTGATCATAGGCAAAACTGCCGACTGGAGGTCGGCAAGCTGGAAGCGTGTTTAGCAGAGCGGTGCTTAGGTCACATGATAAAAGTTAGGAGGAGCTTTGCTCCTCCTAGTTTATTTATTATATAGACAATCTTTTGGCGAAAGCCAACCTAAAAGGAACTATTTTTATGACCTCGTATAATAAAAAAATAGTCCGCACTTCTTCCTATATTGAAATTTGGGAATATGAAAAGCCAATATTTTCAAAAGGAAAATCCATTTTAGATACTGATACTAAAAGCAAGGAAAAATCACAACGTAGAACATTTAATGAACTTACACCTGAAGAACAAGAACAACGTCTGGAGCGTATGAAAAAAACTCGCTTAGAAGCAAAGTGGAACTTACTTCGATTAGTCGATTGTAATTATGATGACAATACTTCATTTCTAACCCTGACCACTAAAGAAAATATTAGCGACAGAAACCACTTCAAAGACTTACTAAAAACTTTTATAAAACGCTTTAACTACCACATCTTTAATACCAAGAAAAGTAAATTAAAATATTTAACAGTATTAGAAAAGCAAAAACGTGGAGCATGGCATGCTCATATTCTGCTTTTCAGCGTTCCTTATGTACCACACCGTCAACTCTTGGAACTTTGGGGACATGGAGCAGTACGGATAAATAAAGTTGATGTAGACAGCAAAGAAAATCGCGGTCGATATGTCACAAAGTATTTTGAAAAAGGGATTGGACAAGAATTGTTGGAAAACTTCGGAAAGCAAGCCTATTTTTCATCACGCAACTTAAAAAAGCCTGATGAAGATAGATTTTATACTTATGAAGATTTTAATTATGATAGTTCAGTCGTACTATATGAAACGGAATACATTAGTAAAGTCTATAAAGACGGTCAGTATTTCGATAATCATGTAAAGTATAAGAAAATAAAACTAGATGAATAAAGGAGTAAGTTACATGATAGTAACTGTTACTAAGAATGACCTAGTTGCCCTTGGTTTCTCTGAGGGAACATCTAAACGTATTATCCGCCAAGGGAAAGAACTATTGATAACACGAGGCTTTACAGTCTATCAGAATAAACGAATTGGTACTATACCTGCTACTATAGTAAGCGAATTACTCGGTTTTGATGTTCAAAACAGTACCCTCAAGGAGTAAAATATGGCAATTAGAAAAGATAAAGACGGTAATTGGATAGTTGATATTAGCAACGGTTTTGACCCAATAACACTAAAGCAACGTAGAATTGTCAGAAAGGGCTATAAGACGAAAAAAGTAGCTATTGAAGCAGAACACTACTTACGAAGTGTAGAGTTAAAAGAACGCTTCTATGGGGCTAAAATAACTATCCCCATACTATATGAACTACTAAAGGAAGAAGATAGTATAAATCATCGAAAAGCAAGCTATATCAATACACAAGATAATAATTACAACAAACACATCAAAGATTATTTTTCTATGGTAGATAATGTCGGAAAACTAACCTATGAAGACATATACCAATTTAGAGAACATCTTAGGAAAAAAGTAGCTAAAAATTCTGATAAACCGTTAAGCACAAATACTATCAACAAAATCATGATTTTACTCAAAAAGATTTTTGATGTTGGTTTGCGAAAAGGCTATTATACCTCCAATCCAGCAAATTTGATAAAAAAGTTGCCAATCGAAAAAACAAAAATGCAGTTTTGGACAGTCAAAGAATTTCAACATTTTTTAACCTTGTTTGAAACTGAAGAATATAATATCAAGTTACTCTTTACTGTTCTATTCTTTACAGGACTACGACTTGGGGAAGCATTAGCACTAACATGGCAAGACATTGATTTTACAAGCAATACAATTCACATTACAAAATCAGTTTATGTAAACAAAGGAATAAGTCATGTTAGCACAACAAAGACTAAAGCTGGAACAAGAAGAATTATCATTAATAAGAAATTGAGCCATGAACTACAACAATGGAAACAGAAACAAAAACACCTATTAGAACAATTTACTAGTGATAGCATGACCCTACAAGTGTTTCAAGGCTCACCTATTACAATTACAAAAAATGCAGTTGAAAAACAATATAAGAAAATACTTGAACGTGATAGCACACTAAAAAAGATACGCATACACGATTTTAGGCACTCACACGCTTCCCTGCTGATTAACCAAGGGGAAGATTATCTAGTTGTAAAAGAGCGACTAGGACATGCTTCTATAACAACAACGATTGATACCTACTCTCACTTGTACCCAAGTAAGCAAAAGGATTTAGCTGATAAACTAGATGATTTACTATAAAGTAATTGAGTTTTATAAATGGAAAGTTTATAATTAAATCATGGATACATCACAAGCAATTAAAGCACATGAAGTAGCTAAAAAAGCACACTCTGGACAAATTGATAAAGCAGGAATTGACTACATTAAACACCCTGAAACAGTAGCTAGTTTTGTCGCAACTGATGAAGAGAGAGCTATTATAGAGAAAATTGAAGATATGTATGATATTAAGGTCGCTGATGAAGCTTATAAAAAATGGGTTGAATGTGGCAAAAAGACTATCTCACATGAAGAAATGATGAGACGCTATGGCTAAAATATACGCAATATCTGATATACATGGGCACTACAATGAGTTTATTAAATCTATCAATAAAATAGATTTATCTGATAAACAAAGTCGACTTATCTTACTTGGAAACTACATTGACAATGGTTCTCAATCTTTTCAAGTTATTTCCAAAATAATTGAACTTGAGGAACTTTATCCTAATCAAATTATCACTCTATTAGGAAATCATGAAGAATGGTTTTATGATTGGTTGATTTTAGAAAAGCCTACTTCTTCTGCATTTCCAGAAACAATAAAAAGCTTCTTCTCTCCAGAGGAATTGAACTATATTTTTAAATCGAATGCTAACAACTTTGAAACAGGTGTTAGAAATGAAATTAAAAATAATATCAAATTCAATCCATTTATAAACTGGTTTAAAAAACGATATAGGGATAAACGCTATTATGAAACTGATACCCAAATTTTTGTTCATGCTGGCATTGATGAAGAAGCAGGAAAGCTTTGGAAAGAACTAACGAGTTCAGAGATATTTACAAACAAATTTCCTATTACCACTGATAGATTTCATAAAGCTATTATTTCGGGCCATATTGCTTCTTGGGAAGTAGCTAAAGATAGAAGATACCTGGGTAAGATTTACTATGATAGTAAAAATCATTACTTTATTGATGGAGATGTAACGAATAGCAAAACAATACCTGTTCTTTGCTATGATACAATTACCCAAAAATATCACTTTCTATAACTTTTAATCATGTTCTTTTATATGAAATTAGTAATTATTAGTAACAATTCCAAGAAATTTCTTATGACATAACAAAAAGACAAGGCTTAGAAACCTTGTCTTTTCAACTATACCGGCGGCCGGGGTCGAACCGGCACGTCCTTGCGGACACTGGATTTTGAGTCCAGCGCGTCTGCCAATTCCGCCACGCCGGCAAAGTATAACTGGGGTAGCTGGATTCGAACC